>NZ_RBKX01000001.1:1272369-1590462 GCF_003634615.1 Flavobacterium sp. 102 | reverse complement strand
CGCTACCGCAAATGGTTGCACTATTAACTCATTGGGAACAGCTACAATCACTGTAAAACCAAAACCAATCATAACAGTCGTAAATCCTGCTACTCAAACTTTGTGCGGAGGTGTTGCTATAAATCCAATTACTTATTCTTCAAACGTTGCAGGCACCATTTTTGGTTGGTCAAGAATCTCGTCATTAATTGGTATGCCAACTAGCGGTTCAGGGACTAGTATCAGCGGTACTTTAGAGAACTTTACTAGTAGTGATGTGACTGAAACTTTTACAATTACTGCAACAGTTGATGGATGTAGTTCTAGCACAACTGTACAAGTAATTGTTAAACCTAAACCGCAATTAACGATAACAAATAACCTACAGAGCATTTGTAATAATACAGCAATTAGTAGTATCACTATGAGCAGCTCGAATAGTTTAGCAGGAACGTCCTTTTCTTGGACTAGAAATAATGCTAATATCACGGGAATTGGAACAGTAGGTGGCCCACCTGTTTCTACTAATCCTATTACAGGAACTTTACAGCATTCACAATCTACAACACAAACAACGATATTTAGTATTTCAGTAACTGCAAGTAATGGATGTTCCAACTCGGGTATTGCTACAGTAAATGTTTATGCTCCATTAGTAGCACCGGTTATTGGCACAAATCAAACAGCCTGTCTTGTATCTACTCCAAATGCATTGACTATTACTACGCCTCCATCGGGCGGATCAGGGGTTTATACCTATCAATGGCAAAGTAGCCCTAATAATGTAACCTACACTAACATTGCAGGGCAAACCAACAATTCCTATCAACCGGCCCCCATCCCTTTATTTGGAGCAAATAATACATACTACAGGCTTATAGTAAGCAATCTATGTGGTAGTGTAACTAGTAATTTCGTTGTAATTCAACCGGCAGATAACGGTAGTATTACAACAAATTATAACAATCTACCCGGTATCTTATGTCCTGGCAGCTCTTTTACACCAACGGTCCTTTCTTCTCATTTTTCATTTTCTGCTGTTCGTTATGGATGGACAGCAAATGCTGCTAACATAACTCCGGCCACTGGTGGACCTGTTGGGTCAACAGGAGGATCGTATTTCTTTGGAATCTTTAGAGACTCATCAGCCAGTATTGGTCCATTAACAGCGCAAAACACCAGTGATGTAACGGTAATAAGTCCTGTTGTAATAACACCTTATGTATATGACTATAATGCTACAGGAGCAGTTATATGTACTTTACAATCCTATACTATTAACGTAACTATTCGCCCAACCCCGAGAGCAACTGCAACTGTTCCAAGCTCGACAATTTGCAGCAACAGCAGTGCAGGTATAGAAGTTAGAGGAAATATTCAAGATTCAGGTAATACTACAACTTTTAACTGGACTGTTAATAACAATCCTAATATTACAGGAGATAACACTTCCGGTTCCGGATCAATAGGTGTGGGCGGAAACTATATCATCAATAACACTTTAGTTAATAACTCGGCAACAACTCAAAATGTAATATACACCATTACTCCGGTTTCTAATGGTTGTACAGGAACACCTATATCTGTAACTATTAGCGTAGCACCAGCAGTCACTGCTGGAACTATTGCAGCTAATCAAACTATTTGTAGTGGTTCAAATCCTATAGCTTTTACACAAACAGCACCTACAGGATCAGGAACGTTAACATACGAATGGCAAAGTAGTACAACAGGTTTGGCAGGTTCATATTCGCCAATCCCTTCATCTAATATCGCAATATATGCTCCATCTGGATTAACAACTACAACTTGGTTTATAAGAACGGCGACTTATGTAACCACTGGACCAACACCTCCAGTTACTACAGGAGTTACTTACAACACTAATGGTGCTACTTGTTCACAAAGCACCACACCAATAATTATAACTGTAAACAATATTAATCCAGGTAGCATAGCCGGGAATCAAACTATTTGTTCTAGTGGAATACCAGTCGCCTTTACTAGTGTGGATGCAACAGGCGGTGGCGTAAGAACTTACCAATGGGAAATTAGTACTACCGATTGCAACTCTGATTTTAATGACATCACTATTAATGGAAATAATGCAACTTACACCGTTCCTTCCGGATTGACAGTAACAACTTAT
Source organism: Flavobacterium sp. 102 (assembly GCF_003634615.1). Lineage (NCBI taxonomy): Bacteria > Pseudomonadati > Bacteroidota > Flavobacteriia > Flavobacteriales > Flavobacteriaceae > Flavobacterium > Flavobacterium sp. 102. The sequence goes on along the minus strand of NZ_RBKX01000001.1, from coordinate 1,588,334 downwards.
TACAGAAGAAAAGTTACTTATTTATTGAATGGAGTTAATTGTTCTGCTTACAGCAACTGTATTACTATAACCATCAACAACGTGACTGGCGGGACAATTGGTTCAGACCAAACCCTCTGTGGAAATAACCCAGCGGCATTTACCGTGATTACACCTTCAACAGGATCAGGAACACTTCGTTATGAATGGCAATCTAGTACAGAAGGATGCTCAAGTGGATGGAATACAATTGGTGGTGCAACAGGTACGACTTATGATGCTCCGGCCGGTTTATTAGTAACCACTTATTATCGAAGAATTACCTATTCATTGTTAAATCTTGTAGAATGTTCTGCAAGCAGTAACTGTATTACTGTAACAATTAATTCGGTTACTCCCGGAACCATTAGCGGGAACAGAACCGTTTGTTATGGTGGAAATCCAACAGCATTTACCGAAACTCCGGGTACAGGAACCGGGCTTCAGTATCAATGGCAAATAAGTACTTCGGGAGGTGCTGGACCTTGGACTAATATTATTGGAGCCACTAATCCAGATTATGATGAACCAGGGCCAATATATCAAAATACCTTTTTCAGAAGAGTCGCAACTGCCACATTAAATGGAAATAATTGTTCTGCAAACTCAAATTTCGTCACCGTTTTTGTTAACGAGGTAACGCCTACTGTAATTGCCGGAAATCAAAATGTTTGTAATACTATTGATAATCCAAGTGCTTTTACTATAGTAACACCGGCAACTGGCACAAGTACATTGACCTATCAATGGCAAAGTAGCACGACTGGTTGTTCTGGTCCATGGAATGATATTTCGGGTGCAGTAACTCAAGCATTTGACTCACCACCAGTAACACAAACTACTTACTTTCAACTAAGAGTAACTTCAACACTCAATGGCGTAAGCTGTACTGCTTTTAGTAATTGTATTGAGGTCACTTCATTTGGAAAATTATGGAATGGTTCTGCGAGTACTGCATGGGAAAATGATTTGAACTGGACACCAAATGGCGTTCCTGACAACACTAATTGTGTCATCATACCAAACGTTACCAATAAACCTGTTATTTCAGGAACTAATTATGAAGCTTTTGCCTACAGTCTTAGCATTTTAGCTAATTCAAGTCTACTCATTAATTCCTCAAACAACATCACAGTTACCGATTTTGTCAATGTAAATCCTACGGCAAACTTTACAATTCAAAACAATGCCAGTTTAGTACAGCATAATGACAGTGCGGTAAATACAGGACACATTTCCTATACGCGTACCACCAGACCAGTGACACGTTGGGCTTATGTATATTGGGGTTCACCGGTAGTTGAAAATGTTTTTAGCCAAATACCAAATCAATTTGATTTAAGATACAGATGGCAGTCTGGTACTTTAGATGGTGCTTGGATGGCTTTATCAAGTGTTTCTCCCGGTCAAGGTTTTATTGCAAGAGTTCGTAACATAGCTCCTTTCAGCACCGGAACCGGAACTATAGATTTTGTATATCAAGGTACTCCAGGAAATGGTGTAGTAACCGTTCCTGTTGATAGTTTTGACTCAAGTTCGACAGGACCTGGCAACACTGTTTTACTCGCAAATCCTTATCCAAGTGCGATTGATGCAGAAAAGTTTTTAACGTATGGTGTATTGCCTACAAACCTTCCTGAAAACAATTCAGAATTGGGCGGAACAATATTCTTTTGGACCTCAGTTACATTATACAGCGGAACCGGTCCTTACAATGTTTTAGATTATGGAAGTTGGAATCTCTCCGGTGGCGTTGGAACAGCTCCCTCAACAGACCCTTCTAATATGAGTCTAAGACCAAACGGAAAAATTGCTGCAGGTCAAGGTTTCTTTGCACAGGCTTATGCTGATGGAAACATTACATTCAACAACAGCATGCGCGTAACGAATGATAACCATCAATTTTTCAGATCATCAAACGCCACAACTTCCTCTGAAAATAGCTCTGAAAACAATAGAATTTGGCTAAACATCTACAGCAATACTACATTCCGTCAAATGATGGTCAATTACAAAGCCGAAGCAACAAATGGTCTTGACACTTATTACGACGGGGTTAGCTTTACAAACAATGAAGTAAATCTGTATTCTATCTTAGGAGATAAAAGTTTAGCGATTCAAGGTAGAGGATTACCATTTGATCAAAATGACGTAGTGCCTTTAGGCTATAAAATTACTAATCCAGGGATGTATTCTATAGCAGTTGATGAATTAGACGGATTGTTTTTAGGCGACCAAACCATTTACTTAAGAGATAATTTATTGGGCATTGACCACAATATCAAACAAAGTCCTTATACCTTTAATGCTGTTGCCGGTACTTTTGAAAATCGATTTGAAATTGTATATGTTACGAATACTCTTGGGGTAAACAATCCGGACAACAGTAACACTCAAGCTTCAATTATCAATAATGTAATCAGAGTCGAGTCAAGCGAATTTATCAAATCTATAAAAATCTATGATATTTCCGGCAAACTGATTAATCGCTATAAATTAGCGAATGTCACCAGACAATTTTCAGATAGTTTTAATTATCCAAATGGTATTTATATCGCCGAAATTACACTCGAAAATGATATGGTAGTTAAAAAGAAATTGATTCATTAGAAAACAAGAAATTGTAATAATAAAAAAACGCTTCAAATAATTGAAGCGTTTTTTTTATGGATAATCAAGATAAAATCTAATTAAAATCTTTCAAAAAATACTACTTTAGAGAATCTTTAAAAGCTTTCCAACCTTTTTTAAATTTTCACACTCTATACAATAGAGAAAAAATACTTTTATTTATGAAGCATATATACACCATCTTTTTATTCTTTATCTATTCATCTGGTTTTGCACAAGATTTTGAGAAAAATTGGGACAAGGTAATTCAACTTGAGAATGAAGGAAAAATAAAATCTGCCAATGCAATAGTAACAAAAATTCAATCTAAAGCTACTAGCACCAAAAATGAAGTACAACTAATAAAAACATTTTTTTATACTTCAAAATACATGTTGACTTTGGAAGAAGATGCACAAAGAAAAGTAATCACCAATCTTCAAAAAAGAATCTCTAAAGCACCTATCGCAACAAAAGCAATACTTAATTTGATTTATGCACGATGCTTAAAATCATACCTAGATGAAAATCAAAATAAAGTCTACAGTCGTACTAAACGAGACACAATTGAAATCAAAGATTTTATCACTTGGAGTTTGAATGATTTTGAAAGTCAAATAGACAGCGCCTACAAGAATACTTTAAAAAAAGTTGAAGTATTAAAAAAAACACCCTTAAATCAATATGAACCCATTTTTGATTACTTCCTAATAGAAAAATTCAACAACGCTACATTATACGATTATTTAATTCAGGCGAATATTGATCATTATATTCAAAAAGCCAACCAATGGGAAATGCCAAATTTCCAACTTTCAAAATACAATATGAATTTATTAGGGACGAATGAAGAATTTAATTCGTTGAAACTGGATAGTATAAAAAGTAGATCTGTCTCAAAAGTTCTCCTCTTATTCCAAAAAGCCCATCTGAAAAACACTCCTTCCGAACTCGAATTAGATCGTCTCTTGTTCTGCAACAAGTATATAATCAGAAAAGACTATGCCCTTTTAAAAAGACTTGACAATTTACAAAAACAATCAAAAGACACCTATTTAACTCAAAAAATCCAACTTGAGAAAGCTATACTATATAAAAATTTAGCCTCAAAAAAAGATTCTAAAAATTATAACGCTAAAGCCATTACTATTCTAGACAGTATTATAGCAATTCAAAACAAATCAAACGCTGTAAAAAATGCAATACATCAAAAAAATTGGATAATCTCGAAAGAACTTGATCTAAACATGCTCCAATATACTTATGAAAAAGAAAAGACCAGAGCTCTAATTCGCTTCAAAAATGTAGATTCAATTCAGATTTCATTTTACAAAGTAAACAGTAAAATTTTCCATATCGATTTTACCAATGATAGTATCGCAGCAAGTTACAAATCAAAGAACAAAAAATATATCGCTCAGAAATACTATTTGCCAAACCAAAAAGATTATTTCAACTACAGCACAGAGGTTCTTCTTCCCGAACTAGAATTGGGCAATTATATTGTTTTAATTGAAGACTTGGGCGAAACGAAATCGAAATTAACTTACAGAAAAATCACAGTAACAAATACAACGTTGTTAAACTACCAAAACGACAATAAATTATATTTCCAAACTATTCATAGAAAAACAGGACATCCAATTGCCAATTGTCAGATAAAAAGCGATGATTTCAATTTAAAAACAAACGATAAGGGAATAGCCTTTTTTCAACTTGACCTTCAAAAGAAAGACTATAAGTTTCAAGATAAAAAAATAGTAGTAATCCATCAAAATGACACTATTCAAGTACTCGGCAACTATATCAGAAACTATTATACAGATTACGAATCTGAAATTGAAGCTAAAGTAAATTTCTATATCGACAGAGCGATTTATCGTCCAGGGCAAACTGTGTATTTCAAAGGCATTGCGACGCAAATGTTGTATAATGAACAAAGAATATTGCCTAACTTTTTAGTAAAAGTTATTGTAGAAGATGCCAATGGAGACGAATTCAAATCATTTGAACTAACCACTAATGAATTTGGATCTTTTGTTGGCGAATTTGTACTGCCAAAAAATGGCTTAACCGGACAATACAGCCTAAGTATTGAAGAACCTGATGATTACGAAAAAGATGCACTTTACAATTCGTTATTGGAAGAGCATCCTATTTGGGACAATGGAGAAATGAATGACTCTTACAACTATTTTAGTGTAGAAGAATACAAACGCCCTAAGTTTGAAACCAAATTTGAACCCGTTACAGAAACCTATACCGTAAAACAAAAAATAAAAGTTGTCGGAATAGCAAAAGCCTTTGCGGGAAGTAAAATATCCGATGCTAAAGTAACTTATACTGTTGAAAGAAAATCGTTCAACAATTGGAAAGATGATTGGTCAAATGATGAAGAAACCCTAGTTTCATCAGAAACAAAAACCGATGCTGATGGTAAATTTAATATTGAATTCGAAGCCATTCCGGCTAAAGATTATACCAAAGAAAACCTGCCTATTTTCAGCTATGTAATCACAGCCGATGTAACTGATAATAACGGAGAAACTCACTCGGCAAATACAATTGTTAAAGTAGGTTATCACACTTTAAATTTAGACGCAATCCTTCCTTACTTTGTGAATTCGAACGAGAAAGAAAGCATCGTAATCAATAGTACTAACCTCAATAATCAATTCGTTCCCGTAGAAGGAGAAATAAAAATATATTATCAGAAAGCATTTCATAATAAATTCAAAAAAAGAGTTTTCAGTCAACCGGAAATAAAATCTATTTCTGATTCAGATTTTGAAAAACTATTTCCTTATGAAAACAACGAGGAAGCAACTGAGAAAAACACCAATGGAATTTTGGTCTACACAAAAAAAACCAACACTGCAAAGGAAAAATCGGTGCCATTAAATTTTATTTCTAATTATAAATCAGGGCATTACAAAGTAGTTTTTTCATCCAATGATAAATTCAATAATCCGATTGAAACCTCAACTGATTTTCTACTCTTCCAAAAAAAAGCTAATAATTTTCCTGAAAACAGTTTGGTAACAATCGAACAACTCAACGAAAATACGATAAAAGATGGCTTTGCCAAGATATTGATTAAAACTGCTTTACCTGAACTAAATCTTTCGGTTAGTGCTCATTTTAAAGACAGTCTCATTTACGAAAATAATATTACGGTGAAAAACCACCAACAAGAAATTAGAATACCGATTGCAAGTTATGTGCGCAAAGGATTTAAATTAACCCTAGAAAACATTTTTGAAAATCAATATTTTAAAACAGATAAAATAATTGTACTTAAAGAAGATGTTCCAAAAATTAGTTTCGAAATCGAAAGCTTCAGAAGTAAATTAGAACCAGGAAAAGAAGAAAATTGGTCTTTCAAGATCAAAGAAAACAATGCTAAAATTGAAGCCGAAGTCTTAGCTTCTATGTATGACGCTTCATTAGATCAATTTAAAACTACTCAATGGAGTAACTTGAAAAATAACGAAAGAATATACCATAATTACTATGGCAAAACGGAACTCAGCAGCGGAATGGAATATTTTCGCTTAAATTATTCAAATCAAAACAATAAAAGATTTGAATACCAAAATGAACGTACACAACTAATGTGGTTCGGTTTTGACATTAACAATACCAATAGTCCAAGTGTTCTTAAGGAATACCAAAAACAAATTACCAAAAAAGCAAAAAAACCAGCCAACTCCAAACTAATAACAGGTATTGTTTCGGATAGAATCGGACCTTTACCGGGAGCGAGCATAGTAGTAAAGGGAACTAACAGAAGTACACAAGCAGACTTCGATGGCTATTACGAAATTGAAGCTGCCTTTGGAGAAGTATTAACTGTTTCTTTTACAGGTTATAATAATAGAATTGTAACCGTAAATACAAACGAAATAAATGTCAAATTGATAGATGGCATGACATTAGATGAAGTTGTAGTAGAGGGATATTTTTCAACCAAAAAAGCACATACTACGGTTGCTCAAACTACTATTAATTCTGAAATTATTGAAAACTATCCAAATACATCATTTATTCAAACATTACAAGGTCAAATAGCCGGTTTAAACATAACTAGCGGGTCAGGTTCGCCGGGAAGCGGAAGTAGTATTGTAATCAGAGGCATTGGTTCCATTACTGCCAATTCAGAACCATTGTATGTAGTGGATGGCGTTCCAATAACAAGAGAAGAATTTTTAAAATTAAATCCGAACGACATTGCAGAGGCTAAAGTATTAAAAGATGCAGCGGCTACAGCTATTTTCGGAAACAGAGGAAGCAATGGTGTAATTATCATTAGTACCAAAAAAACCATAGAAGATTTAACCAAAATAAAAACACGAACCAACAGAAACGAAACCGCTTTCTTCTTTCCACAAATTCGCACCGATAAAGAAGGAAAAATAAGTTTCAAATTCAATGCACCCGAAGAACTGACCGAATGGAAATTTCGCTTATTGGCTCACAATAAAAAAGCACTTTCAGGCTATTTAGAAAAAAGTGTGGTAACCCAAAAAGAATTAATGGTTTTCCCTAATATGCCGCGCTTTTTTAGAGAAAATGACACTATCGTTATTTCGGCAAAAGTGGCTAATTTAACTTCTGAACTCAAAACCGGAATGGCCATCTTGCAACTCTTTGACGCAACAACTATGGAAAACATCGACGCTAAAACGATGAATAGTAATGCCTTTCGCAACTTTACCATTACGCCTTCGGGCAATAGTGTTGTGAGTTGGAAAATAACCATTCCGCAAGGTTTACAAGGATTGCAATACAAAGTAATTGCCAAAGCAGGAAATTATTCCGACGGAGAAGAAAGTGCTTTACCAGTGCTTACCAATAACATTTTGGTGACCGAAACCATTCCGGTTTGGATGAGAGAACACAGCAAAAAAGAATATGTGCTGACCAATTTAAAAAACAACACTTCCACTACACTTCGTCATCATTTGTTTACTTTGGAATACACCAGTAATCCAACTTGGATTGCTATTCAATCCTTACCGTATTTGATGGAATATGAGCATGATTGTGCCGAGCAATTGTTTTCCAAATACTATGCTAATGTATTGGCTTCAGAGATTATCAATAGTAATCCAAAAATTGCCAGCGTTTTTGAACAATGGAAAAAATCAGGGAAACCAATTTCCAAATTGGAACAAAACGAAGAACTCAAATCGTTGCTTTTAGCCGAAACACCTTGGATAAATGATGCGCAAAGCGAAGAAGAAAAGAAAAAGAATATGGCAACGCTATTCGATTTAGAAAAAACAAAATCTAATGAAGAAGCCATTCTCAAAAAATTAAAAGAAAAACAAAAACCTTCCGGCGGCTTTGCTTGGTTTGAAGATGGAAATGAAAACGAATACATTACCAGACATATCGTTAGCGGATTAGGACATCTTCAAAAATTAAAGATTAAAAAAGAAACTATCGATAGTTTCACTGAGATTACAAAAAAGGCCATTGATTATTTAGATAGTAAATACTTGGATAATAATAGTATCTCTAAAGATTATAAAATCTGGAATACGCAATACGCTGATTTGCACTATTTGTACATGAGAACTTTTTATTTGGAAAGTAATCCGATGAATGAAAAAGCAAAAGCCATTGCTACTAAACAATTGGAAGTGGTAAAAACAGATTGGCTGACTTATTCAATTTACAACAAAGGATTGGCTGCAATGATTTTGAATCGATTCGGAGATAAAAATACTGCCAAAAAAATCATCGAAAGCCTCAAAGAAACTTCAGCCACAAATGAAGATTCAGGCATGTATTGGATTGAAAATAAAGCCGGTTGGTATTGGTATCAATCACCAATAGAAACCCAAACACTATTAATAGAAGTATTCACTGAAATAACCGATGACAACAAATCTATCGACGCGATGAAAGTTTGGCTTTTGAAAAACAAACAAACCAAAAGTTGGAATACCACCAAAGCCACAACTGAAGCGATTTATGCCTTGTTATACCAGGGAAGCGATTGGTTATCGGTAAAAGACAATACTAAAATAAAAATTGGCAACAACAAAATCCTAACCTCAAAACTGGCAGAAAACGAAAAAGAAGCCGAAACCGGTTATGTAAAAATGAATTGGAAAGCCGATGAAATCAGTAATGATATGGCAAATATTTCTTTTGAGAATAATTCGAAAGTACCTAATTATGGCGGCATTTATTGGCAATACTTTGAAGATTTAGACCAAATAAAATCGAGTGACAAAGCGGCCATGACAGTAGCAAAAGAACTGTACCTGAAGAAAAATACGAATAACGGTCAACAATTGGAAAAAATCACATCCAAAAACCCTCTGAAAATTGGCGATTTAATAACCGTACGATTGGTAATTGAAACCAAAGAAGACATGGAATTTATTCATTTAAAAGACATGAGAGCTTCTTGCTTTGAACCGGTTGACGTACTTTCGAAATACGAATGGAAAGAAAGAACCAGCTACTATAAAAGCACAAAAGACGCTGCAACACATTTCTTTTTTGATAATCTAAACAAAGGAACTTATGTGATTGAATATGACATTAGAGTAAACAACAAAGGCGATTTTTCTAACGGAATTACATCCATAGAAAGTATGTATGCGCCCGAATTCACTAGTCATACCAAAGGCATCAGAATCAATGTTAGCGAATAAAAAAAAACGTCCCAATTACTCGGGACGTTTTTTAATATATAAACTAAATGAAATTATTTCACTAAAGTCATCTCGTCAACGATGTGCTTAGCTCCAGAGAAATTCTCAATTACCCATAATACATAACGGATATCAACGTTGATGGTTCTTTGTAATTTACTGTCAAAGATAACGTCTCCGGCCATCGCTTCGATATTTCCGTCGAAAGCCAAACCAATCAATTCTCCTTTACCGTTCAATACCGGTGAACCTGAATTTCCTCCTGTAATGTCATTATCCGTTAAGAAATTCACGTGTAGACTTCCGTCTTTATCAGCAAATCTACCGTAGTTTTTAGCTTTGTTCATTTCCAAAACTTTTACCGGCAAATCAAATTCTTGATCTCCTTTTTTGTATTTCTTTACTTGACCGTCAAGCGTAGTGTAGTTGTTGATTTTAGCATCATTGCGTTTGTCAGCCGGTAACGAACGTACTTTTCCGTAAGTCAAACGCATGGTTGAGTTAGCATCAGGATATTTGATTGAACCAATTTTTGATTCTCTTAAACCTTCTACCAATAAACGGAAAGAAGCACTATAATCATTTTGAGCTTTAGTAATTTCCTCTGATTTAGTATTGAAATGAGCTACCATATCATTTGAAAGTCCATACAAAGGATCGTTTTCCAAAGCACCTTGACTTGGAATTACCAAGAAAGCTTTAATTCTGTCCAATGAAGTAAAAATACTCATGTCGAAAGCCGCGTTTACATATTTAGTAAAGTCGTTGTTGTTTTCTTCAGCAATCTTTTTAACCGCAGGCGCAATCGCATAACCGGTTGATTTAGTAGCATACACTTTCAATTGTGCGGCCAATAAATCTCTTTCAGCCGGAATGTGTAATTCTTTGTACATTTCTGTTGCCATTTCCTCAATAGCCGGAGCCATTTGAGCACGTTTAGCAGCATCAGCTTTAACATAATTCTCTAATTGTCTTCCCAAAGTTCTTCCGATAGTTCCAAAAGAAGTCGTTCTGAACAATTGCGTTAAATAGCTATCATGTCTCGACTTCTCATTAGTTAACGCATAATACTTATTGATATTGGAAACTACGTTACCGTATTTAGCTTTGTTAGCCGGTTTATTAGCCCAAGTATTGAATTTAGTTTCTTGTGCGGCTTTAGTTTTGGCTGTACCAAATTTGGTCAAAGCATCAATCATACCTTGACGGTTTTTCCAGTAGTTAGCCGTTGAAGCATATTTTGAAGCATAAACCAAGTTCAAAGCATCACTTTGGTCCATGTATTTTTTCATATTGTCCATTCCGGTTTTGGCACCTTCAACCCAAGCAGGATAAGCAAATTTTACGTTTTGCTCAATTCCGCCAGCTGGCATCCAACGGTTAGTTCTACCCGGATAACCTAAAATCATAGCAAAGTCATTCTCTTTTACACCATTAATGTTAACCGGTAAATAGTGTTTTGGTTGTAATGGAACGTTACTTTCTGAATAATCTGCAGGATTACCATCTTTGTCTGCATATACTCTAAACATAGAGAAATCGGCAGTGTGACGTGGCCATTCCCAGTTGTCAGTATCTCCACCAAATTTCCCTAAACTTTCCGGTGGTGTTCCTACCAAACGAACGTCTTTGTAATCTTGGTAAACAAAATAGTAATATTCATTGCCTTGGAAAAAAGGACGAACAGAAACGGTGTATTTGCCACCGGCATTGTTTTCTTTTTCAATTTTAGCGATTTCAGCATTGATAGCTTTTTCTCTGTCAGCTTCGCTCATTCCGGGAGTAACAACTGCCAAAATACGTTTGGTACAGTCATCCATTCTTACGAAGAAACGAACAAATAAACTGGCCGGTTTGATTTCAGCTTTTCTACTTTCTGCCCAAAAACCGTCTTTTAACAAGTTTTTCTCAGCAGTAGATAATTCTGCAATCGCATCATAACCACAGTGGTGATTGGTTAAAACCAAACCGTCTTTAGAAATAATTTCCGCAGTACAACCTCCGTTGAATTGCACGATTGCATCTTTCAAACTGTGATTATTGATACTGTAAATTTCTTCGGCTGTCAATTGCAAGCCCATTTTTTGCATGTCTCTTTGATTTAATCTTTCGATAAACATCAAAAACCACATTCCTTCGTCAGCTTTAACACTCGATGGAACAAGCATAATGGCTGCAATCAAGGATAAAATAATTTTCTTCATTGTAATGTTATAAAGTTAATAGTTTGAATGTTAATAGTCTATCTGACAAAATACTTGTTATATCAAATATTCTAAAAACGACTGCGAAGATACTTTTTTTTGAGCAAATGATTTTAAAATTTTGTTAAAAAACTACAACGATATAGTGATTGCAAATAGTATTTAATTATTCAACACGAATAGCATAAGGTTTCTCTTTAAAAATTATTTTTTTACTTTAGCCCAATAAACCTTACATATGAAAAAAATTATCTCTTCATTACTTTTGTTTTCTGCTTTGCAAGCCTTCTCACAAGAAAAAACTTCTATTGAACTGAATTACCCAATTCCATCCGGCGACAACTTTATAAGCAATTATGATGGTTTAGTTGATGTTGGAATTAAATATAGATTTTCAGACAAGGAAAATTTTGCCTTTGGGGTTTCCTTAAACGCGAATTATTTGACTTATGACGAACCAGATATTGGTTTTAAAACCAAAAATTATAATTTTCAACCTCGAATATTTGGTGAACTCAAATTAAAAGGCATTCCAAGATTACATCCTGCACTTGGTTTAGGCTATACTTTTATGCAATTCAGCACGACTGGAAATGGTAATACAGGTGAAGAAATAATCAGTTTCAATGAATCAGAGAGTTTAAGCGGGTTCAATTTCAATGTTTCTTTTTCCTTTGATTTCACCAAAAAAATGTTTGCCCAAGTTCAATATGATGCGATAAAAGTGAGCAATACTCCGGAAGGTGTTCCGGATACAAAATACAATACAACTGCCAATTTTATAAAACTGGGAGTTGGTTACAGATTCTAATGACATAATCCAATAAGAATAAAAAACCCGCCTAAAAAGCGGGATTTTCTATTTATATACCATGACTATTCTCGGGTTCATCAGCATCAACATTCAACATTTCCCAAAGTTTATCTTTCAACTCTGTCAACCCTTGATTGGCAACTGAAGAAATAAACATATAAGGGATTCCTTTGAAGTCTTTGTCTAATTGTTTGCGCATTTCCGCTTTCAATTCGTCGTCTAACATATCGCTTTTGGAAACGACAATCAAACGGTCTTTATCTAACATTTCCGGATTGTAACGACGCAACTCATCCAATAGAATCTCGTACTCTTTTTTGATGTCATCCGCATCGGCAGGAACCAAAAACAACAGTGTTGAGTTACGCTCAATATGTCTCAAAAAGTAATGCCCTAAACCTTTTCCTTCGGCTGCGCCTTCTATAATTCCCGGAATATCCGCCATCACAAAGGATTTGAATTCTCTGTAAGCAACGATTCCTAAATTCGGTTTCAACGTAGTAAACGGATAATCAGCAATCTTTGGTTTGGCAGAAGTCAGCACCGATAATAAAGTCGATTTTCCGGCATTAGGGAAACCTACTAAACCAACATCGGCTAAGACTTTTAATTCCAAAATTACATCCAATTCTTCCGCCGGCATTCCCGGTTGGGCATATCTTGGCGTTTGATTCGTCGAACTTCTAAAATGCCAGTTACCCAAACCGCCTTTTCCGCCTTTAATCAAAATTCTTTCTTCGCCGTTTTCTGTGATTTCGAATAAAATTTCATCGGTTTCCTTATCGCGAACAACAGTTCCCAATGGCACTTCGATTATTTTATCTTCACCATCATGACCCGTACTTCTGGAACTTCCGCCATCTCCACCATGACCGGCTTTGACGTGACGCGCAAATTTTAAGTGAAATAACGTCCAAAGGCTTTTATTTCCTTTTAATATAATATGGCCGCCGCGACCACCATCACCACCATCGGGTCCGCCTTTTTCAATAAATTTTTCTCGGTGTAGATGCGAAGAACCTTTTCCTCCTTTTCCGGAAGAAACATATATTTTTACGTAGTCTACAAAGTTACCTTCTGTCATTTTTCTTTTCTTTTATTATCCCGATTAAGATTAATGGCTATAAAACCGAATGTCCACCGGACATTCTCCTCTTAATATCAAATCAACTATTCCTTAATTGCTTTCACAAGCACTTTATCAATCTTCACGCCATCCATATCGATGACTTCTATTTCAAATTTGTTCCAGATGAGTTTTTCACCTGTCTTTGGTATATTGCCTAATTCGGTCATGATCAAACCGCTCAATGTCGTTACATCATAATCGCTGATTAAATCATCCATATCGAAATAGGTCAAGAAATCGTGTAACGAATAATGTCCGTCAACCAACCATGTTCCGTCTTCACGGGCGATTAATTTGAATTCATCTTCATAAAAATCAGCCGCATCACCAACCAAAGCTTCTAAAATGTCATTCAACGTAATGATGCCTTGAAAAACTCCATATTCATCGGTTACCAGAGCGTAATGCACTTTAGATTTTTTGAAATTCTCCAATGCTTTATAAGCAGAAGTATGTTCTATTAAATAGACCGGATCTTTGGTAATCGATTTTAAATCAAATGGTCCTTTTTCAAAACCGGCGAACAAATCTTTGAGCAAAACTATGCCAACTACATCATCTAAATTCTCGTGACATACGGGATAAACCGAGTGCAATTCGTTTAGAACTTTAGCCTTTAATTCTTCAATGGTATCGTCATAAGAAAGATATACTATTGACTTTCTATGTGTCATCAAAGAGTTTACTTTTCGGTCACCAATGTGGAAAACACGCTCCACGATATCTTGTTCAATCTCTTGTACTTCTCCGCCTTCAGTACCTTCTTTGATGATGGCTTTGATTTCTTCCTCGGTTACTTTTCCATCAGCAGTTGGTCTGATTTTAAGAATTTTCAATATTCCTTCAGTCGAAATGGTAAGCAACCAAATAAAAGGTGCCGTGACAATTGAAACCATTTTCATCGGAACCGCTACTCCTTTAGCAATCGCTTCAGGGTAATTCAACCCGATTCGTTTGGGTAACAATTCCCCTAAAACCAGAGAGAAAAACGTCAAAACAACCACAACTATTCCAACCGCTATACTGTGACCATAAGGTCTTAATGCTTCAAAACTTTCTACAAATAGTTGAACATCTGCTGTGATTTTGTCTCCTGAATATATACCGGTCAAAATTCCGATTAAGGTAATTCCGATTTGTACTGTGGATAAAAATTTATTGGGTGAATTCGCTAAGTCTAAAGCGACTTTAGCATTAGTATTTCCTTTTTTTGCTGCGGTTTCCAAACGATTTTTACGCGCAGAAATCAAAGCGATTTCCGACATCGAAAAAACACCATTTAACAGTATTAAAAAAAGAATGATGAGTATCTCCATTTTGAGTTATGCGTTATAAGTTATGCGTTATGAATATAACAGCTAACCAAAAATTTCAATTATAAATTGTCTATTACTTTACTTAAACGCTGTGTTACTTCTTCGATTGAACCAATACCATTCACGGCATGAAATTTACCTTGAGCGTCGTAATAATGCATCAAAGGTGCGGTTTTTTCATTGTATTCCTGATATCTGTTGCGGATTTTTTCCTCATCTTGATCATCAGGTCTACCCGAAGTTTTACCTCTTTCCAGCAAACGAGCCACTAAAATATTGTCATCGGCTTCTAAAGCTACCGTAGCGGTGATGTTTTGGCCTTTTGATTCTAAAAATTTGTCTAAAGCTTCCGCTTGTGCAATCGTTCTGGGGAAACCGTCAAATAAAAATCCGGCGCATGTTGGGTTTTTATCTACTTCACTTTGCAACATTTGTATCGTCACTTCATCGGGAACCAAATCACCTTTGTCCATAAAGGTTTTGGCTAATTGGCCTAATTCGGTATCATTTTTAATATTGTATCTAAAAATATCTCCGGTTGAAAGATGGGTTAAATTGTATTTTCCTTTTAAAAATTCAGCTTGTGTGCCTTTTCCTGCACCTGGTTTTCCGAAAAGAACGATGTTGATCATTTTAGTAGTTATGAATTATAAATTATGAGTTAAATATTCTGTTTGTTACGATCGTTATTTTAACCAATAACAGACAACCGACAACTTTTTTATTGTGCCAATTGGTAAACGTCCGGTAAATTTCTTCCTAAACCATCGTAGTCTAAACCATAACCTACAATGAATTTATTTGGAATTCTAATCCCAACGTAATCAATTTTGATGTCTTTTTTATAAGCTTCGGGTTTGAAAAATAAAGTCGCAATTTTCAAGTGCTTTACTTTTTTTTCTTTAAAAATCGCTTTCAGTTCTTCAACCGTATTTCCGGTATCGACGATATCTTCTACAATCACAACCGTTCTGCCTTCTAAATCTTGGTTCAAACCGATCAATTGTTTCACTTCATTTGTGGTTTCTGTTCCTTCATAGGAAGCCATTTTCACAAAACTCACTTCGCACATACCGCGGTATTTCTTCATCAAGTCGCTCAAAACCATAAACGAGCCATTCAAAACACCCACAAAAACCGGAACATCATCAAAAAAATCATCGTCCATTTGTTTGGCCATATTTGCAATAGCAAAATCAATTTCGTCTGAAGAGATAAACGGCTCGAAGGTTTTATCGTGTAAGTGTATCATTTTGGTTTGATTTTTAAATAAGGTGCAAATTTACGCAAGTATTAAGTATCAAGTAGCAAGTATTTTAACTTTTTTGCAAAATTGGTATATTTACGAAATGAATCCGGAATACTATAAAACCATCGCCAACAGTACAGCGCATCGAAAAAGCAGAGATGACAACAAGAACTTTGTTTTTCAAAACCCTGAATCTTTAAAAGATTTGTTCGAAATCAGTTTCAACACTAAGGATAAAAACCACCATAAAGCGTGTTGGATTTTAGAATTGATTCTGGAAGAACGTTTGGAACTTCTCATTCCGTTTCAAGAGGAATTCTGTGCTGCTTTAACCCATTATACTTCGCCTTCTGCGATTCGCTCTTTGTCTAAAATTTGTTTATTTCTTTCCAAAAGCAAAAAAATCACCTTAACCGAAACCCAAGAAGAAAAAATCACAGAAGCTTGTTTGGATTGGCTAATTCAAACCGACAAAGCTGCCAATGCCGCTTACTCGATGAGGGCTTTATATAATTTAGGCAAAAAATATTCTTGGATAAATGAAGAACTGAAACTTATACTTTCCAGAGAATTCGAAAACCAAACGCCCGGTTATCGTTTTGCTGTTAAAGACCTATTAAAACGATTGCGATAATTTTTAAATGTTACTTATCTTTGCGCAAACAACTACAACACACAACAACTACAACGAATGAACTATTTCTCTTCCGATTTTAAACTCGGCATACTCGGCGGCGGACAATTAGGCAAAATGATTTTGTCCGAAAGCCGTAAATTTGACATCCAAACTTATGTCCTTGACCCAAGCGCAGCAGCACCATCACAATTTGGTGCCACACAATTTTTCATAGGAAATTTGATGGATTTTGACACGGTGTACCAATTTGGTAAAATGGTCAATCTGTTGACGATTGAAATCGAGAACGTAAATTTAGAAGCATTGGACAAATTAGAAGCCGAAGGTTTACCTGTTTTTCCATCGCCAAAAACCTTGCGAATGATTCAAAACAAAGGAAAGCAGAAAGATTTCTATGTTGAAAACAACATCCCAACTTCACCACACCAACGTTATGTTGACCTAAATGCTCTTAGAGATGCTGTCACATCGAGCGATACCGAAACTTCGGTAGAGATGCCGTTTGTGTGGAAATGTGCCCAATTTGGTTACGATGGAAACGGTGTAAAAATTGTGCGTTCAGCCATTGATTTAATCAACTTACCCGATGTAGAATGTATCGCGGAGCAAATGGTTCCTTTTAAAAATGAATTGGCAGTTATTGTCGCTCGTTCAGTTTCAGGTGAAGTAAAAACGTATCCGGTTGTTGAAATGGAATTCCATCCCGAAGCCAACCAAGTGGAATACGTAATCTGTCCGGCGCGAATTGATGATAAAGTAGCAAAAAAAGCAACCGAAATAGCCTTACAAGTTTCTAAAGCTTTCAACCACGTTGGATTACTTGCCGTAGAAATGTTCCAAACGGCAGACGATGAAATTCTGGTGAATGAAGTCGCGCCTCGTCCGCACAATTCAGGACATTATAGTATTGAAGCGAGTTACACATCACAATTTGAAAATCATTTGCGCGCCATATTGAATTTGCCTTTGGGAAACACCGCTAGCAAAGTGGCCGGAATTATGGTAAATTTGGTTGGCGAAGAAGGTTTTTCTGGACAAGTCGTTTACGAAAATATCGAAAAAATCATGGCGATTGACGGCGTAACGCCACACATTTACGGCAAACGCGAAACACGTCCGTTTAGAAAAATGGGACACGTAACAATCGTTAATGAAAATATGATTGAAGCGAGAAAAATTGCGGAAGAAGTAAAGAATAGCATTAGAGTGATCAGTGGTCAGTAAGCAGTGGTCAGTTGAAGTTAAAAACTTGAAACATTAAACTTGAAACAAAATATAATGAGCAAAGTAGCCATAATCATGGGTTCAAAATCAGATTTACCCGTAATGCAAGAAGCCATCGACATCCTTCAAGGTTTTGACATACAAACTGAAGTCGATATCGTTTCAGCACACAGAACACCCGAGAAATTATTTGAATTCAGCAAAAATGCCCATCATCGCGGGATTTCTGTGATTATTGCCGGCGCCGGCGGTGCTGCACATTTGCCGGGAATGGTTGCTTCTATGTCTCCATTGCCCGTGATTGGCGTTCCGGTAAAATCCAGCAATTCTATCGATGGATGGGATTCTATCCTTTCTATTTTACAAATGCCGGGCGGTGTTCCTGTAGCCACTGTAGCTCTAAATGGAGCCAAAAATGCCGGAATTTTAGCCGCACAAATCATCGGAAGTCATAACAAAATCGTACTCGACAAAATCATTTTATACAAAGAAAGCCTAAAAGAATCGGTGAACAAATCATCCGATGAACTGAAAAAATAGAAGCTTTTTTAGGAGCTTTTTCCCGCTATACGTTCCAATCTTTTTATCGCTTTTGTCACCCTGAGCGTCCCGAAATTTCGGGAAAGGGATTTTTCTAAAAGCAATAAAAAGGATTTCCACTGCTATCGGGGCTAAAAAAAACAGTTGTTTAAATTGAACACTAACTTAAAATTTGCGCCTTTGCGCCTTTGCGAGCAATGAAAATACTTACTCAAAATTTCAATACCAAACACAATACCGCACCGTTTTCACAAATCAAAATCGAAGATTACCAACCGGCTTTCGAAGAAAACATCGCCAAAGCCAGAGCCGAAATTGATGCGATAACCAACAATCCGGAAGCACCAACTTTTGAAAACACCATTGAAGCCTTGGATTTCTCCGGTCAGGAATTGGATAGATTGTCTTCTATTTTCTTCAACTTAAATTCAGCGGAAACTTGTGACGAAATACAAAAAATAGCGCAGGATGTGTCGCCTTTATTGACTGCGTTTGGAAACGATATTGCGCTGAACGAGGATTTATTCAAAAGAGTCAAAGCCGTTCACGACCAAAAAGAAAACTTGACGTTAACACCGGAACAATCGACTTTATTAGACAAAAAATACAAAAGTTTTGCCCGAAACGGCGCCTTACTTTCCGAAGAAAAAAAAGAACTTTTACGCGAAATAGACAAGGTTTTGGCCAAACTCAAACTGACTTTCGGCGAAAATGTTTTGGCTGAAACCAACAGCTATAAATTACACATCAGCCATGAAGCCGATTTAAAAGGTTTGCCTGATGGTGCGAAAGAAACGGCGCGTTCCCTAGCCAAAGCTGATGACATGGAAGGTTGGCTGTTTACTTTAGATTTTCCAAGCTATTTGCCTTTTGTAACGTATATCGATAACCGAGAACTACGCAAAGAAATGGCTATCGCCGCCGGAAAAAAAGCCTTTCAGGAAAACGATTACGACAATCAGGAAAATGTAATAAACATTGTGAAATTACGCCATGAAAGAGCGCAACTCTTAGGCTACAACTCACATTCGCATTTTGTTTTAGAAGAACGTATGGCGCAAAATCCCAAAAAAGTGCAATCGTTTTTGAATGATTTATTGGATAAAGCAAAACCGGCAGCCCAAAAAGAATTCGCCGAACTAGCGGCTTTCGCCAAAGAATTAGACGGACTGGAAAGTTTGGAGAAATGGGATGGTGCTTACTATTCAGAAAAATTAAAGCAAAAACTATTCAGTTTGGATGATGAGATTTTAAAACCTTATTTCCAATTAGAAAACGTATTAAATGGAGCATTTACAGTAGCTGAAAAACTATTCGGCATTACTTTTAAAGAAGTGTTCGACATAGATAAATACCACAAAGATGTACAAACTTTTGAGGTGTTAGATTTTGAAGGTAAATTAGTGGCTGTTTTCTACTCCGACTTTTTCCCAAGAAAAGGCAAACGCAACGGTGCTTGGATGACTTCTTTCAAACCACAGTATATAAAGGATGGAATCAACGAAAGACCACATGTTTCTATCGTTTGCAATTTTACACCACCAACAGAAACGAAGCCTTCACTCCTAACCTTTAACGAAGTGACCACTTTGTTCCATGAATTTGGACACGCGTTACACGGCATGTTAGCCAATACGACTTATCCGAGTTTGTCGGGAACTTCTGTATATTGGGATTTTGTAGAATTGCCGAGCCAAGTGATGGAAAACTGGTGTTACGAACCGGAAGCCTTAGCTTTGTTTGCCAAACATTATGAAACGGGCGAAATTATTCCGCAACAATATGTTGATAAAATCAAAGAAAGTGCGAGTTTCTTAGAAGGCATGGCCACTTTACGTCAATTGAGTTTTGGGCTTTTAGACATGGCTTATCATGCGAAACCACAAACGATAGAGAATGTAAAAGCCTTTGAAAAAGCAGCCATGGACAACACAACTTTGTATCCTGATGTAGCCGAAAATTGTATGAGCGTTTCGTTTTCACATATTTTTCAAGGTGGTTATTCTTCGGGGTATTACAGTTATAAATGGGCTGAAGTTTTGGACGCCGATGCTTTTGCGTATTTTCAAGAAAAAGGCATTTTCAATACTGAAGTCGCTACCAAATTCAAAGACAACGTACTTTCCAAAGGCGGAACCGAATTACCGATGGAATTATACAAACGTTTTCGCGGACAAGAACCGAAGCCGGAAGCTTTGTTGAAACGCGCGGGATTAATTTAGATTGTTGGATTATTAGATCGTTAGATTATTAGAAACCGGAGTTAACGCTTCGGTTTTTTTACGCAGTTTAACCGCGTTAGGGATTGTAGTGAAAAGCCCACAGCGTAGCGAGGACTTGTAACGGAAAGCCCGACCCAAAGGGTAACGCCCCAATACTTTTTAAAACAAAAAAGCCACCGAAAGGTGGCTTTTCTCTATAGTGATTAACTAAGATTAGTTTTTCATTACTTTGATAGTTCTTGAAGCGTTTTCTGCTTGTACTTTCACAAAGTAAGTACCGCTGCCCAAGTTAGTCATATCGATAGTCGTTGAAATTTCATTCACATTTTTAGAAGCTATTTTTTGACCTAAAGTATTGTATACTTCAATCGCAACAATATTTCCTGTGTATTCTAAATTCAACTCATTAGTCACCGGATTTGGATAGTATTTTAATCCAGCCAAATCAAATGAAGTGTTTCCTAAAGTTACTGTAACTGTAACTGCAAAAGCAGCACTTCTACAACCTTGAACTGATGTATGAACTGCATAATAAGTTGCACCGTTGGTCAATTGAGTAGTCAATGCCAATTGGTTTACATCATCTACAGCATCTTCTTCTGAAGCGTACCAAGCAATGTTATTACCTACTACTACTAAATCAGCCACCGTAGCTTCAGATGCATTAGCAACTTCTATAGTTTGTACGGCATTTCCTGTTGGAGCCGGTGCTGAATTTACGTTTATAGTTATTGCAGCTTGAGCTGAACAACCAGTACTAGTATTAGTTCCTGTAACAGTATAGGTTGTTGTCTCAGTTGGAGCAACTGAAACTGGGCTACCGGTTAAGGCACCCGGTGTCCAAGACCAGTTAACATTAGAAGTACTGGTTCCGAAAACTACATTCAAACGTCTTACAGATGGTGCTGGAACTACCGTAGTAGCCGCCACAAGATCTTGAAGTGTCGTTACCGCTGAATCTGTACCGGTAATAGCAGAAATTGTCATATTGGTAGCAGTCGCTGTATAATAGGTAATGGCATTATTAGTACTATCTGCACCGTCTTGTCTGATATCTAAAACAATATTAGAAATACCATCCCAAGCATATGGTGTATCAAAAGTAATGGTATTAACTCCTACAGCGTGAGCATAAGTAGCCGGACCATAAACAGTTGTTAAACCTGTTGTTTGGAAAGCAGACAAAGTAGTATTGGCAGTTGTTCCGATGCGAACAGAGAAATTAGTCACATTGGTTCCAGACCCTAAAGTAGTAATATTGTAAGCAATTGAATTAATGTTACCCGCTGTTATCCCTGCAGCTTGCAATTCGGCAGCAGTAAAGATAGTTTGGTTCCAATACTGATCCCAACGGTTACAAAATGCAGTTGGC
The DNA here is from genome assembly GCF_003634615.1 of Flavobacterium sp. 102. NCBI lineage: Bacteria > Pseudomonadati > Bacteroidota > Flavobacteriia > Flavobacteriales > Flavobacteriaceae > Flavobacterium > Flavobacterium sp. 102. The sequence goes on along the minus strand of NZ_RBKX01000001.1, from coordinate 1,566,325 downwards.
TGCTCTGTTTGAACCGTTAAAGTTGTATCTGTTCCGATAGCTTTAGTAAGATTAGCGGTCAGTGTTGTAAGCGCTCCTTCACAAAGAGTCGTTTCAGTAGCAGATGCAGCGACAATTGGCACTGCTGCAACAGTTACCGCAACAGTAGCAGTTGTTTGACATAACGCTCCTGAAGATTGTGAAGCAGTAAGTGTATAAGCAGTTGTCACTGTTGGATTAAATAACCAACCATTCACAGCATCACCTGTAACACCTGTAGATGGTGACCAAACATAAGTATCATAATCAGCTGCACCTGTTGCAACTGTTACAGCTGTTGATGTTGCACCCGGACAAATAGAAGTAGCATTTGTGCTCAAAGTTAATGCAGGAGCTGTCGTAACTGTTGCCACAACTTCCGTTCTGGCTGAAGCACAAACAGCACTATATTTTACATCATAGAAATAGTAATAATTGGCTGTAGTTGTTCCTCCCCATTCTGAAGAAGTAACATTCAACACCCCATCAGTTCCGTTATAAGGGAAAGTAACACCTGAATTATCACGAATTAAACTAACTCCAGATGTTGCTTTAACTAAGATTCTGTATCCGCTTCCTGCAGGAACCGGGAAATTAATTGGAATAATATTTGGCGTTGTCGTTCCACCAGCTGCAACTGCAATATTACCAGTTGAATATAACTCCGTTAAAGCGGCATTAGTAACCTTAATATTAATAGTACCGGCAGTGGTAGAATAAACAGAAACGCTTTGTACTTCAACCGGTGCTGTTGTATTGAAAACAATACCCCAGTTATTGGTTGTAGAAGTGGTCGCTGCAGTTGCAGGAGCTGCTTTTCCTGAAGTTTGAGTCGCTCCGACTACAGCAGCTTCAGCCCAATAAGACGTTGTTGCATTGATGTTTGGAGTTGCAAATGTCGCACCTGTTCCTAACGATCCGCCACCAGTATTCGCTGCGTACCATCTAACAATTCCTTCACTTGAAGTAGCGGCTAAAGTGGCACTCCCTTGTCCACAAACTGAACCCGGCGTAGTTCCGGTAATTGTTGGAGGGTTACATGGTGTAGTAAAATTAACTGCAATAGATGTCCAATCACTAAGAACACTTGAACCACAGTTGCTTCTTACCCAAACAAAATAGGTAGTACTTGGCGCCAAACCTGTAGAAATAACAGCAGTTAAAATACCAGCACCAACACTTCCTGATGGTGTAGAACCTGCAGTTGGAGCAGTATTTGTTGCAGAAAAATAATAGTCATAACCTTCACTTGGTGTTGATACAGAAGCTGTCCAATTAAGAGTGGCGGTAAAAGCGGTATTAGCTGTCGCTGTCAACCCTGAAGGAGCTAAACAAGCTGGTTGTGCAATTACAGTAAGTTTGTAATCTTCAGCTTCAGTTCTTGTATTTGTACTAGCACAAGCATCCGGAGTTGCATTGTTGAAGTCAATTCTAATTCTCATTCTGTAATCACCTAAAGCAGTTCCATTTGGCACAACAAAACTTCCAGTTTGGTTATTACCATAAGCAGTAGTAGCAAAAACTCTTTCAGTAGTATTATCAAATACTAAATCATTATTCCAATCAACCCAAATACAAGTACCAACTGAACCACCAACAATATCAGAGGCAAAATTAATCGTACCGGTTGGATACTGACTTACTGTTGCGGTTGCATAATTATTTTGGTATCCTGTGGCTGTATAACCAGAAGCTAAGTTTGAAATATTAGCTAAACCACCGGTTGTTGAGAAATTGTTGATGTAAGTCGCACTTGAAGTGGAAGACGGGATACAATGCCCCGTATAAAAACTTGCTGAAGCCCAACCACTGTAATCGCCCGAACCACAATCTGATCTTACATAATAGGTGTAAGTAGTATTGGCACTCAAGCCGGACAATGGGAAAGTAAGTCCGTTTATAGCTCCATTAGTAAATAATCCGGTAGCACCGCTTCCTGCAGCACCTGAGGTTCTTACTTCATATTCATATCCGTTTGCAGGAGATGAAACTGAAGCTACCCAAGAAATGGTAGCACTGTTCAGCGAATTAACTGAAGTTAATCCAGAAGGTGCAACACAACTTGGTGGTGCCCATGCATAAGTTAAACCGTTACTTGGTATAGTAGCACCATTAATCGCCATTGTTACATTGTTAGCTGTACCTGCAGTAGAGTTTATCCAATCGCCGCCAGCTTCAACAATTGTTCTATTACTGTAAACAGTAGCAGAACCACCTCCTAAACCTACTTGTGGATACACTGTAGTTAATGGAGTAACTCTATCAACACAAGCTCCATAAACAATTTTAATCGCACCGGTTGACGTGTTCAAACGAATTTGGAAATTCAAATTTTCAGCTGATGCAGCTCCTGCACCTGTAGCAGCATATCGACACACATTTGCCCATTGTAATACAAACTCATTGCCTACTTGTTCCCATCTGATTTCAGGAGTGCCTGTACCAGCACTTTCCGCTTTTGCATCTAAGTCAGCTGCAAAAGCTGATACAGCATTACGACCAGCCGAAATTGGAGTATTGGTTGTGGTTGTGCTTCCGAATAAAACATATCCGTTAGCACTTACAAATACTGAAGTGTAAGTTACACCTTGAAATACAAACGAATTGGGTAGTGTAACTGTTGCTGTTTCGTCATCAAAACCATCATAACCGGTCCAAAGTACAGTACCACCTGAAATAGGTGCATAAGTGTTAGCTGTTTGGGTAAACGAATAAGAAGTTACCTGAGCCGAAGCAGTGTTACTACAAACAAAAAGTAGCAGCACAAAAAACAGTAAAAAAGAAAAATTGTTATTAGAGGCAATGGTTTTCTGCCATCTAAAACAATTTAAAAAAGTAAGTTTTTTCATTTTTAAAAAATAAAGGGTTAATTGAGCTAATTTAGATTCTTTTATCAGTTCTGTGAATCAATTAAAATGTTTTAACCTTATAAGCTTAATTTTTTAAAAAAAATAACTTAAAAGCTTAATTTTATACCTCATAAAAGTTAAAAAAATATTTTTTTCGCAATTCATTTGCAAAAAACCATCATCAAAAAAATAACTTTCATTTTTTATTGAAAGTTTAAAAACTTCTACTTACCTTTGAGGTATGGCAATGAGAATTTTTAACGCGATATACAATTGACCTTTAAAAATCAATAAAAGCAACAAATGAAATACAGAGAAGCAAAAAACAAGTTCGTTCAAACATGGGGCGCGTTAGGTTCACAATGGGGAATCAACAAAACCATGGCGCAAATTCATGCCTTGTTGATGGTTTCTAACGAAGCTGTTTCTATGGAAGACATCATGGAAGAATTACAAATTTCTCGCGGGAATGCCAGTATGAATTTAAGAGCTTTGATGGATTGGGGCATTGTTTACAAAGAATACAAAACCGGCGAACGTAGAGAATATTTTACAGCCGAAAAAGACCTCGATGAATTAGCCGTAAAAATCTCCAAAGAACGCAGCAAACGTGAAATCAAACCGGCACTGAAAGTTTTAAAAGAAGTCTCTTCCATTGAAGCTGACGGCACTGCCGAAGAAAGACATTTTGTAGAGCAAACCACCAAATTGTATGATTTCGTTTTAAAAGCAGACAATATGTTAGACAAAATAACCGAATTCAATGACAATTGGTTGGGAAGACTGGTTATTAAAATCATGAAATAGCCAATTCAGAAAATTTGATAATAACACAAAAGTCATATTGGCTATTCAATGAGACAGATAAAAAACAATAGAAAAGAGACGAATTAAGTAAAAAAAAATTAATCTAAACTTTCATTTTTTTTCTAAAAGTTTAAAACACAAATAAAATATGAAAACAATATTTACAATCACAAAAATCATAAATATTATAGCGCTTCTTTTTATATTCTTAGGTGCTTATGCTTGGCTGTAACAGGTGTTTTACAAGTTTTAGCTACATCACTATTCTTCTTTTTATTCCCAAAAAATAAATTCATCTATATCTATTTTGGTTTGGTAATTATCTTCTTTTACTTTGGGATGGCAAAGACATAAATTGGTGGTTTATCATCCCAATGTTTCTAATCTTCTTCTTAAATTATATCATTTACAATCAAAAATTATAAATCATGATCTTCACTATCCCAAATTGGCTCATCATTCTCAGCGGAGTTGGCCAAATTTTCACCGCTTTAATTTATCCATACATTCGCCACCATGTTTTTGATTGGTATAACGATGTCAAACAACTCAAACCGCTCAATCAAGAAATTGTCAAAACGTATGGAAGATACATACAAGGACTAAATTTTTCTTTTGGTTTAATTGCCATTTTATTCACTAACGAATTAAAAGAACAATCTGCTTTAGCCGTCGCCTTAACCGGATTGATTGCGATGTATTGGGTTGGAAAAGTTGCTACTCAAATAGCCTATTATCCGATGTATCAAATTCCTCAAAAAACCATTTTTAAAATCGGAAGTTATGGTATGAATACATTGTTTTTGCTTTTTGCAGTGGTAAATACTCTGCTATTTATTCATAATCTAATTGGACACTACAAATTATGACTACCATTCGGCTCATCACCAAAATAAACGCACCGATTCAAACTGTTTTTGATTTGGCAAGAAACATTGATATTCACCAACAATCAACCGCGCAATCTAACGAAAAAGCAATTGCCGGAAGAACTTCCGGATTAATTGAACTCGGAGAAACAGTAACTTTTCGAGGGAAACATTTTGGCTTTTACCTCAAACACCAAAGTAAAATTACCGAAATGGAAACCCCAAATTATTTTGTAGATGAGATGGCAAAAGGTCATTTCAAATTTTTTCGACACGAGCATACTTTTGTCACTCAAAATGGCCATACGGTTATGATTGATTTTCTACAATACAAAGCACCGTTTAGTATTTTTGGCAAACTCTTTAACAATCTATTACTCAAAAAACACTTGACTGATTTCCTTTTAAAAAGAAATGAAATCCTAAAAAATTTAGCTGAAAACCAGCAATAAAATCCACCACAAAACCGGTATGCTTTCTGCCCAAAAAGAAGAATAATATTTGGATTGTTTTTCATTGGCAAATACTAAAAAAAGTATCACAGTGATAGCAATTCCGGCTTTTAAAAACAAAATTGGATAATTGAAATTTATATCCAAAAACTCTAAACCAACAAAAGCCAGCATAAGCAACGAACCCAATTTTTTAGTTCGCTCCACGCCTATCTGTTGCGGCACCGTTTTCAAATGCGGATCGTCTTGTTTCAAATCGATAATTTCAAAAATCAAGATCAATACAAAAATCAGAATAAACCGCTGAATCGCAACCAAAAAAACATAAGTGGTCAATGGAATTTCAGCGTTAATGATTGGTAAAAACAAAGTAACACCAACCCAACACAAAGCCACAATATAAATCTTTATGCCTGCCCAATTTCGGGCATTTTTTCTATTGGGGAAGAACGGTAAAGTGTAAAGTAAGGTCAGTATCAAAAAGACAACCGCAATGATTTTGGTTTTTTGGGACAATTCCAGAAAGTAAAATCCGCAAGCCAACAACGAAAGAAAACTCAAAAAGGCAATTGCTTTTAATTGCGTTCGCATCTGTAATTTTTGGGTTCGTGCCAAAGCATCATACTTTACGAAATTATACCCGACAATTGTCCCAAAAAAAGCAAAAAAAGCGCTCGTTTCAATAGTCGAAATTTGAAATAAAAAACCCGTCATTCGCACCAATGCAAAAACCGACAAAGCCACGTGAATACTGCTATTGATATAAAAGTCAAAAAGTAGTTTGAAAATCCGCATAGCCTAAAAGTAAGCAAAGTGTTAATAAGAAGCCTATTTAGTTGAAAAATTCTCAAAACATTAGACTTTGTTTAGCACAAAATTAGAACATTAATAATTACTTTTGTTGGCGTTAAAAAACAATCATGTTTTACAACACAACAAGCACAACTAAACACACTTATAGAACTTACAATTTAATGAGAACAGACGCATTTGCATTACGCCACATAGGTCCACGTGAGAGCGACCTAAACCACATGTTCAAAACTATCGGAGTTGAATCTTTTGACCAATTAATTTACGAAACCATACCGGATGATATTCGTTTAAAAAACGACTTAAATCTGGATGCACCGATGACCGAATATGAATATTTAACGCACATTCAGGAATTGGGCAAAAAAAATAAAGTATTCAAATCCTATATCGGTTTGGGTTATCACCCGGCGATTGTGCCACCGGTAATCCAAAGAAACATATTTGAAAATCCGGGTTGGTATACCGCTTACACGCCATACCAAGCTGAAATTGCACAAGGTCGTTTAGAAGCAATTCTGAATTTCCAAACCATGGTTATCGAGTTAACCGGAATGGAAATCGCCAATGCTTCTCTGTTAGACGAAGGAACGGCTGCCGCAGAAGCCATGGCGTTATTGTTCGATGTTCGTTCTCGTGACCAAAAGAAAAACAACACCCGTAAATTTTTCGTTTCAGAAGAAATATTACCGCAAACTTTATCGGTTTTACAAACCCGTTCTACACCAATCGGAGTGGAATTGGTAATCGGTAACCACGAAACTTTTGATTTCTCAACCGACTTTTTCGGAGCGATTTTACAATATCCCGGCAAATACGGTCAGGTAAATGACTATAGTGCTTTTATCGCTAAAGCCAAAGAAAACGAAATTAAAGTGGCCGTTGCTGCCGACATTTTATCATTGACTACCTTGACTTCTCCTGGAGAAATGGGCGCTGCCGTAGTAGTTGGAACGACGCAACGTTTTGGCATCCCAATGGGTTACGGAGGACCACACGCGGCTTACTTCGCCACCAAAGAAGAATACAAACGTTCGATGCCGGGAAGAATCATCGGAGTGTCGATAGATGCCAACGGAAAGCGTGCGCTGCGCATGGCTTTAGGGACTCGTGAGCAACACATCAAACGTGAAAAAGCAACTTCCAATATCTGTACGGCGCAAGTTTTATTAGCCGTTATGGCCGGAATGTATGCGGTTTATCACGGGCCAAAAGGCTTGAAATATATCGCGGCTAAAGTTCATGCTTCGGCAGTGACTTTGGCAGATGCTTTAAATAAATTAGGCGTTTACCAAAGCAATACCGCTTTCTTTGATACGATTTCGGTAAAAGCAGATTCGGCTAAAGTAAAAACGGTTGCTGAAAAAAACGAAGTGAATTTCTTCTATGCAGATAATGAAACCATTTCTATTTCGATTAACGAAACGACTTCGTTGAACGACTTGAACCAAATCATCGCCATTTTTGCAGAAGCCACCGGTAAAGATTCTTTCAAGGTTTCTGAATTAAGTTCAAACAATAATTTCCCAACTTCCTTAGAAAGAACTTCAACGTTCTTGCAACACGAAGTGTTCAACAACCATCATTCTGAATCTCAGTTGATGCGTTATATCAAAAAATTAGAGCGCAAAGATTTATCGTTAAACCACTCGATGATTTCCTTGGGTTCGTGTACGATGAAGCTCAATGCGGCTGCCGAAATGTTGCCATTGTCGATGGCAAATTGGAACAGCATTCACCCTTTCGCGCCTATCGAACAAGCAGAAGGTTATATCACGATGCTTAAAAAATTAGAGCAACAATTGAACGTAGTTACCGGTTTTGCCGGGACAACTTTGCAACCCAACTCCGGTGCGCAAGGCGAATACGCCGGTTTGATGGCGATTCGTGCTTACCACCAATCTCGTGGCGACAACCACAGAAATGTGTGTTTGATTCCATCCTCTGCTCACGGAACCAATCCGGCTTCGGCGGCGATGGCAGGTATGCAAATTATCGTAACCAAAACCATGGAAAATGGTAACATCGATGTAGAAGATTTGAGAGCAAGAGCGATTGAGCATAAAGATAATCTTTCAGCCTTGATGGTAACTTACCCATCAACTCATGGTGTTTTTGAAAGTGCGATTTGTGAAATTACCAAAATCATCCATGACAATGGTGGTTTAGTTTATATGGATGGTGCCAATATGAATGCGCAGGTTGGTTTGACCAATCCGGCAACGATTGGTGCTGACGTTTGTCACTTGAACTTACACAAAACATTCGCAATTCCTCACGGTGGTGGCGGACCTGGTGTTGGCCCAATTTGTGTCAACGAAAAACTGGTACCTTTCTTACCGAGCAATCCTATCATCAATGTTGGCGGTGACCAAGCGATTACTGCTATTTCTGCTGCGCCTTATGGTTCGGCTTTGGTGTGTTTGATTTCTTATGGCTACATCACCATGTTGGGTGCTGAAGGCTTGAAAAGTTCCACAGAACATGCGATTTTGAATGCCAATTATATGAAAGCTCGTTTAGAAGCACATTATCCGGTTTTATATTCAGGAGAAATGGGACGCGCGGCACACGAAATGATTTTAGATTGTCGTTCTTTCAAACAAAATGGTATCGAAGTAACGGATATCGCCAAACGTTTGATGGATTACGGTTTCCATGCGCCAACGGTTTCTTTCCCGGTAGCCGGAACGTTGATGATTGAACCAACAGAATCTGAAGATTTAGCTGAGTTAGATCGTTTTTGTGATGCGATGATTGCCATTCGTAAAGAAATTGACGCAGCTTCTGCTGACGACACCAATAACGTATTAAAAAATTCACCACATACTTTAGCCATGCTAACAGCGGATACTTGGGTTTACCCATACACGCGTGAGCAAGCGGCTTATCCATTGGACTATATTCACGAAAATAAATTCTGGCCAAGCGTTCGTCGTGTTGATGATGCTTACGGCGACAGAAATTTAGTTTGTTCTTGTGCGCCAATTGAGGCATACCTGTAAAAAAACAATCAGTCATTTGTGACTAGTGATTAGCTAAAGGTTTCAAGTTGTAAAATTTGAAACCTTTTATTTTAAACTGATTTTAATCAGGTAATCTAAAAGTGTGAAGTTTTATTTTTGTTCCAAATGAAAAAATGATGAACGATATTCAAAATCAAGACGATTTGTTTTTATTGGTCGATGAGTTTTACAAAAAGCTTTTATCCGATGATTCCATCAGCTACATTTTTACCGAGGTAGTTAAAATAAAACTCGAAGAACATTTGCCTATCTTAGTTACTTTTTGGTCACAAGCCATTTTGGGAACCGGCGGATACACTAACAATTTGACGCAAATTCATTTGGATGTCAATGCCAAAGAATATTTATCTCCTGAACTTTTCAAAATTTGGCTTCATCATTTTTACAATGCTGTAGACGACAATTTCAAAGGCCCAAAAGCAGAGCAAATTAAGACGCAAGCCTTGAGCATTAGTACCATCATGCAGATAAAAATCGCACAGCAAAAAGCGAATTAATTGCCGTATTTATAATTTTAATCAACATTTGATAAACTTTTCATAATTATTTTAAAATTTTAAAAAAACAATCCCTGTTCAATAAATTTATTAATAATTTAGTAATGAAATCATAAAGCAATGAACATAAAAATTACCGGTTCCGGAAGCTATATCCCAACCGAAATAGTGACCAATACTGATTTTACTAAACACATTTTCCTTAATGATGATGGTAGCCCATTTCCACTACCTAATGAAGTAATTACTGAAAAGTTTTACGACATCACCGGCATCGAAGAACGCCGCTATGTGACGGATGATTTACTGACTTCCGACATTGCAACCATCGCCGCTAGGAAAGCTATTGAAGACTCTGGAATCGATCCGGAAACTTTAGATTATATCATCTTTGCACACAATTTTGGGAACGTAAAAAAAGGGGCGATTCAAACCGATTTATTACCCAGTTTGGCCACCAGAGTCAAATTTGATTTGCGCATCAAAAACCCAAAATGTGTTTGCTACGATATGCTTTTCGGTTGTCCGGGATGGATTGAAGGTGTTATTCAAGCACAAGCGTTTATCAAAGCCGGAATGGCTAAAAAATGCTTAGTCATTGGTGCGGAAACTTTATCTCGAGTAGTCGACAAGCACGACCGCGACAGCATGATTTATTCTGATGGCGCAGGCGCAACCATTATTGAAGCTACGGAAGAAGCAGGCGGAATTTTGGCTCATGAAAGTGCTACCTTTACTTACGACGAAGCGTACTATTTGTTCTTTGGAAACTCGTTCAATAAAACCCATGATCCCGATGTGCGTTACATCAAAATGCATGGTAGAAAAATATATGAATTCGCTTTAAGTCAGGTGCCCAAAGCCATGAAAGAATGTGTGGAAGCAAGTGGTGTTCATATCAATGACATCAAGAAAGTGTTGATCCATCAAGCCAATGAAAAAATGGACGAAGCCATTGTTCAACGATTCTACAAGCTGTTCGGACAAGCAACCCCGGAAGACATTATGCCAATGAGTATTCATAAATTAGGAAATTCAAGTGTAGCAACCGTTCCAACCTTGTATGATTTATTGGTAAAAGGCCATCTCGACAATCATGCTATCCAAAAAGGCGATGTGGTTCTTTTTGCTTCGGTTGGCGCCGGAATGAATGTGAATGCGATTGTGTATAGAATGTAAAAAAGTTGGAAGTTGGAAGTTGGAAGTTGAGAGAAAAAAGTAAATTTGTAATCCAATTTCCTAATCATGTACGAGAAGACCTATCCGAGTAAACGCTTTAACATTACCCTTCAGTTTTTAAAAAAACACATTGCCGCTTCTGAAACCATTTTAGATTTAGGCGTGCCGAATCCGTTTTCCAAAATCATGGAAGAAAATGGCTATACCGTTATCAATACTAAAGGCGAAGACGTTGACAATGACCAAAGGGCTTTGCAGAATGAAAGCTACCAAGTATTTACGGCGTTTGAAATTTTCGAACACTTACTCAATCCGTACACCGTTTTGGAAAATGTAAAAGCGGATAAAATATTAATCTCGATTCCGTTACGATTATGGTTTTCTCCGGCTTACCGCAGCAAAACCGATATGTGGGACAGACATTACCACGAATTTGAAGATTGGCAATTGGATTGGTTATTAGAAAAAACCGGTTGGAAAATTGTTGACCGCGTGAAATTTACACATCCGGTGAAAAAATTAGGTTTTAGACCATTGCTAAGATATTTCACTCCAAGATATTATTTAGTTTATGCCGAAAAAATCAGAAGCTAGAAGAATTTACAAATAACAATTAAACTTTGCGGCTTTGCGGCTTTGCGAGATTTTGCAAGATAATGAACTACTACATCGTCATTCCATCACACAACGAAGAAAAGTTTATATCACTAACCTTACAATCGTTAGTCGAGCAAACTATTTTGCCTGCCAAAGCCGTGATAGTAAATGACAATTCTACAGACAAAACTGCTGCAATTGTTTTGGCTTTCGCCCAAAAACACCCTTGGATTTCATTGGTTAACAAAACTTCCGATGCCATTCATTTGCCCGGAAGCAAAGTGATTCAGGCTTTTCAAAAAGGCCTGGAAACCTTGGACGACCATTATGATTTGATTGTAAAAGCCGATGCCGATTTGATTTTTCCTTCCAATTATTTCGAAATCATTATCCAACATTTTCAATCGGACGAGAAAATCGGAATGGTGGGCGGCTTTGCTTATATTGAAAAAAACGGCGACTGGATTCTGGAAAACCTAACCGATAAAGACCATATCCGTGGTGCTTTTAAGGCTTACCGAAAAGCCACTTTTGAACAAATTGGAGGATTAAAACCGGCTATGGGTTGGGACACGGTGGACGAACTGCTTTGCAAATTCTATAACTGGAAAGTCGTTACCGATGAAACTTTAAAAGTAAAACACCTCAAACCCACCGGAGCCAATTATAACAAAACCGCGCGTTACAAACAAGGCGAAGCGTTTTATTCTTTAGGCTATGGTTTTTTCATCACTTCTATTGCTTCTTTAAAATTGGCGATGCGAAAAGGAAAACCATTACTTTTTATCGACTATATCAGAGGATTTTGGAGAGCCAAATCGGCTAATAAACCGTTATTGGTAACCAAAGAACAAGCACAATTCATCAGAAACTACCGTTGGAAAAAGATGAAAAAGAAATTGTTTTAACCTTTTAATGTACCTATCAAGTAAAATATAGTATTTTTACTGCTTACTATAAACTGAACACTGAATACTAAAAAATGATGCTCGTTCGCTATTTATCCCAAATAGGAAAATATTTCTTAATGTTGAAAGAAGTATTTAACAAACCCACGAAATGGTCGGTCATGAGAACCTTAATTTTCAAGGAGATTGATGATCTAATCATTGATTCACTTGGGATTGTTTGCTTTATTTCTTTTTTCGTTGGTGGTGTAGTTGCCATTCAAACGGCATTAAATTTGACCAATCCTTTGATTCCGAAATACCTCATCGGTTTTGCAACCAGACAATCAGTTATTTTAGAATTTGCCCCAACCTTTATCTCCATCATTATGGCGGGAAAAATGGGTTCATTTATTACTTCGAGTATAGGAACGATGCGTGTTACGGAGCAAATTGATGCTTTGGAAGTAATGGGCGTGAATTCTTTAAACTATTTGGTTTTTCCCAAAATTATCGCCCTTCTGCTCTATCCTTTTGTAATTGGAATCGCCATGTTTCTAGGTGTTTTTGGCGGTTATATTGCTTGTGTTTATGGCGGATTTGCTTCAAGCAACGAATTTGTTATTGGTATTCAACAAGAATTTATTCCCTTCCATATTGCATATGCCTTTATTAAAACTTTTGTTTTTGCCATGCTATTGGCCACCATTCCATCGTTTCATGGCTATTATATGAAAGGCGGCGCTTTAGAAGTTGGTAAAGCGAGTACGGTTTCGTTTGTTTGGACTTCGGTAACCATCATTTTGACAAATTATATATTAACGCAATTACTTTTGACCTAATGATAGAAATAAAAAACATCGAAAAGTCATTTGGCGACACCAAAGTATTAAAAGGGATTTCCACCATTTTTGAGACCGGAAAAACCAATTTGATTATTGGACAAAGTGGTTCAGGGAAAACAGTTTTGCTAAAAAGTTTACTCGGAATCCACACACCAGACAAAGGCACAATCGCTTTTGACGGAAGAATATACTCCGATTTGACTGCTGATGAGAAAAGAGCATTGCGCACCGAAATCGGAATGGTATTTCAAGGAAGTGCCCTTTTTGACAGTATGACCGTGGAAGAAAATGTAGGTTTTCCATTGAAGATGTTCACCAAAAAATCGGCTGCTGAGATAAAAAAGCGTGTAGATTTTGTAATTGAAAGAGTGGATTTGAAAGAGGCTCATCATAAAAAACCTTCTGAGCTTTCCGGTGGAATGCAGAAACGCGTTGCTATTGCTAGAGCAATAGTGAACAATCCAAAATATCTTTTTTGTGACGAACCGAATTCAGGGCTTGACCCAAAAACCGCTATTATCATCGATAATTTGATTCATGAAATTACTGTTGAATATAATATTACGACTGTAATCAATACCCATGACATGAACTCAGTGATGGAAATTGGCGAAAAAATCATTTTTTTAAAACAAGGGATTTTGGCTTGGGAAGGCACCAAAAAAGAAATCTTCAAAACCGATAATGAAGCCATAACCGATTTCGTTTATTCCTCCAATCTTTTCAAGAAAATTAGAAAAGCACAGAACAAAGGAGATATGTAATTTATTGATTATTACTGACAAAAACCCAACCTACTTTATTTTCTCCCGTTCTTAAGCTAAGGATGTAATAATACGTTGAATCGGGCAATCTTTCTCCCTTCATATTTTGACCGTGCCATTCATCAATATAATTGTTTTTCTCGTATACTTTTCTGCCCCAGCGATTATAAATTTCAATTCTGTCTACTTCAAAACCGGCTAAATTAAAGCTGTCATTGGTAAAATCGTCATTCGGTGTAATCACATTTGGAATAAAGCAAATGGTCCTGATGACATCAATCGATTGAGCCACCGAACAACCATTTCCATCCGTTACCGTCAAATTATAAAGTCCGATTTCGCCACGAGTAATCACAATCGGATTTTGTGCTGCCATAAAATTATTTGGTCCTGTCCAAGTATAATTGGCCGTTAGAGGATCAAATGAATTATTAATTGGCAAAGCCGTTACAACATATTCGTTTTCGATGCAATTTTGACTCAATTCGAATTCGGGCAAAGCATTTACCAAAACAGCCACGCTTGAACTTTCAGACGAGCAGCTATTTTGAGCAGCAGAAACCGTGTAAATTCCATTGTTACTTGGAGATATCGTATTAATTATAGGGTTTTGTGTTGTAGAAGTAAATCCGTTTGGACCGGTCCATTGGTAAGTCGCATTTGGAACATTGGTCGCATACAATTGAAGATTTCCGCCTTCGCAAATGATACTATCGGCACTGGCTGTTGGAACTTGCGGAATTTCATTAATCGTAATATTGATAAAAGCTTCTTCAAAGGCATTACAACTGCCGTCAACATGATATCTGAATTCGTAACTACCAAAAGCAACATTGCTTGAATCCCAAATATTATTATTGAGTGTTCCGCTTGAGGTCGCTTCGTCCCAAATTCCATCGGCATCATAATTCCCTTGTAAAAGGGCAAATAAATCGATGTTCCCTTGACGACCACAATAGGAAAATGAACCACCTTGACCTGCATTTGGCGGGACATTAGTAACCGATATTGTATAACTTAACACCTGATTTAAACAAGAACTTTGGTTATTGGTGTAAGTTATCCTAACATGATAAGTTCCGTTATGAGCAACCGAATTAAAGGGCGTAAAACTCAGCGTACTTGAAGTGCTCAATATATTTGTGGTATTATTGTCTTTCCACCATTCATATTGAAAAAAAGAAAAATTGGGTGCCGACAAAGTCAGGTTCTCTCCGTCACAATTGATTTCGTTAGCTGAAATAGCCAGTGGATTTGGACTCAAAATCTCAAATGCACTATTTAAGAAATTCCCACAGGCATCTTCCACTTGAAAATTGTAAGTCGCCGGTTGCAAGCCTGTAAAAATATTTGAGTTACCATTCTCAATAACAAATGGCTGTCCGTTTCTGGTGGTTATTCTATATTGTAATGGATCGAAACCTTCTGCCAATACAATAACTTCAAAAGTACCACCACAAGAAACAGCATAAACATCGTTAATTTGAGGCAAACCATTGTAATCAAATTCATAAAGGGTTTTAAAACAATAGACAATATCCGGATTATTCATTTCAAAACTTTGGAACACTTTTAAAATTCTAAAATGTCCTTGATAAGCTAAATTATAATTGATACTATTGTTGGTTAGTAAAACAGAATCGCCATTACCGGGATAAGTTCCATTGGTATAAACCACACCTGTCAAAGGATGACCCCAATCATTGGTCAACGTATTTAACTTTTGCAACCAATAGGAAGTTGATACATCAGTATTAGTCGTATTGTTTAAATTAAGATTAAACGAACCACAATTTGGAGTAACCGCAACATTGGTACTGTCTTGATGTCCTAAAATCGTTATGTTGGTTGTGTAGGGAATATTACACAAATTTACCGATTGAATCACATAATTTCCTGCTGGCAACATGTCTAAAGTGAGCGTTGTCCCATTGGAAACCAAATTACCCATCAGATTTAAAGGCAAAGTTGCTCCATAAGCTGCCGGTGCGGAAGTCATTGATATGGAATTGAATTGTCCGGTTATTCTAATCGTACCAAAACCATCTTGACATCCTTCGGCAACGGTTAAAACCGGATTTTCTGATACAGGCGCTATGACTACTACCACAGTATCCGGCTGATTACACAAATCCAACACGTCAAAAACATAAGTTCCAACCGGTATATTCTCGAAAGTGACGTAATTTGCGTCGTTAATTAAAGCGGTATAATCATGCGGCAGAGGAACATTGTAAGTTGAAGGAGCAGAAATCAATACCATTTGTTGGATACCGCTAATGATTACCGATCCGGTAAGACAATTTACATTGTACAAAAAAGTAAAGGGTGGCGCTACTTCTGTAATAACGACCTCGATAGTAAACACCTCTGGATTTCCACAAATATCAACCGTATTAAAAACATAAGTTCCTGCTATTAAACCACCAATAGTTACGGCACTGTTAACGATAGAGGAAGTATAACTCTGCGGCAATGATGTCGAAAACCCTGAAGGTGCTGAAACCAAAACCACGTCAGTTACTCTGAAAAAAGTGATTTGTTGGTGCGTACAATCTTCAGGTAAAACTTGGTAGCTGGCTTCAACCGATAAATTATCTATTTGACCGTTTAAAGTGTAAACAGTTCCGCAACCATCTGTTATCGTGAATGTATAACTGTAATTTTGATTGGCAAACAGAGGAACAATTTGGGAAAACTCTATACCATTGGCTATATTTTGTGTATAGGTTATGGATGGCCCTGAAGGTGGAAAAAGCGTGGTCACTATTTGCAAAGGAAATTTTACAATTCCTTGAGGATAAGGTATAACGGATTGAAAAGCGGCGCCAATTTCCACTGTTGTACAAGTGGCTAAATTAGGTTGAAATAATTCAAACGCTATTTCCGTATCCGAACTTTGCAAATTATAGGTTTGCACAACACCTTCGCCACAATTATCAAAAACCCTAATCAAATACTCGCCTGCTGTCAATCCGTTAAAAACATTAGACGTTTGCAAAGGTCTAATCATTGGACCGGAAAAAAGTTCATAAATCAATCCGTTGGTCGCCACTGTACCTGATAAAACATTTACGGTAATTCTTCCATCATTCCCACAGGTTTCGTTTATACTACTAACTTGATAAGTCAATGGAACTACTAAATCCTCTATATCAACATCTTGTTGCTGCATTCCACTGTTACCTGCTAAAGATTGTGTAGCGATAACCCTGTAACTTCCGGCAATTAATCCGGTTAAAGTATTTGTCGACTGCACAGATATTGGAGTCGAAATATCCGGCAAACGATAAATTGTATATAAAATGGTTGACCCAACTGTTGTGTTAGAAACATTGAAAGTCAGCTTTCCATTGGCTGTACAAGTTTCATTGGTTCCGGCTACCGTTAGGGTAAAATTTGACAATTGACTGAAAGACAATTGTGTTATAAGCAAAAAGACAAAAGAGAACTTCAATTTAAAACCATTCATTTCAGGCGATTTTTTCTGATAAAACTAAATGGAAAGATACAACAAATATTTAATGGTTGCGGAAATTCTTAGTATTTGAAGCCAAGAAATGAGTAAATGATGTTTTTTATTTATAATTCGTTTGCTCTAGCGGTAATTTTCTTGATATCTTGCTCCTTACTTTTGGGGTAAATCATCAATACGTTTTCATTATCCACAATGATATAATCATCTAAACCATCAATAACCACAAGCTTTTTAGCGTCAGAACGAATGATATTATTAGAAGCATTTTCCAAAATTACTGTCGCATTTACGACTGCATTATTCTGCTCATCCTTATCAAGTTTTTCATGTAGTGAACCCCATGTTCCCAAGTCGTTCCAATCAAAAGTTGCGGGCAAAACATAGACGTTTTCAGCCTTTTCCATTATAGCATAATCGATTGATATATTTTCGGCTTTACTGTAATTGTCTATGATAAATTGCTTTTCATTCGACGTATTATAATTATCAGCACCTTGTTGGAACAAAGCATTCATTTGGGGTTGGAATTTCTCAAAAGCTTGTGTAATCGATTTTGCACTCCAAATAAAAATTCCGCCGTTCCAAAGAAAATTTCCGGCTTCTAAAAATAATTTGGCTGTTTCGTAATCTGGTTTTTCTCTGAACTGATTCACTTTTTTTATCGGATTATTATCTGATTTATCAAATTCGATATAACCAAAACCGGTGTTTGGAAAAGTCGGTTGAATTCCTAAGGTCATCAAAGCATTTTCCTTTTGACAAAAATCAAAACATTGTTGCAAATTGTTCGCAAACTCGGCTTCATCTTCTATCCAATGATCGCTTGGCGCGACAACCATAACGGCATCGGGATTCATTTTCTGAATTTTTAGCGAAGCATATAAAATACAAGGCGCCGTATTACGCATTGCTGGTTCTAACAAAACTTGCTCTGGTTTTACCATAGGCAATTGTTCCAAAACCAAACCGTTGTACCGCTCGTTAGTTAGTATCAAAATGTTCTCTGTCGGAATCAACTTGGCCAAACGACTAAAAGTCTTTTGAATCAAGGTATCACCCGAACCTAACATGTCGTGAAACTGCTTTGGAAAATCGGTGGTGCTGACCGGCCAAAATCTTGACCCGACTCCACCGGCCATTAATATTGCGTAATAATTGTTGTTCATTTTTCTGAAAGTAACTAAGTTGCTAAGGTACTAAGTTGCTGAGTTTTTTTATCCTATTATCCCGGAATTATTTCTACCTCAGCGTTGGCGTTAAACAAATACAATCTCCCGGTTTTGACTTCGAGACATTCGTAGCGCTTTACACGCAAGCCTTTCTTCTGAAAGATTCTTCCGTTTTTGATTCTAAATAAACTACCGCTTGGCACTTCGTGTACAAAATGAATATCGGATTTTCTCTCGTCAAATTGTTTTAGAGCGAAAGCCAACTTTGCATCGGTATCACTACTCGCGGTTGGATTTCGGAAATGATTCGCCACCAAAGGCAACACCGAATGCGGAAAAATATCCGGCCGTATAAACGGCACCATTAATCTTTGAAACGTATGCTTCCATTCGTTCCCATGTGGTTTGATTAATCGTCCGAATTTTTCATAAGCCACCAAATGCGCAATTTCATGCACCAACGTAATCAGAAAACGATACTTATTCAAATTGGCATTCACCGTAATTTCATGCTTTCCTCCTACTGCGCGGCGATAATCGCCATGACGGGTTTGTCGTTCGTTGACAATTTTCAAATGCACATTGTTGCTTTTGATTAGCTCAAAGCAAGAAAGAACAGCGTGTTCGGGAAGGTATTTTTGAAGGACTTCGCTCAAGGAGTTATGAGTTATAAATTATGAGTTATGAGTTGCTTTTTGATGTGATAATGATGCTTCTTATGATTTTTAAAACTTCTTCGCATTTGGGATAAATACTTTTAAATTCTTCTACTGAAATATAATCTGTCTCTTTTAAAAGTTCTAACCAATACATTGTTTCGTCGCATTCTTTTTGAGAAACGGCTAATTTATGAATGAAATCTGCTTTGCTTTGAGCATTTACTGCTTCTCTAACATTGGCACCAACTGAAGTAATGGAACGAAGAAACTGTTTACTCATAACAAACTCTTTCTTATCAGAAACTAAACTCTTGTAGAATCTAATTCCTAGAACGGCTAATTCAAAACTCTTTGCTTTAATAATGCTTTCACTCATAACTTATAACTCATAATTCATAACTATTTAAGGCGTTGATGATGAAACTTGAATCACTTTTCCGTTATGATACTTATTTCCGGTTAGCGCGAAATTGAAAATGTAGTCGGCCATTTCTTTGGCTGAAGTTGGCGCTTCGTAACCCGGAAAAGCTTCTTGTAACATTTCGGTATTCACCGCTCCGAGTGCCAAAACATTGAAAGCGATGCCTTGTTCTTTGTACTCTTCGGCCAATAACTCTGACAGCGTAATTACAGCACCTTTACTTGAACTATAAGCCGCTAATCCCGGGAATTTCATACTGCCTTGGATGCCACCCATCGAACTGATGGAAACTACATGACTTCCTTTTTCCAAATACGGCAAACAAACACGAGTCAAATTGGCCACACCAAAAACATTGACGCTGTAAACATTTTCAAAATCGGCTTGCGTAAGTTGGGCAAAAGGTTTGTTGACTAAACATCCGGCGTTGTGAATGATGATATCGACTTGTTTCCAAGCAGTAGCTAGAAATTTTTCGACTTCAACCAATTCTTCTTCGTTGCCTAAATCAACTGACAGACAAGTGATGTTCTCGTTTTCGATTAAAGCTTGTGGTGTTTTTCTGGAAATGGCTAAGACTTGATGTCCGGCTTGGGCAAATTGTAAAGCCAATTCGTAACCAATGCCACGCGAAGTTCCTGTAATGATGATATTCTTCATGTGTTTCTTTCTTGTCGTAAATATACTAAAAGTAAGGATTTGAAAACCATCAGAAATATTTCTTCCAAAATTTATATCCTTGCAAAATTCCAAATCCCACAAACACCAACGGAATGATAATCTGCATTAAATATTTTGCCAAAAAATCAACATTAGAAGCAAAGTAATGCAGTGCCAAAATCAACGTCAGCATGCCGCAAAATGTTCCGAGAATCGTTCCCACAACAAAGACATATTTTCTAGTTCCTGAAATTTCAATGTAATTTCCGTTTAAAAGCCAAAGATTCCAACCGGTCCAAAACGGAATTTGAATAAAGTTTAAACTACTCAATACTATGCCCAAAAAGAATGGCGCATAATTAAAAGTGGTTGAAAAATCACTTTTAGCATTGGCACTAGAATAAAAAACATACGCTAGTAGCAACATAAATACAATCGAAAAACCTTCAATATACTTGGTTAGTTTTTTATTAGCCGCTAAGCTGTTGGCGAAAATTAAAGTGAAATAAATCACGAAGAACTCAATAATAATTACGCCCAATAAGTACAAAACCGTTGGCGACAAACCTAATCTTTCATAAACCTGAAAACCGACAACGTTCAAGTATCCCAAAGGAATCGACCCGATGAAACTCACCATAAAACCAACGAATATGTTTTTTAGGTTTTGCATGTTGTATAGTTTGTCATTTCGTCTCGTCTTTTGGGACGAGAGAGAAATCGCATCAGATTATGAGATTCCTCGTGCCTCGGAATGACAAAGTAATTATTATTTTAAAAATTCACAATTTTATTACTTTGTTCCAAATGCAAATTGTATTGCTCCATTCCGATTTTGTGTGGCAAATAATCGTAACCGCGTTTGTGATTGGCGACACTGATTTCGAACATATAGGTAATGTGTCGCGCCAATTCTTTCCAAGCAAAAAACAGCGAATGTTTCGGGTCGTAAATGTGTGTTGGTTCGCTTGCCGCGCCATTTAATTCAACTATGGAGAAGTTTTTTCCTTGTTCTAATTCGGCCCAAGTATTGTACATTAAATCCATTCGCCCAAAATAAAATTCCTCAATTTGCAGACACATATCATCAATCACTTTAGTCAATTCCGGAGAAATTAAATGACTGTAATCTAAGAATTTAGCGCCTCGAGCATGATTACCATACGGAACCAGATTTCTTTTTTCACCTTTTACCAAAATGTCTTTGAGTTGGCTGCCATATTCTTTTTGTAATGCTTTCAACTGAAATTCATATCGCGGATTGGCTTTCAATAGTTCTTCAATTGTTGAACAACCATCGCCTTCAACGATTAGGAATTCTTTGGCGACAATTCCGGTAATTCTACCTTTTTTTTCATGCGGATAACGGACATAAAAAATCCCGACTTCATTGGGAAACAGAATCAAATCTTGCACTAAATAATCAAAATTGGCTTTGCTGTGATAACTTTTTAAGTCTTCAATTGAATTAATTTTTTTGACTGCCGAACCACGCAAACCAATATCAGGTTTGGCAATAAAAGGGAAATCAATCTTAGAATTGGTTAGTATATTTTCGACTTCCTCAAAAGGCAATTGTTCTTTGACAAAATCGGTTTTCGGGTAAAACTGTTGCGGAATCAAATCATAGATTTCAATCTTACTGTCCATGATAAATCCGCCGTTTCGCATCGTTGGGTTACAAGTATTGAAAAAGAAAATCGTTCGTGCTTTCAAAGCATAATAAGCCCAAAGGAAATAAATCGGGATATAAACAATTTGGAATGGCCAATATTCCCAATGGAATAGTTTGTGGAAAAATAATCTCAAATTAATTATGAATTACGAATTGTAAATTATGAATTCTTACAAGGATAGAAATACGTTAGAAAAATCGCGTTCAGTAATCAAATCATTGTAATGAATACTGACTTTGTTTTTTTCGATAATGGTTTGGGTGATGCTTAGTGTTTTTAAAATATCATTTCGGTTGATGACTAAACCGTGTTCGTTGTTGTCTTCTTCTGTATAACGGTGAAAATTGAACAATTCTTCTTCATTGACTTCGGGTTGGGTATCTAGAAAAGTAGAAAACCAATTTGCTCTTTTTTCTCGAACTGCTGACGAATATAAAGTGGAAGATGACCAAATGTGACTTTGATTCGTTTCCAAGGCTAAAGTGCTTTTCTCCAACTCATTCCAACGCAATTGATAGAGATTTTGGTTTTCGAATAACACTAAAGTAAACGGTTCTATATGGTCTAAATCGATAGCTTTCCAAGCTTCCAAAGGCGATTCGCTGCCGATTAAATCGAGTACGATTAAACCGCGACTTTTTCGATAACTGTCTTTTAAAACATGCTTTTCTTCAGCACCATTTAATAAAACCAAAACATTGGAATGCTCGTCAATGGCATACCAAGTGCCACCGGCTTTGTTGTCTTTGGGAAAAATGACTTTTTTATCGTTTAGGAGATACGTTTTGGGTTCAATGGCATTCGGGCGAATTATTTTCTCATCACGATTAGATGTAATGATGATTTTACCATTGGCATTGACAAAACTTACTGTGCACATTGTTTTCGGTATTCGATAGTTGAGCGTGCTACGCCAAAATCAGCATCAATTTCAATGGTTTTAGATTGAATAATCGCGACTTTGATTAACGCTTGATGGTGAATGCAATGTTCTAAATTGTACAATAACTCGCGTTGGTAATTACTGTCAATCAGCAATTCTTCCCCATCGACGATTTGTTGCAATTGCAAGTTTTT
The DNA here is from genome assembly GCF_003634615.1 of Flavobacterium sp. 102. NCBI lineage: Bacteria > Pseudomonadati > Bacteroidota > Flavobacteriia > Flavobacteriales > Flavobacteriaceae > Flavobacterium > Flavobacterium sp. 102. The sequence continues at coordinate 1,543,582 of NZ_RBKX01000001.1, read as the reverse complement.
ATTGGGTTTATCGACTTGTTTCAAAATGATATCGATGCATTCTTTGGCGAAAGCCGTATTGGTTTGAATCAGGTAATCTCGCTTTCGGTTATCATAATTGACCACGCCATTTTCATATTGGTTTTCGAGACACTGAAACATTTCAATAATGTGACGTGTGTGTTCACCAATAGTGGCATTGCTCAAGTCATAACAAGGACAACAATAATCGTCGTCTGAAAGTTGCGAGACCAAGCCTGACAATTCATTGAGAGTTTTGTAGATGGCCGGAATAAGCATATTTAGTTCTTGTTTGTTTACTGTATAATTACGATTTTGATCCAAAAATAGTTTTACAATTTAAATCGTAATAAATCCGGAATTTTATTTCGTTCCGCATACACCAAAAGCAAACAGCTTATTAAAGTGACGACAGCCAAAATAAATAACGTTCCACCATCATTTTGCACTTCTATTCCTAAGACAAATATATGAGAAAAAATCGCTCCTAACATCGTACCCAATGCTAAAAATGCGCCAAGTAATGTTGTTTTCGGAATTAAAATCAAAACTGCGGCAATCAATTCGACCACACCGGAACCAATTCGGCCGAATGGTTCTATGCCTAAAGTTTGAAAAATATACACACTTTCTTCGGCTGCGGTGAATTTAAAGTATAACGTTTGTACAAGAATTATCACGGCGACGAGCTTGACAACCCAGAATATAATTGGGTTTTTCATTTTTTGGATTATTAGATTGTTAGATTATTAGACTACTTAGAAGGGTATTACTGAACACTATCCCGATAGCTATCGGGAGATTACTGAACACTAATCTTCTTCCAATTAGCATCGGCTTTTTTCTTCAAATTGGTTTCGTCTTTATTCCAACTTTTGAGCGTATTATTGAAATAAGCATTGTAAAACAAATACAATTTCCCATCCAAAACTTTAAATGTTTCCGGATTAATCTCCACTTTTTCGCCATAATCGCCCATAGCAAAAGCGCACCAGCCGCCATATTGCGATTCGTAACCGGAAGGATTTTTAACAAAAGTTTCTTTATTCGCTTGAGAAGAAAAATAATAAATCACACCTTCATAAGTTGAGGCAAGAGATGATTTTCCTTTGATTGCTTTTTTCTGTGTAAAATAAGCTACCGGATCATAACCCTGAATGGCAACTTTTTTTTCTAAATTGAAATGGGTTGCTCTTGAGTTTTGAGCCAAACCGGTTACTGAAACAAAAGCAAACAGTAAAAATAAAATGGATTTGTTCATGAGTTTAATTTTTAAATTATCTAATTTGATAACGCAAAAGTAAAGCGTCATGAAAAGCGGTTTTGTCGGTTAGTTTACAGTTGGAGTAAAATCGTTGTTTTTACGCTTTAATTTTACCGTAATAAATCAAATCCACGACTTCACCTTTTGTAGTTTTATAATCTTTTCGAATTTTTCCTTCTACCTGAAATCCACTTCTGTCAGCAAGTTTCTGAGCAAACAAATTACTTTCGTGTGTTCTTAAAAACAGTTTTGCAAACCCAAAATGGTCAAAACAATGGTCTACAACTAATGAAAAAGCTTTTGTAGTGATGCCTTTTCCGGCATAATCTTTATCGATGTAACAGCCTAATTCTGCTTTCGGAATATTCCAGTCAATGTTTTTGACATCAATAAAACCAACCAATTCTTTGGTTTCAAGATTCTCGATTACAAATGGATAATATAATTTATCGTCGCGCTTCTGAAGTAATTCCTTTAAAAATTGCGTTGTTTCTTCAAAGGTTTTTGTTCTGGAGACAGTTCCTGTAAAAAAGTCCTCCAATCGTTTTCTGTTATTTTCTACAAGCGAAAAGTATTTTTCCAAATCGGAGATTTCTAATAAACGGACACTAAAATGATCAAAAGTCATGCGTTTTATTTAAGTTAACTTCGAAATGTCTTCTATAATAATTTCTTTTCTGCCGTAATGCATCAAGCCATTTTCTTCTAATTCATTTAATAAAACGGTAGCGGTTTGGCGTGAAGTACAGATGATTTGAGCGATGTCATTTTGCGTAAGGTAATTTTGAATCGTGATTCTATTGCCGTCTTTTTTACCATCGCGCTCTGCCCAATCTTTGATAAAAGTGAGTAATCTGGTTTTGGCGTCTTTGGAAACCAAATTGGCGTAGTTGTTTTTGATGCGTTTTAATTTTAGTCCGACAAACTTGGTGTAAGACAGTGCCAAACTTGGATTGCGCAACAACAAATCTTCAAAATCAGATAGTAGAAAACTACAAATGATGATATCGTCCGTTAAGGCTTTAGCATATTCGTTGGAGTTTCTGTCGCTATCGAGTTCGAGTTCGCCAAATAAATCGCCTTTCTCGATAATATCTTTAATAGTTTCGTTACCGTCTTCATCGACAGAGACAATTTTGATATTGCCTTTTTTAAGCAAAAAAACCCTAGGCAAATCCGAAGAAGAAAAGTAAATGATATCGCCTTTTTTGGCTTTTTTAAAACCGGTTATAATGCACAACTGCTTGATTTGTGACATGCTTAGTGTCCAAAACAATTTATGATCGCGGAGATACCAATATTTTAACTCTTCATACATAGCGTAAATGTATAAATTTATTCTAATAAAAAACCCTTCCAATATTTACACTGAAAGGGTTTTTCTATTTGTTAGCTGTTTGATTAAGAAACCAAACCTCTCGAAATTACAATTCTTTGAATCTCAGAAGTTCCTTCATAAATCTGAGTGATTTTAGAATCTCTCATCATTCTTTCAACATGGTATTCGGCTACATAACCGTTTCCTCCGTGAATTTGAACCGCTTCATTGGCTACTTCTAAAGCAATTTCAGAAGCGTATAATTTTGCCATGGCGCCTGAATGTGCAATGTCTTTTCCTTCATCTTTTTCGCAAGCCGCTTTCATGATTAATAATTTGGCTGCCGTGATTTTTACATACATATCCGCCAATTTGAATGCAATCGCTTGGTGTTTGAAGATTTCTTTACCAAAAGCTTTGCGCTCGTGTGAATATTTCAACGCTAATTCGTAAGCACCGGTTGCGATTCCCAAAGCTTGAGAAGCAATCCCGATTCTTCCGCCGTTTAATACATTCATAGCGAAGTTGAAACCGAAACCGTCTGCTCCGATTCTGTTTTCTTTTGGAACCTTTACATCTGTAAACATTAACGAATGTGTATCGCTTCCGCGGATTCCCATTTTCTTTTCTTTTGGTCCGACTTCGAAACCTGCCCAACCCTTTTCAACGATAAAAGCATTGATTCCTTTGTGTCCTTTTTCGACATCGGTTTGTGCAATTACTAAATAAGTTGAAGCAGTTCCACCATTAGTGATCCAGTTTTTTGTACCGTTTAATAAGTAATAATCGCCCATATCTTTGGCGGTTGTCTTTTGCGAACTTGCATCACTTCCGGCTTCCGGCTCTGACAAACAGAATGCTCCGATTACTTCCCCTTTGGCCAAAGGCACTAAATATTTCATTTTTTGTTCTTCCGAACAGTATTTTTCCATTCCGGCACACACCAGTGAATTGTTGACCGACATGATTACTGCTGCCGAGGCATCCACTTTGGCAATTTCGGTCATCGCCAAAACATAAGAAACACTGTCTAATCCGGCGCCGCCATATTTTGGATCTACCATCATTCCTAAGAATCCTAAATCCGCCATCATTTTGACTTGCTCGGTTGGAAACTTAGAGTGTTCGTCTCTTTCTATTACGCCGGGTAATAATTCCGCCTGAGCAAAATCTCTTGCGGCTTGTTGAATCATTAACTGCTCTTCGGTTAAATTAAAATCCATAAATTGTAACGATTATGTTTGTTGTTTCTTTAATTTTGGTGTGCAAAAATAGGATTTAAAAGTTAAAATTTCAAACGTTTTCGTAAATTTAGCCAATGTTGAAAGAAAGTTATACCGTTATCGGCGTCATGTCGGGCACATCATTGGATGGCGTTGATTTGGCACACATTAATTTCACTGTATTAAAAGACAAATGGCAGTATAAAATCCTTGAAAGTGAGACCGTTTCGTATAACGACGATTGGTTAAACAAATTGAGAACGGCTGTTGATTTTTCGAAAGCTGAATTAAAGCAATTGAATCAAGACTACACGATTCTTTTGGGGAATATCATTAAGGATTTTATCAACAAACACAAAATCACCCATCTCGATGCGGTTTGCAGTCATGGACACACCGTTCTGCACCAACCACAAAACGGCTACACTTTACAGATTGGAAATCTAAAAGAAATGGCGAAAATCGTAGGCGAAACGATCGTTTGTGATTTCCGGGTACAAGATGTTAAATTGGGTGGACAAGGCGCTCCACTAGTGCCTATTGGTGACCGAATTCTATTTTCTGAATATGATTATTGTTTGAATTTAGGAGGTTTTTCGAATGTGTCTTTTGAACAAGACGGAAAACGAATCGCTTTTGACATTTCGCCGGTGAATACAGTTTTGAATTTTTACGCTAATAAATTAGGTTTAGCTTATGACGACAAAGGCAATATCGCTCGTTCGGGAGAAACTGATATGACATTATTGGAAGAATTAGACAACTTGTCTTATTACCAAAAACCATATCCAAAATCTTTAGGTTTTGAATTTGTCAAATCGATTGTATTGCCATTAATGGAAAGTTACGACATTAGTCTTGAAGACAAAATGCACACTTTTATCAAACACATTGCCAAACAAACTGCTTTCGCTTTACCGGAAAGAAAAGGCAAAATGCTCGTTACCGGCGGTGGTGCTTACAATACTTTTCTGTTAGAAAGCATGCAAGATTATTTGCCTGAATTGTCACTCATCGTTCCAGATGCTAAAACTTTAGAGTATAAAGAAGCATTGATTTTTGGATTACTTGGCGTGTTGAAATTGCGCAAGGAGATTAATGTATTGAGTAGTGTTACCGGTGCGAAGAAGGATCATTCATCGGGCTCTATTTTCACTTGATAAAAAGCATTTATCGTTCTGCAAATCTTTAAAATAAGCAGATTTATTGCTTTTTTTATAGTTACAATAGAATTTTAAAAAATAAATATCACTCTCAGGGGTTGCCTTCCTCATGTCTTATGATTATATTTGTAAAAAAAAACGTATGACAGCAAAACTACTATTAGCATTTTTAAGTATCGGATTTTTCAACGCCTATGCACAACAGGAAGCGATTGATTATGTATCTAATTTAGCCGAACCATCAGCAATGGTTTCCCAAGGAACGACATTGTATGTACAGGGAATCGGAAATATATACAAAATAAATACGACAGTTCCTGATCCTAATCCAACGGTTATATACACCGCACCTACAGATTTTTACATGACCAATCTGACCATCAGCGGTACTAATATGTATATCTCGGAAGAAAATTATTCTGAATCTACAGATACTTTTTTGGGTTGCAGGATTATATCATTGGATTTAACTAATCTGACAGCTCCGGCAAATGTAATTTACACCACGATGCAGTATGTATCTTCTTTGACAGCTAATGGATCTTTTATTTATTTTTCAAGCGAAACTGATCCGGACGGTGAGGATAACTTTACGGTTCAAATTCATAGAATAAATACAGCTGTCGTTAACCCTACAGCCACAGTTTTAGTGAGTAATCTTAGTTCAAATTATGAGGCTAGAGATATGACTTTTTATAATAATAACTTGCTTATATCTGTAGGTGGCGAGGGCAAGGTTTTTGGATTTGATACTACAGTTGCTCCGATTGTGGTATCTGAATACTTTAGCGGGCTAAATTTTAATAAAGGAATTTTCGTAAATGGCTCAAGTATATTCGTTACTGAGGGAAATCTTGTAGGAACAAAAAACCTTAATACTGCAAATGCATTAACCTATGTAGCCAAAAATACTACTTACCAAGATATTAACGGAACCCCATTTAACGCTAATTTTAGAGATGTTGTTTTGATTGGAGATAAACTCTACATGACTTTGCTCAACCAAGGAAAAGTGGTTGTAATACAAGATGCTGATTTATCTACAACTGATTTTGACAACTTAAATACTATTTCTATTTATAATTCCAAAACAACCCTTACTGTAAGCGGATTAGAAAGTAGCCAAAACGCAACAATTTATAATATATCTGGTCAGAAAATAATTTCTGCTAAACTTTCGGAAGTCGAAAACAGTATTGATATTAATGTATTACGCAGCGGTATTTACATACTAAAAATAGACAGCCACAATAAAGCTTTTAAATTTGTCAAATAAACAGTTATAGCTCTCATTTTAAAAATCCATAAAAAAGGAATTTTCATTCAAGATGAAAATTCCTTTTTTTTGTGTAAAAGCTCACAATCTCAAAATTTCAATTTAGACGCGTAACTCTCAAATTATGACAAAAACATCTCTTTACACGAACCTATTTTTTATATTTGCACCACAAATAAACTAACAACACAATGAAGGAATTATTAAAAAAATTCGAAAACAAAGAACCCGAAATAGTATTCAACTGGAAAGACGCTGAGACAGAAGCCGAAGGATGGACTGTAATTAATTCACTTCGCGGTGGTGCAGCCGGTGGCGGAACCCGAATGAGAAAAGGATTAGACATGAATGAAGTATTGTCTTTGGCGAAGACTATGGAAGTAAAATTCTCTGTTTCCGGTCCGGCGATTGGTGGTGCGAAATCGGGAATCAACTTTGACCCAAATGACCCGCGTAAAAAAGGCGTGTTGCAACGTTGGTACAAAGCGGTTTCTCCTTTGCTAAAAAGTTATTACGGAACCGGTGGCGATTTGAATGTTGACGAAATCCACGAAGTAATTCCGTTTACGGAAGAATGCGGTGTTTGGCATCCGCAAGAAGGTGTTTTCAACGGCCATTTCAAACCAACAGAAGCTGATAAAATCAACAGAATCGGACAATTGCGTCACGGTGTAATTAAGGTAATCGAAAACCCGAAATTCTCTCCGGATGTACTGCGAAAATATACTGTAGCCGATATGATTACCGGTTTTGGTGTTGCCGAAGCGGTTCGTCATTACTATAACATTTACGGTGGCGATGTACAAGGTAAAAAAGCGATTGTGCAAGGTTTTGGAAATGTAGGTTCGGCTGCTGCTTTTTATTTGGCCGAAATGGGCGCCAAAGTTGTCGGAATCATCGACAGAGATGGTGGTGTGATTAACGAAGAAGGTTTCTCTTTTGAAGAAATCAAAATGTTGTTCTTGAATAAAGATGGTAATAAATTGGTAGCCCAAAATATGATTCCGTTTGCCGAAATCAATGAAAAAATTTGGACATTAGGTGCTGATATTTTTGCACCATGTGCGGCTTCAAGATTGGTAACCAAAGACCAAATCGATAACTTAATTGCTAACGGATTGGATGTGATTTCTTGTGGTGCGAATGTTCCGTTTGCCGATAAGGAAATATTTTTTGGCTCGATTATGGAAGAGACAGACAGCAAAGTAAGTTTGATTCCTGATTTTATTTCGAATTGTGGTATGGCGAGAGTTTTTGCCTATTTCATGGAGAAAAAAGTACAAATGACTGACGAAGCCATCTTCTACGACATTTCAGAAACGATTAAAAAAGCCTTGGATAAAGCCTACGCTTTGAATTCCGACAAGAAGAATATCAGTGCGACAGCTTTTGAAATTGCACTGAAACAATTGGTATAATATTTTGATGTTTTTTGCGTTATATACCTAAGAAGTTAAAGTAAAATTAAAATATTCTTTTACTTCAAAAGATTATAAATATATTTACATCAATCCAATAACTATTTAAAACCTATTAATCATATGAGTTTATTTCTTCAAGCCGACTCACTTTCAGTAGCCAAAGATGCTTTAGCAGAAGTAGCACCCGTTGAGAAAACCATTTCTATTTGGGAACTTTTAACCAGTGGCGGCTTAGCCGGGCAAATCATCATGATCGCCTTATTTGTCATGCTTTTCTTTGCGCTTTATTTGTATTTTGAAAGGCTAATGGCCATTAATGCAGCTTCTAAAATAGACAACAATTTTATGATGCAAATTAAAGATCACATCTCTAACGGCAGAATCGATTCGGCCAAAATGTTATGTGCTTCCACCAATTCTCCTGTATCCAGATTAATACAAAAAGGGATTTCCAGAATTGGCAATCGATTAGAGGATATTAATACCGCTATTGAAAACGCCGGAAAATTAGAAATTTACCGTTTGGAAAAAAACACCAGTATGCTTGCGACTATAGCAGGAGCAGGTCCAATGACCGGATTCTTAGGAACGGTAGTCGGAATGATTATGGCTTTTCATAAAATGGCCAGTGGTGGAGGACAAATTGAAGTGGGTGCTTTGGCAGAAGGAATTTATACTGCCATGACGACTACTGTTGTTGGACTAATCGTTGGTTTAATTGCCTACATCGGGTACAACCACTTAGTGGTAAAAACAGACAAAGTAGTTCACTTAATGGAGCTGAACGGCGTTGAGTTTTTTGACTTACTAAACGAAAAGAAATAAGATGAATTTAAGAGGTAGAAATAGAGTTAGTCCTGAATTCAATATGTCGTCAATGACGGATATCGTATTCCTTTTATTGATTTTCTTCATGTTGACATCCACTATGGTTACCACTAATGCTTTGGATTTAGTTTTGCCTAAAGCAAAAGGAAAAACTGACAGTAATAAAAGCATCTCAATTAGCATTAACAAAGACTTACAATTCTATATTGATAAAACACCTATAGAAGAAAGTTCCATTGAGGCACAATTATTGTCACTGACTGCTAAAAATAAAGATATGCCTATTATTCTTCGCGCAGAAGAAGGCGTACCTATTGAAAAAGCCGTTTATGTAATGGATATTGCCAATAGAAATCAAATGAAGATTGTATTGGCCGTAAGACCTAAATAACTAAACCATGAAGTTTTTAGAAACCAAAGAAGAGAAAAAATCATTTGGCATCACAACGGTAATTTTTGTGATACTGCTTCTGTTGTGTTTCTTTTTTGGATTAACTTATATGGATCCGCCGCCGGAAAATGGCATTGCCATCAACTTTGGCACTTCCGATGTTGGTCAAGGCGAAGTACAACCGCTTGAACCGGTAAAATCTTCACCACAGCCGGAATATACTCCGCCACAAGAAGCGGTGGAAGATGAAGTAGCGACACAAGACAATTCTGATGCTCCGGTTATCAAGAAAACGGATGCAAAAAAGCCCGTAAAAGAAGTTAAGGAAGTCGTTAAACCCAAACCAACTTTATCAAAAACTACGACTAGTGCTTTGGAGAGTTTGATTAACGGCCCAAAAACAACCGGTGCTGAAGCCAGTCACGGCAATGATAATTTACCAGGAGATAAAGGCGACCCAAACGGTGACCGTTATGCCAATAGTTTTTTCGGTAGCGGAACGGGAAATGGATCCGGCAACGGAACCAGTTGGGGTTTAAAAGGAAGAAAATTAAGTTCTCCCGCTAAAGAAGTACAAGACTGTAATGAGTATGGAAAAGTGGTGGTTAAAATTTGGGTAAACCGTCAAGGAAATGTAATCAAAGCTGAGCGCTCTCAAGGAACCGACAACACAAGTCCTTGTTTAGTAAATCCGGCACTATCTGCGGCGCGAAAATTCAAATGGCAATCCGATAGTAACGCTCCGGAAACACAAATCGGATTTATTGTTATCAATTTCAAATTAGGAGAATAGCGAAAGCTATTCTTTTTTTATTATGACTTATAAAGAGACACTTGATTGGATGTTTAATAAGTTACCGATGTACCAAACCCAAGGCGCAACGGCTTATCGAAAAGACATCACCAACACGGTTTTATTAGCCAATCATTTAGGCAATCCCGAAAAGCTTTTAAAATGCATACACGTAGCCGGAACCAATGGCAAAGGCTCAACATCTCACCTGCTCGCTTCCGTTCTTCAAGAAGCCGGATATAAAGTTGGGTTGTATACTTCACCACATCTAAAAGATTACCGTGAGCGAATTACCATTAATGGGCAACCAATATCAGAAGAGTATGTTTGTGACTTTATCAACACAAATAAGTCATTTTTTGAAGCCAATGAATTGAGCTTTTTTGAAATGAGTGTTGGATTGGCTTTTGACTATTTTGTGGCAGCAAAAACAGACATTAACATTATTGAAGTGGGTATGGGCGGAAGACTGGATTCTACTAATATCATCACGCCGTTAGTTTCTGTGATTACCAACATAGGATTAGACCATACTCAGTTTTTAGGAGACACGCTCAAAGCGATTGCTTCTGAAAAAGCCGGCATTATCAAACCAAATATTCCTGTGGTTATTGGGGAATATGTAATCGAAACCAAACCGGTTTTTGAAGCTAAAGCAAATGAAACGCATTCCGAAATTTACTTTGCTTCCGATTTGGTTCAGGAAGATTATCCTTCGGCTTTGTTAGGCGATTATCAGTTTCACAATAAAAAAACGGTTTTACAAACTTTGAAAGTATTGCAGAACAAACAACTCCTTTCCGTTTCGGAAGAAGCAATCAAGAATGGTTTTTTAAATGTGATTAAAAACACCAATCTTCAAGGGCGTTGGCAGCAATTGGGCGAAAACCCTAAAATAATTTGCGACACAGCACACAATGCTCATGGTTTATCAATTGTTTTAAACCAATTAAAAAAAGAAAAATTTGATAATTTGCACATCGTTCTTGGTGTCGTGAATGATAAAAATTTAGAAGAAATTCTACCCTTATTCCCCAAAAAGGCAAAATATTATTTCTGCAAACCAAATATTCCACGAGGACTAGAAGCTGAGATTTTGGCAGCAAGAGCCGAAAATTTTGGACTTATAGGCGAAATATATAATTCTGTTTCAAATGCTTATGCGAATGCTACAAAAAAAGCAACACCTGATGACTTTATTTATGTAGGCGGAAGCACCTTTGTAGTTGCAGAAATTTTGTAATTTTTTTTCAAAAAACCTTGCAGGAGTAAAAAAGTAGTGTATCTTTGCACTCGCAATAAGGAAGAAATGACTTAGCGCAAGACGGGCGATTAGCTCAGTTGGTTCAGAGCATCTCGTTTACACCGAGAGGGTCGGGGGTTCGAATCCCTCATCGCCCACAAGTTTAAATACAATTAGTTTCAAAACCCCACAAATCTTACGATTTGTGGGGTTTTTTGCTTTTGTGCAAGTAGCGAATTATTCATTCAATCTTAAATCTTACGAAACAAACGCGATGCCCTTTTAAAAATCGTCACAAGGGGCATCGCTAAATTTCCTAAGACCTTACAGACAGCCGTACTAACAACCTGTTCACTCACCTGTTCAAAATTTGTACATCTTGTTTGTTATTGCTCAGAAAGATAAATTGAATAATAATTAAAAGGTTACCACCATGAAAGAAAAAATCACTTTGCATTTTTACTTAAGAAGTAAAAAAGCTGTTGCCACAGGACTATTACCTCTTTATGTCCGACTTACCGTAGATGGCGAACGTCTGGAATTCAGTTCCAAAAAACTCATTGAAAAATCCAAATGGTCTGAAGACCTGTCGAAAATGAAAGGCAACTCCGAAGAAGCCCGTTCAATAAATAGCTATCTCGATTCGATGAAAGCACACGTCACAAACATCGAGATCATGCTAACGCATAAACGGGAATCTGTAAATATTGACAACTTTAGGAAGCACCTCTTTGGCCAAACAGATCGCGACAGAATGCTTATTCCAATTTACCAAGCGCATAACGATAAGATCAAAGGGCTGCTTGGAAATGGCTACGCACCTGGAACGCTTGAACGTTTTAAGATTTCACTAAAACATCTTGAAGAATTCCTAATTTGGAAATACGATATTAAGGATATTGCCATTTCTAAAATCGACTTTGCGATGATCACTGAATTTGATTTCTATTTAAGAAGTGAAAAAAACTGCAATAACAACACAGCTGTTAAATACGTGCGAAACTTCAGGAAGATTATAAAGATTTGTCTCAATAATGACTGGCTAGAAAAAGACCCATTCGTCAAGTATGATGGAAAAATGAAAGAAGTTGAGACCGAATTTTTAACCGAGGAAGAAATCAAAGACATTTACTCAAAGAAATTCCGTACACCAAGATTGGAACTTGTGCGGGACATTTTTATTTTCTGCTGCTTTACTGGTCTTGCTTACGTCGATGTCAAAGGACTTAACCGGGATCATATAGGAATTGGTATCGATGGACAAAAATGGATATTTAAAAACCGTCAAAAGACTGACACAAAATCCAAAATTCCATTGTTGCCAATTCCTGAAGAACTTATTAAAAAGTATGCTAACCATCCAAAGTGTTTAAATGAAGATAGAGTTTTACCAGTATTAAGCAATCAGAAAATGAATGGGTATTTAAAAGAAATTGGTGACTTATGTCAAATCACAAAGGAGATTACTTTTCACATGGCCCGACACACTTTTGCGACCTCTGTAACTTTGACTAATGGAGTTCCTATCGAAAGTGTTAGTAAAATGCTAGGTCATAAAAATATTCAGACCACTCAGCATTACGCTAGAGTTCTTGATAAGAAAGTAAGTGAAGATATGCAGAACCTAAGAGCAAAGTTTGCAATACCTAATACGTCATTCGCCTCAAACGGATAAGCAGATAAATTTAAATATTATCGATACCCAAAGCTTTGAAAAAGGCTTCATGCCTTTTCTCCGAAAAATCCAACATTTGTTCATAAGACATCACCTCGATGTGTAAGTTCAATGTTGGATTTATTTTATATAAATGACCGTGCGCACTTCTTTTAAACTCATTCCATTTTATGTTATGGTCAATATTTTCTTTGTTTAGCTCGCAAATTATATAACCGAATTTCGGAGTGTTATCTTCGATATTTAATAAGTTCCCTTTATTACTCCTCGCTTTACTTTTCATTAAGTCGCGAAAGTATTTTAAGACTAGTTCGTCGAGGTTAGTTGTATCGCTTAACTCCCTGCCTGGCTTCTTAAATTCAAATACTACAAGAGAGTTAATTTTATCTAAGTTATCCGAATAAGCACAAGGCACATCGTAGATTAATAAATCCGCTTCTTTTTTACCGTCGCTTTCAATGTTTTTAATAGATTTTGTTTTAACGTCTGACGATGTATGAGTGTGAAACGTAAATCTTTCATCCAATAACCAAAGATTATGGTAATCGATGGGCATGTTATTACTTTCAGCACCCATAGTAAAAATAATGTTATGCAAATCTTTCTCCAACATGAAATTTTCATCCGTGCGCCATTGAAGGTATTTTTGAAACAGCTTAATAACGGATTTCCTCTTAATCATTAAATCCGCTAATTTGTCTTTAGAAAAGGCGGCCTCTTCTCTGAGAATGGTATGAACAATTTCACCAAAAGCTTCTTTATCGTACTCATTTTTTTTAAAAACCTTCTCAAAAGCTTTAGATCGTCTTTGCTCCAGTTTAAATTCCTTCTCGTGCAATCTTGCTTCCAAAGTCTCATCTGATGCATTGATAGGAATGTCTGTAAAAGCATTATCAACACTTAATAAATGACGATAGCGTAGCCTCGGCTTTTGCGGATTTAAAATGTACTTTTCAATTCTTTCGTTTTTTTCCTTTTCTGCTTCCTGAATATGCTCTGTAAAATTACTTCTTACATTATCGGAAATATGCTTGAACAGCTCATCTAATGAAAATTTATCGAAGTCATTTTTTGCAGCAGAATTTTCCGGAAGCATAAACTTGTTCCTTTGAGGGTGATTATTTTGATCTAAAAAATCACTTTCCACATAAATTGACAAATAATATTTTTTGTCGTCATTATAAAGTTCCTTAAACGATGGCAAAAAATTGGTGAGCGATTGTTTTTTGCCTACTTCCCTTTTATTTGCACAGAGATGGATAGAATGAGAATGTACTCCATTGTAATTCCTGACGTAACTTAAATTGAAGGATTCCGGAATATCAGAAAATTGGAGATTTGGCTCTTTCTTTTCAATTTCAATTACGGATTTATAAATGTCATTTAAAACAATTGCATTTTTGATATCGTCTTCTTCGTGTAAAATCCTGATTGTTGGAATGTTTTCTGAGCCAATAAAAAATAACAAGCAATGTTGTATAATATTATCCGCAACATGATTTATATCAATTTTTGATTTTGAAGCGTAGTTGTAGTACTCTGGAAGATAATTGTTTAATTTGACGGTTGTTCTATTGACAAAGTTACTCGCGTCATGTACCGCAGTTTCAGGGTACTTCTGTAATCCTTTTACATTGTCAAATCTATATTTTCGATTATGCATAGTTCCATCTTCAATGAAACTACTTTCAATTTCCATACTTCCAAAACAAGCAAGAACAGTATAACGACCCATTCCTTTACCGCCTTTGTTGTAATTAAAATTTGTAAATGGTGTACTGAACGCCGTTTCACGCTTATTTGTAAATCCTACGCCATTATCGATAACTGTAAATCCTGAAATCGGATGAAAATTTTCATTGTCTTCAAATTCAAGCTTTTCTTGCAGGTTTCTATGAACTTTAATTATGATTGAACCAGCATCGCTCGCATCGTGTCTGTCTTCTATACTTTGCAATGAATTGACAATAACTTCGTGCAAGGGCAATAAATACTCGTCTGGTTTAATATCGATACTATTAATTAAACCTGCGTAATTTACTTTTTGCTCGATTATTTCCATTGCTTCCATAAAATACATTTTTACAAATGTACTTAAATAGCCAATATTTTGATGATGCCTAAACAAGATATAATTATTGATCGTCTAAATAGATTACACGTTTTCATCAACCTCATCCATTCTCCTAACCAAAGTATCTCTCAAAGAATTCAAAAACTTTGTCCTCTCCGACTTCCGCGCCCTCATTTCAAAAAACGTTCTATGGAATTGCCCCAAATCAATATCAAAAGTTTCTTCAAAAAATTTAGCAGTTTCTTTTAGATCAGTGGTGCCATTATTAAAAACGCCTTCCGCGTGCAGCGCATAAATCAATTCAATCAAGGCAATCTTTGAACCTGTCCATTTTTGAATATGTCGTTCCGAAATCTTATAAGGTTCCGGCTTCGCATCCAGTTTGGCCACTTCATTCTCCAAATAAACTTTGATCTGATCATTCGCGATAATCTTGGCCACTTTAAAATCGTGCGAAGTTGTAAACCGATTGTCCGCTTGAAAATAAGAACTATCGAGAGTAAGTTTAATATCATAACGGCCACGGAGAAAATACTTTTTGTCGAGCACTGTGTTTCCGGTGCGGAAATATTTGTAAAAATCCAAATTTTCATTAAAGTAGACTTTCAGCTTATCTAGTTCAGCATTGAAGTATTTTCGCAGATGGCGATTGGCGCCAAAAGGCTTATTGCTTTCAATATTGTGAATTTCGTTATAATAAATCAATCGGCTTACGAACTGCGGTTTAATTATTTTAAAGAAATTAATTTCGTCACCTTTATTTTCGAAAGTATGGCTAATTGAAAACGTCTTTAGTTTTTCGAGAATAACAATTGTTACATTGATGGCATTTTCGGCTGATTGAATTGTGCCCGTTTTATGCAAATCAATCTTGATCAAATGTTCCTCTAATTCTGCAAGCAGCTTCGACGTAAATACTTTCATGGGGTAAAGTTTTATTGGTTTGGTACGCCAAATCTAAAATCAGAACTTCTGATTTCCAAGCCATATCTAAGACCATTAAAGAATTTTAGAGGAGGGAAAATGCAAGCATTAATTAATCCTGCAATAATATATATGACGCAATCACTTGTAAAATAAGGAATTAGTCAAATTACCTATCAAGCACGATCTTTGTCGCCAGTTTTCCATTTGTGATTATAGTTTTAATTATTATTTTTCATATCTCTTTAAACGCCAAAACATTCTGTACATGCCGCACCAAATTCTAACCGACACCATCAAGCATGAAAACAGCAAAAATCATTTTTGTACTTCTTATTATTTTAGCCCAAGAAACCTACGCGCAGCAAAAAGCATTTAAAATTCCGGACACATTAAAAAGTAAAAGCATCGATTATGTCATCGATCGTCTTGACGAAAATGAGGATGATAAATCATTAGATTCCATTTATGCCTACACCTATCTTTTAAAATCAAAAGCTGCCAATGACTACGACAATACGATAAAAGCATACAACACAGTCATGCATAAGTCTCCAAAAGAAGCTTGGTTGCAATATTGCGACAGCATGCTAGTCGTGGCCAAAAAATCGAAAACTGATTCGCTGCTCGGCTCTGCATATTTAACGAGAGGGATCGTTTACTATTATTTCAAACAAGAGCCGAAAGCACTCGATAATTTTATTATCGCGGACAGTTTTATATCCAAATCCGACAATCAATATTTAAAATATAAAACCAAATATTCTATCGCGCAGATTAAATATTATTTGGGCTATTACGAAGAAGCAATTTCACTTTTAAAGGAATGCGAAGTATATTTCAGGATTAATGAACCTGGAAAACCGCACCTTCGAACATTGCATTCCTTAAGCATGTGTTACATCAAAACGAAAAGATACGATCTTGCAACTGCAACGAACGACTTGGGATATCGCGAAGCGATAGACGTAGATGAACCATCGACCATTCCCTACCTTACAAATTCTGAAGGGCAAAATGAATACTTCAGGAAAAACTACCGATCTGCAATCGAAAAACTGCAAAAGTCGCTTGCGCCAATTACAAAAGGCAATGACTTTGCAAACGTATCAACGACCAATTTTTATATTGGGCGAAGCTACTGGGCGTTAGGCGAGAAGGAAAAAGCGATTCCATACCTGAAAAAGGTGGATGATTATTTTAAAAGCGAAAACTTTATGAAAGAAGATTTGCTCGAAGCTTATGACCTCTTGGCGCAATATTACGAAGCAAAAGGAAATCCTACCCAACAACTGAAATACCTCACTGGACTTCTAAAAGCCGAAACTTTTGTAAACAAAAACTTCAGGTATCTTTCTGATAGCATCAGCCGGAAATACGATATGAAAAAAATTATCGAATCAACTGAAGAACTTAAAAGAAAGCTATTCTTCCGTGATAAGATGGATATAATATTCGGGATCATATTTCTAATCGTTACACTTGTATTCGGATTCATCATTTGCAGGCAATACCAGCGCAGGAAACAAAGAAAACAGAAATTCAAGGGAATCATTTCACATAAAGATAGGATTGCATCGCCGGTGCCTGCAAACGAAAAAATCGTTGATGGCGACTTAATAATCAAACCTGAAATCGTTGCAGCAGTTTCCAAAAAACTTGAAAAATTTGAAGACAGTGATATTTTTTTGGATAAAGATTTTAATCTTAACAAAATGGCAGCATATGTCGATTGCAACACTCGTTATACGTCACGAATCATTTGCGAAACCAGGAAGAAGAAATACATCGAATATGTCGATGATCTGAGGATTGATTTTATAGTGAACCGTCTTAAAACCGACAATAAATATCGAAATTACACGATCAAGGCCTTAACTGAAGAAGCAGGTTTCAAATCACCTCAGAAATTCAAAGAGGCGTTTGTAAAAAGCACCGAACTTACGCCGCTGTATTTCATCCGCGAACTGAAAAAGCAGTCAACAACGTAAGAATTACTATTATTTTACAATAAATCAATCAGAACTTCGGATTAGCTTCTGAAATAAAATAAGTCAATCGCGACAATTTTGTGCCATAACAAATTAAAACAAACGTTATGGCTGTCGAAATTATCACTCGTGAGGACTTAAATGAATTCCGCACATTACTACTCAAAGATTTTAAAGAAATTCTACAATTAAAACCGCAGCAGGCAAAACAGTGGTTAAAATCTACCGAAGTCCGAAAGCTTCTGAACATTTCTCCCGGAACGCTTCAAACACTCCGGATTAATAAAACGCTGTCCTATACTAAAATTGGCGGTATAATTTACTACGCCCATCAGGATATCGAAAAACTGCTTGAACTTAACAAGGTAAGTTCTGAGCGCACGTTGTTTAATTCCAAGTAATTCGGCTTATGAATTACATTAAACATCTGACTGGCTTTTTCGATAAAGTCGCAAAAGACAAACTGCTCAATCCAACCCATGTTAGCCTATACATTGCATTGTTCCAATTCTGGAACATCAACCGCTTTCGGAACCCCATAAGCATATCGAGACATGAGATTATGCGTATCAGCAAAATCAGTTCTTTGGCCACTTATCACCGTTGCCTGAAACTTTTAGACGCGCATGGCTATATCAAATATGAGCCATCCTTCAATCCCTACAAAGGCAGTCATGTCTTCCTTTTCAATTTTGCCGACGATCTCAAGCCTACGGCGCGTAACGAAAGGATAGTTGCTTCAAATTTTGAACATGTTGATGAACAGGTAGTGAACAAGTATCGTACTAGTACTGAAACAGGTAGTGAACAGGTTAGTGAACAAGCATTAGTACCTTATATAAACAATACAAACAATACAAACATTTTAAACGATTCAAACAGCTTAAACTTGGATGAGCCAGCAAAAAAAAATGAAAATGAGAGTCTTGATTTTTTAAAAAGCAATGCTCAGGAAAAAGAAAAAAGTTCCGCGAAAAAAGAAAAAGAAAGTACTGAGTTACGAACTGATTCTTTCACCGAGCGAGAAAGCGTGGAACACGTTCAACATTTGTTTTTAAACCAAATAGAAAAACCTCCGGAAACCTATTCAGAAAAGCCATTGCCAAATCCAACAATTGAAGAAGTAATTAATTATTTCCGGGAACAAAGCTATCCGGAAATCGAAGCCAACAAATTTTTCAACTATTTCAAAAGTATCGGTTGGTTAGTTGGCGGTAAAACTCCCATGACCGACTGGCCGGCTGCAGCCAGAAACTGGATATTGAACGCTCCAAAATTTGTCAGCAATGAACGAACAGACAGGACTAGATCACTCGACACATCAGCAGGGAAAGATTATTCAGAGCCATTATAACTATGAGGAAGTTTGTGCCTGGATTGAGAAAAAAGGACATGAATTATATGGAAAGCGCTTTCGAATTATTGAAAATGATCTTCCGGTGATTTACAAACTCATCGCCTATTTCCTGAAAGACGAACAGGCAGCTTTTCAGCACAATCTCAATCTGGACAAAGGAATTCTATTGGCTGGTCCGGTTGGCTGCGGTAAAACATCACTGTTGACCATAATGAAATTCCTGACACCATTGGAGTATAAATTTTCTGTGAAGCCTTGCCGGGATATCAGTTTCGAATTTATACATGATGGTTACGAAGTAATTCACCGGTATAGCAAAGGAAAGTTATACCAATCTGACCCGAAGATTTATTGTTTTGACGATCTCGGCTCAGAGAACAATCTTAAATATTTCGGGAATGAATGCAACGTGTTAGCAGAAATTATTTTAAGCAGATATGACATTTTTATAAGCAAAAGAATCAATACACACATCACAACAAATCTATCGGCAACGGAAATCGAAACCCACTATGGCGTGCGCGTAAGGAGCCGGTTAAGGGAAATGATCAATCTTATTTCCTATGAGAAGAATACAAAAGACAAACGCTAATTATCAAAAAATTAAAATATGAAATCAATCACTTTATTTTGGGACTGGATCCGTTACAATGAACAAACTCTTAAAAACCTTAGAAATGAAAAGCCTGCTGTGCAAAAAATGTTTATCTATTGGCTTGATAAGCATTTGCATAATTACTGTGAACAGCTTGAAAGTATATTGATGTTTCCCGCAAACGAAAATGAACCGACGCAGCTTGTAATTTCGGCTAGTGGAAATCCTGAATATTTCGAACAAGTCACAACTATGATTGAGAACGCACCAAAACTAAGGAACTGGAAGTTTGTCGCATTTATTCAGCCATCACAAGATATCGATGAAATGGAAGCCGGATTAGATAAGCCCTATGTTTTCAAAGACATTATCGTTAAAGCGAGTGAACTTAAATTTATGCCGTTTGAGTACGAAGGAATCAAGAAAATTGATATGATTGTTTACTTAAAAAACTTTACTGTTCATTGTACTAATAAAAATCTACTTCATGTAGTTTTTATAATTATGCAGGATATTATTGGCGAAAAATCTTTGTTTGAAAATGTCAACTTTGTCGAATTGGCACAGATGCCAGAGGACGAAGCAAATGAATTAATTTATTTGTATGATTTAAAATTATATATAGATGAATTAAATCGTACTTAAATAAGGCTACGGAAAACCGTAAATAATTTTTGCCGTTTTATAATATATTTGAATTGTTAATTCTATCACCCTAAATTTTAGGTTTATTTGCTAGAAAAAATTAGATTTACAGTTTAAGTTCATACAATAATCTGGCTATTCTTTCTAAAGAATTAGTAAATGATTTCTAATTTAAATATGACCAATAACAATATTCCAATAATTGATTTATTTGCAGGGCCGGGTGGTTTAGGTGAAGGTTTTTCTTCCGTTTTAAGAAATGGAGAGAGGGTTTTTGATATAAAGTTATCGATCGAAAAAGATAACGATGCGCATAAAACCCTTGAATTAAGAAGCTTTTTTCGAAAATTTAAAAAAGGAAAAGTTCCAAATGAATATTATGATGTATTAAAGGAAAATGATTTACAGAAAAGAGACAATTTAATTATAACATTATTTGAGAAATATCCTAGAGAATCGCAGGAGGCAAAAAAAGAAGCTTGGAAAGCTGAGTTGGGCAATGAATCTTATCCATCTTCAACGATTGATGAGAAGATAATTAAATCTTTAAGTGGTAATACAGAATGGCTTTTAATTGGGGGGCCACCATGTCAAGCATTTTCTCTGGCGGGAAGATCAAGAGTTGGAGGAATTGACGATGACGATCATAGAGTATATCTTTATAAAGAATATTTAAGAATCATAGCTGTTCACCATCCTACCGTTTTTGTTATGGAAAACGTTAAAGGTCTCTTGTCTGCTAAAGTTAATGATGAAAAGGTATTTGACTGGATTTTGAGTGACTTAAGAAATCCTTCTTCAGTTTTCAAAGAAACTAATGCTCCAAAATATAAAATCTATTCCCTTTCTAATGAGCCTGAAAGTTTTGATGAGTTTGGCAATCCCAAATATAAGGATAATAGAGATTATCTAATACAATCTGAAAAGTTTAAAATCCCGCAAAAAAGGCATAGAGTTATATTACTTGGAGTTCGAGAGGATATAAACATCAAGCCTGAAATCTTAAAAATGGTTGTTGAAGAAACCGACTTGAAAAGTGTTATCGGAGATTTACCGAAATTAAGAAGCGGAATAGGACGATCAATTATTTCAAGTGAAATCATTAATGGCGTTAAGAAACGGGAATATAAAAATGAAATTGATTCAAAACAAAACTGGCAAAATATAATTAATAGTTTTAAAAAAGAAATCACCACTTGGAAGGGTCTTGAAAGTAACATTCCTTTTAACAATATTGAAGCAGCATCACATGGGCTAGGTTCAGAATATATTGAATATAAGACACCTTGCGCAGAAAACCCTTTAAGGGAATGGTTTGTAGATGATAATTTAAAAGGTGTTTGCAACCATGAAACAAGGACACATTTAGTTGAAGACTTGAAGCGATATTTATTTGCCAGTACTTATGCTGAAAAACATAAACGATTTCCTAGACTAAAGGATTATCAAACACACAGTAGTGAATTAATGCCAGACCATGCGAGCGCAACAAGCGGGAAATTTGCAGATAGATTTCGAGTTCAAATGCCTGATAGTGCCGCTACTACAATAACTAGTCATATTTCTAAAGATGGCCACTATTTTATCCATTATGATTCCAATCAATGCAGAAGTCTTACAGTAAGAGAAGCAGCACGAATTCAAACTTTTCCCGACAATTATTTATTTTGTGGCCCTCGAACATCTCAATATCATCAAGTAGGTAATGCAGTACCTCCTTTCCTTGCATATCAGATTGCTGAAATAGTTACAACTATTTTTAATTTAGATAAAAAATGAGAGAGCTACTAGATTCCTTTGATAAAAAATACTTTATTAATTTGGGTGATAATAAGTTTAGCCCTATTATGAAGATTACATCAGGAATTGCTTTGCAATATTGTAATTTGATTAATAATAATAAATTACCTAAAAAACCACTATTCTTATGCTTTCCTGAAAAAAAGAAAGCCTCTTTATGGACTGCAATTTCAATTTTAACCAACTTTTTTTATGAAGATTTCATTGATAATGAAGTTGACGGAATAAAGCTAAAAAAAGGTGATAAAATAAAAATTTTCGATTGCATTGCTGAAATTGAGAAAGTAATTGAAGATAAAGTCTATTTAAAGTTTAAAGATCAAGGAGGAATTCCTATAAAAAAATCGCTTCGCTCTCAAATAAGTAAAGTTCCTTCTCAAAGGACTTTAAGTTTATGGAAAAAATATACTAAAAATTTAAAAGACTCTAAAACCAAAAGAAATTCTATTTCTAAAATATTAGAGCCAAATGAATCTGTTTCAATTAATCAAAATAATCTCGACTCTAAAGTACTATTAGTTAGTGGTAGAGGAAACACAAGTACATTTATTGACTTGTTAAATAAGATAAAGATATATGACGAACCTTTGTCAAAAATATTTCCTTTAAAAAAGAATTTAATTGTAAGTCCAGATTTGAAATCTTACGTTAGCATCTTCAATAGTGATAAGGAAAAACAGTTTAATGAGTTTAAAGAATTTTTGCTTGAATTAGCAGAAATTATTCAAATAGAGGAAGCTAAATTAAAAATAGAAGAACTGATAAAATTGTTACTTGACGAACAAAAGATTTCTCAAGAATTTGATAGCGACTTTAACGCTTTTATTTTGGAATTCGAAGGCGAAATAATTCAACTTAAATTCTTGGAAAAAAAATATCCTGGAATCCAAGATGAACTTCCAATAAAATTACGAGCAGTTATCATTAATGATATAAGCCAAATTTATGAATATGAAGATACTATTGAAGGGTTTTTGGAAAAGGGTGTCCCAGTTATTTTCATTTCAAATCGGATAGTTGAAAATACGGATGAAATTGACTTTTACAAGAGATTATTCTCCAACAATCCGGAATACTTTAGAATAAATTGGAATAAAAATAAGATTGGGAAACTAATACAATATTCATCAGATATAAATTATATAGATGATGAACTTTGGCTCCAATGCAAAAGATATGCTAAACAAAGAATTGAAATCAACATAACGTCAAAAAATGAGCTAGATATTTTGACTCCGAGGCTTCTTAAACTAGTAAAAGAATTAGATAATTTTGAAACTTTGCAAAAAGCTTTTTACAGCTACTTTTATCCCTCTTTGTATGCGCTTAAAAATTCAATGAGGTCAACGGAGCAAATTACAGACCTGATATTAGAGTTTAAAGAAGTCTTTGATGCTGTTAAAAATAATGGCATTACCCAAGACGTTGCTAGGGAAATTGAAAAAGGTATTCAATTGGCTTCCGAATTTAAAGAGAACACAAAATCCTATAATCCAAATAGTAATATTTTTTCAAATGTATTAACTACATCTGCCCTTAAAAAAAATTACATCCCACTTGAGAGAATAAAAGTTAATGTACCGACCTCAAGTTCTGAAAGTATAGTATTCACTGGATACCCATATAACGAATATTCGGGAAAATATTTATTAAATTCAGTTTGTCTTGATTTTGTTCCGGATGTGAAAATAATTTGTTGGCCGAACGAGGCCTCGTTAACGACCGGTTATCTCAAAAGAAGAATTACCGCGAGTTATTTTAGTGATAATATCGCTGAAATTACGCCATTAAAGGATGAATATTTATTAAAAACCGAAATGAATTTTGAAGATGAAATCAATTCATTCCTAACAGTAGATAATTCAATACAAGTTGAAAATGTGCAGGAAGCAAATTTAGAATATTTGCACACATTTAAGTATAAGGGTTATGGCATTCCTAATCACGAAGAGAACTCCTTTACAGTTAAATGTGATATTATAAATTTTGACGATGGCAGTTTCATGTTTTTGCCAAAGCAAAGTACGGTATTAACACAAACCGAAAATAATATAGAAAAGACCACCATTTGTGAAACAAGATTTAATGACCTAAACATAGGGTATAAAATTTTTAAATATAGAAAAGATAGAGCCGCAAATAGAGAAATTTCAAAAAATGATCTAAACATTAAGTCCTGTTTTGAGAAGTTAGAAAGTTGGAAAGTTGAACTAGAAAAACTATTTACTACATCAAACAAAAATCTTGATACCCTTGAACAATTATTTTTTGCAACGAAGAAAGAATATCAATTAATGGATGGAAATCCAATTAAATCAAGTATTCAAAGATGGCTATACGATGATGAATTTATTTGTCCGCGTACGCAAAATCTTAAAATTATACTTCTCACAGCAAAGGTTGAGAATTTTGATCAAAAACTAAATGAACTTGAAAATGCTTTTAGAGAGGTAAATTCCTATACGATCAGTTTAAGTTCAAATATTAAAAAAAACATCATTAATCAGCTTACATCTAAAAATTTAACGAATGATAAATTTTCAGTTAATATTCATGGAAATGAAATTAAAGTTGAAACCAGAACCATATCTTCTTTAATCAAAAATGAAATAGAAATTGATTACCATAACACCCGAAAAATATTATGCTAATTCCAGATAACATTGAGGGCTTTGAGTCTAGTGGTGAGAAAATAATTTACCTAAAATTTAAAAATGATAAATCATGTAAAAACATGCATATACTTCATTCATTGTTTACTAACCATCATATAAAAAATAAATCTGGGGAACTTGATTTCTTAGTATTGGCACCAAACGAAGGTTTTTTCGCTATTGAAGTCAAGCATGGTGGCGTATCTAGAAAGAATGGAACTTGGTCATTTACAAATAGAAAAGGGATTACTACAACAAATACCAAAAGTCCATTTGCACAGGTTGATGGGACATTGCAGTCGATCAAAAAATATGTCCTCGAAAAAATCAAACACAAAAAGGATCTCCATGAAAGATTTTCCAAAATCGTATGGGGAACTGGGTTGGCATTTACAAGTATGGATGAATTTATTGACTTCGGGACAGAAGGGCATTCATGGCAAATTCTAACAAAACAAGGATTGAGTATCCCGATCAGCTATTACCTATCAGCATTAAGCAAGGGCTGGCATAATGAATATAAAGGAAAATATTGGTATGATATCAATATGTCAAGGCCAACACTTGAAGATTGTAAAACTTTACTAAAAATTCTCAGAGGTGATTTTGATGTAAATTATTCTGAAATAAATAAAATTAATGACAGAGAAAATCTAATTGAAGAATATACTAAAGAACAATTTGATTTATTGGATTTTGTCAATTACAATGATAGATGTATAATTGAAGGTTCAGCCGGAACGGGAAAAACATTAATGGCTCTAGAAATTTCGCGAATAAAAATTGAAAAGAAAGATAAAGTCGGCTTATTCTGTTTTAATAATAAATTAGGCGATAAATTATTCAACTACATCAGTAAAAATTTCGAAAACAATGAGAGTAATTTTTACGTAGGAACGCTTCATAGCTTTTTAACTAAATACACAAATTCAATTCCTCCAGAATCTGAAAAGGAAAAGCAAAAATATTACTCAGAAGATTTAATTATTGAATTTTTATCAAATAATGAAGATACTGACTTAGAGAAATTCGATATTCTTATTTTAGACGAAGCCCAAGATTTAATCTCTCCATATTTTGTTGAAATTTTTGACACCATACTTAAAGGTGGAATAAAAAATGGGCGATGGGTCTTATTTGGTGACTTTTCTAATCAAGCTATATATCTAAATAATCCCGAAGAAATATTTACATTACTTAGCGACAAAACATATTTCACTAAATTTCCTCCTTTAAAAATAAACTGTCGTAATACAAAAAAAATAGCTTCACAAAATACCCTATTGACGGGAGTAGATATACCTAAATTTACATTAAATGGATTTGAAGGTAATACAGTTACATGCAAATTCCCTTCATTTAACCTACAAACTAAAGTTATTGAAGAAATATTATTAGACCTCATTAACAAAAGTATCCCGTATAATAAAATTACACTACTCTCTCCGAAGCGGTTTGAAAATTCAATTATATGTGATTCTGATATAATAAATAATTTAATTAACCAGGGAGTTGAAGTCAGTACCATTCAAGCATATAAAGGATTAGAAAATACCATTATAATTCTTTTTGACTTTGAAGAAATAATTTCTGAATCTGCACAAAGATTACTTTATATCGGAATATCGCGACCAAGACTTGAATTATATATTGTGTTGAATAAATCACAAGAGGAAAACTTTAATAAACTCATTGTCAATAATTACTCAAAATTGAATTAACATGGATATAAGAGAAGAAATATTAGATGCAGTAAAAAAAGAAATAATTGGGCCATCTCTTAATCCAAATTATCGTGATGAGCAAACAGGCGAAGAACTTTTATTAGCTAGCATCCATGGTTCTCCTAAATCAAGATATGGCGGTGGTATGCTATATCCACAACAATCTATGAATAATGATAATACAGATTCAGGTGACATTAATGATACAGATTTCAACGATAATGATGAAGATGATAGCCCTGATAAAGAAAAGGATTCACAAAATAGTTTCAGCACTGAGAATGGTAGTAGTGACGAGGAACCTGTTGGTTTAGCTAATCAATACCTTCCTTCCGCAATGGGATTTACCGTAAGATTTAATTCTAAAGAAACCCATGATTCAGTCAGCCTTAAAATAAATTCTGCCTACTATGAAAAAGGTGTAAACAAAAGGCCTAAAAAGCAAATTGACAAGAATAGTGTTATAGTAATTGCCAAAAACAAAGATGGTGAAACAATTGATTCGGATTATTGGGTTAGACGACCAATTGTTAGCGAACCTATCTTATTTGAAATTAATTCGTTATTTAAAGATGGCAAAAAATCACATGATGTTACAATAAAATGTAATGAAAAAAATGATGTTTGGTTAAAATTAAGGGTGTTTAACAGAACTACCTTAAAGGATAGTGAAGAAAATTTCCACACCTACACTTTTGTCCTTATTAATGAACTTAAAGCTGAAACCGATGATGTCGCAAATGGAAACAAAATTTTATACCAAAATGAATTAATATTAACCACTGATAATAATAATCTGATTGCTCCATATAAAGAAAAAAATTTAGCCTCTGATACTGACGAAGAAAAAGAACTGAATCTGCTATATAGGAAAAAAAGAGTCTTTTCTATTGGACATGGTACATCGGTAGTCTGGGAAACCACAGCAAATAATAATATTGGTTATGAAACTGTTAGTAAAATAAGTACTTCGGTTATTCCAGTTTATGATCTCCCCCAAGTAGCGCCGACTCAACATGTAGATCTTAGTATGCTGCAACTATCTGATAAAGGTAATTGGAATGATGCAAAGAATAGTTTGAAAATATTACATGAGAAATATTCCGGTTGGATTGAGGATATAAAAAACGAAGCTGATAATTCACCAGAATTAGAAAATTATCGAGAAGCAGCAAAATTAAATATTATTAAATGCCAAAAATCATTAAAGAGAATTCAAAAAGGCATTCAAATATTAATTGATTCGGATGAAAATTCTGATGTCGTGAAATGTTTTAGGTGGATGAATCGAGCAATGATATGGCAACAACAACGTTCAAAAACAAAAATTAGAAAATGGATTAAAACCGGAAGTTCTGAAAATCAGCAATTAAGTATTGAGGGGATTAATGGGGATTACAACGAGCAAATTTTCCCATCTATAGAAGACTTTCATTCATCAAGTAACTATAATGGGAGGTGGCGACCATTTCAACTTGCATTTATTTTGCTGAATCTTGAATCTATCTTACACCCTACTTCTGAGGAAAGAAGGATAGTTGACTTAATTTGGTTTCCTACGGGTGGTGGTAAGACTGAAGCATATTTGGGTTTAACAGCATTTAGCATTTTTTACAGAAGAATTAAAGGAAAGGCTAAATGGAATTGGGAATTTTATGGCGGCACCACAGTGTTGATGCGTTACACACTACGGTTGTTAACCACACAGCAGTACGAAAGAGCGGCTTCATTAATCTGCGCTTGTGATTTAATAAGGATAGAAAATCTTAAAGAAATTGGAGACGAACCAATTTCAATCGGTCTTTGGGTTGGCGGCACTTCAACCCCAAATAAAAATGATGATGCAAAAGCCCAATTAAATTTGTTGAAAACTGATCCGAAGGCAGAATATAATTTTGTTGTAATGAAATGTCCTTGCTGCGGATCACAAATAGGCAAAGTAGAAAATATAGGTAGATTTGATAAAGTCGAGAAAGTTAAAGGACTGCATAAAGAAGATGGTAAGGATGGTAAGGTAATGTTCAGATGCGAGAATAAGAATTGCGAATACAATATTAATCCATTACCGCTTCAAGTAGTAGACGAGTTGATTTATGATACTCCACCCACATTATTGTTAGGAACAGTCGATAAATTCGCAATGATTCCATGGAAATCAGACGCCGGAAAATTGTTTGGATTTAGAAATATTAATGATAACGGCGATTGGACACGAATTTGCCCGCCGGAATTAATTATTCAGGATGAATTACATTTAATAGCTGGCCCTTTGGGGACAATGGTCGGTTTATACGAAACAATGGTTCAAACTCTTTGTAATGATTATAAAAAAACGGAACCTCCATTTATTACAGGTGATGAAGAGGACTTAATTCCTCCTAAAATTATCGCGTCGTCTGCAACTATTAGTAGAGCATTTGAACAGGTAAAAGGCATATACGGTATTAAAAGTAAAGAACAATTAAGCATTTTTCCAGCTCAAGGCTTAACTTTTGGGGATACTTGGTTCTCTGAGGAAAAATCAATAAATGAAACCGATTCTTCCGGTAGTCAAAAGTATCCTGGGAGAAAGTATATAGGTATACTTGCCTCTGGTTTTCCATCCGCCCAAACATCTATCGTAAGAACGTATGCTGCTGTTTTACAAAAAGTAAAAGAATTAGCTGAAATTAATGATTCAATAAATATAAATTATTACTGGACGCTTTTAGGTTATTTTAATAGTATCAGAGAACTTGGAGGAGCATCTTCTTTAGTTTATGGAGATATTAGAGAGAGACTTGGCCAAATTCAAAATCGTGATTTAAGAACCAACGATAAAAAAAGATATATAAACAAAATTGAAGAATTAACTAGTAGAATTAGTTCCTCTGAAATACCATCTACCCTCAAGAAATTAGAAGCAACATTTACTAATGTCAAGAACGAAGCATTAGATATTTGTTTAGCCACAAATATGGTGGCTACTGGTGTCGATATTTCACGCTTGGGGTTGATGTTTATCCATGGTCAACCAAAAACAACAGCTGAATATATTCAAGCTAGTTCTCGTGTAGGAAGAGATGTACCTATGGGACCAGGAATCATTTTTACATTATATAGTCCATCCAAACCAAGAGACAAATCTCAATATGAGCAATTCCAAGGCTACCATAGCCGAATTTATTCAAATGTTGAGCCAACTTCAGTTACGCCATTTTCTATTAATGCTAGAGAAAAAGGGCTGCATGCGGTTTTTATTGCGCTAATAAGAAATTTTTCAAGTGGAAAAATGAAAGAAACGCCGTTAATTAATGACGAATTTGACGGTTTATTAGCAATTATTTCTAAAATAATAAAAGATAGGTGTGAGATTATTGACCCGGAAGAAGTAGATAATACTATTGATTTATTAAATAAGAGGATTCGGTTTTGGAGAAAAGGTTTTCAATCCTATGGCGATGCGGGTAATTTTAAAATTTTAAATGATGATGGATATTTCCCGCTTATGTATGCCAGTAGTGCGGAAGTACGTGAAGAAATAATTAGGGAAAAAAGATCTTTACCTACTTCAACCTCCATGCGTGGAGTTGATACAGAATCTGTTCTTAGTATATATTCAAATAATAGTAATCAAGATGGCCAATAAAAGCGTAAGAAGTAGCCAACTCCTTTCCCCATTTGGAATTGGACAAATTATCAACTTTCCTAAGGAGGTATCAGTTATGGTATGTGGGTTGAATTTATGGGATGAAAAAATTCAGCAAAGAAAAATTCAAGCGGGTTATCAAAATATTGATGAGGTCGCGTTAAGAATAATTGAGCCTCGTTTACAAAAAGTACTAGGTGTCGAATATTTTATTAAGCCATTTTCATATCATACATCTGGAATTAAGAATAATTTCCTAACAATCCCTGTCGTGCGATTTCCACGGTGGCACCATTGTACGAATCATTTATGCGGCAGTATGAGGGAGGTTGAACTTACTTTTGCGGAAGAAAAAATAGAATGTGATATATGTGGTAAATCAGGCAATAAATTTAAATCTAAAATGATTCCTGTTAGATTTGTTGCAGCTTGTAGTAATGGTCATATTCAAGATGTTCCTTTTAAAGAATGGGTTCATGATGGGTCATTACCAAATGACGATAAAAATCATAATTTATCATATCATTCACTTTCAGGCTCGGGTGACTTGGGAAGTATACTTATTAAATGTTCATGTGGTGAAAAAAGGACACTTGCAGGTTTAATGAATGTTAGGAAAAATGGCGATAAAGTTTTTGATAGCGCATTAGCTAGAATAGGATTAGACAAGGAAGAAGACAAAAAATTTACTGAGGATGAACCAAATGACAATAACCCATTAGGACAGTATTGCAAAGGACATCGTCCATGGTTAGGCGTAGAAGGAATTATTGACGCGAAGCCATGTGCCGGAAAGAAACATTTACAAGTTTTAATAAGAGGTGCCTCGAATGTTCATTTTTCTGATATTGTATCGGCAATTTACTTACCACAAGTGTCATCTCAAGCCAATGAGTATGTCGTAAAGGTAATTGAGGAAAAAGGAAGAGATGAGTTAAAAAAGTATTATAATCTTGACAAAGGAACAATAATTCTTCCCGCCATACTTTCATCTGAAGCAGTAATAAAAAACAATTTAATTTCAAAGGATGAATTAGTAGCTGGCGTTATAGCAGAAATATTAGAGAATGAAATTTTAGACGAGATTAATAATTTTTCCTCTGAGGAAGGATTACGTTTGGAAGAATATCAGTACATTTTAGAAGGTAGGAATTCCGAAAATGCAGACTTTAAAGCGATTAAGAAAAAGTTTGATGAGTATTCGGAAAAAGATTTTTTAGAAAAATATTTCGAATGTGTTGTACTCATTGAAAAGTTAAAAGAAACGAGAGTATTTAGAAGTTTTGCTCGGATAGACCCTGGAAATAAAACTGACATTAGTGAATTGTCCAATGAAAATGTAAATTGGCTACCGGCAACAGAAGTATTTGGCGAAGGTATTTTTTTAAAATTCAGGGATGATGTAATTGACAAATGGCTAGAAAGTCAAGGTGATTCGTTTACAAATATAATTGATCGATATCATGGAGCAATGTTGAAAAGAAGACCTACAGAGAATCTTAAAAAAGTTAATGCTTCGTTTATTGTCATGCACACTTTCACACACCTATTGATAAAGAAACTTTGTTTTCATTGTGGATATGGTTCATCATCACTAAGGGAAAGATTATATTTTAATGATGACGATGACAACAGGATGAATGGTATACTTATTTACACTTCATCCGGAGATTCGGAAGGTTCTTTAGGCGGTTTAGTAAGACAAGGAAAAGCTAACAATTTAGGGAAACTGGTTAAAGATTCTATTGAAGACGCACGATGGTGTTCGGCTGATCCAGTATGCTCAGATATTGGTCAGTCAAGTGGGCAAGGTCCAGATAATGTTAATGGTTCAGCTTGTCATAATTGCTCCATAGTTCCTGAAACAAGCTGTGAAGAATTCAACATGCTACTTGATCGAGCTTCAATTATAGGTACTTTTGAAAATCCATCGATTGGTTTCTTTAATTAAAAGAAAAAAAAATTGGAAGAAAATTTATAGGAAAATAATTTGAATATGTTAAACAATATTGTTGAAATCTGTGTTGCTATTGATATTGCTATTCTTGGAATAGCTTATCCAATCATAGTAGACAAAATCTCAAGTATAGGTGACAAATACGATTCTACCTATTTGCCAGATTTATTTGGTGAAGAGTTTCCTCAAAAATCAATTAAAATTGTATTTACTAATTTGAACTTATCATTCTTCAAGTTAACCCTATATGTGACAATTATTTCTTTCTTCCTGATTATTTTCAATTTTCAACCTTGGTTTGATTGGAATAACATTGTAATCAATAATTCCGCAGAAAGTATAATTTTATTTCTTACTTCATCTTTAACCGTAATGTTTTTCATATGGCTGGATAAGATTGTGCTTTATAATGGAAAGTCAACAACGATATTAAAATACTTGATTGCTAAACATGATCTGGATTCAAAGAAAACATCAAACAATCCCTATTACCTTAAAACTATAAACGAACTTACCTTTTATGCTGTTGACAAACAAGATGAGCATTTACAAGAAACTTTGTTAGAGTTTTATTCTGAGGTATTTTCTGAAATACGAAGGAATCATGACCATTCACAACCTTTAATTTATCCTTCTGATCTATATCATCTGATTAACAAATTAAATTATACACTCACAATTACAGAAAATAAAAAACTTCTCGCTATTGAACATCGTGCTGTAAGTGGTACATGGCTATTAGGCGAGGATTTTGAAGAAATTACTATTTCCAAAGAGACTTATCGTATTTTATGGGACGATCTTTATATGATTTCATCAAACGATAAATACTTACGGATGTATTGGGCGACAGCGAACCAATATTTCGACTTTCAACTAAAGTTTTTATACCCTGAATACAATCCCGAAGGCAGCGAGATAATTAATGACCCTGAAGTAAAAAAACGGCAGAAAGAACGTGAACAATTTCTAGAATTTAATTATGCTCTGGGTGGCCTATTACTTTATAAAAAACAATATAAAACTTTAAAGTACATTTTTAATTATTCACAGTCACTACCTCCAAAATATGTTTTGCTCCCTGAAGGTATGACCGCAATTTTCACGTGGTTTGAAGAATTTAGAAATGAATTTAGACATAGAAAGCATCCATTAGATCTTAAATATCCTTTCCCTGGATTAGACAATTTAGGAAATAGACGTGACGTCAATTATTGGATTTGCAGCTACATAGCATTATTATTCATAAGACAGTTTACATTGCAACCGTTTTACGTATCTCATGACTTCACATCATTGCCTAATTTACCACAAAAGGTAACAGAATTAAAAAACTGGCTGGATAGTGTTTCTTTTTTCGAAAAATGCTTAAATCACGTTTTGAAAAACGAAGAGTTGCTAGAAGATCTGCATTTTGCAACAGTTGCATTGGAAAAAGAACAAGATTTTCGAGATTTCATATCCAATCTTAAATCAAAAATCATTGGAGAAATTGGAGAACAGAAATTAAATGCTAATTTATCAGAGGAGAAACTTCAACATTTTCGAGATTCAACCAAAGACATTATAACTTCGGCTTTTAAAGATTATGATCAAATCTTTATACCGCTTGATGACGCCGAAAAGGACAATGATTTAAAGTTGACGGTTACAGGTGGCCAGAACTTAATGACAAAATCCGCTTTTACTGATAATGATATTCCACATTTAAACTATGATTCAATATTTGCTAAAAGTATTGTCGCGAGTAGTATTCGAAAATATATACCTAATTCTTTTTTCGTTTCTCGAACTCGTAGATTTCTGCTAAGTAAAGAACTAATTCTCAAAGGAATCGAAAAATTAATAGCAGGGACTACCGACTATGTAATAATAGCCGTTAATATTGGGTATGAATTACGACAATTATTAGAAGTGAATTACACTACTAAGGTTGTACATATACCTTCATCTGAACACCGTGTAACAGATTTACTTTTTATTCTTAATAAATCAGACTTGCCGAGTATTGAACATCGTTCGTTGAGCGACGAAGTAGTTTCAGATGGACAATTGAAGCTTATAGACGAAAATCTAAAATTATATGCTTCTATAATTGATATCAATACAGAAGATAATATGAAAATTAAAGATTCTTGGGGTGAGATTCAAAATGATTCTGGCGAAGATATTAAAGTTCAGGTAACTATAGCTTTTTTAGCAATAATCTATTGGAAGAAAAAAAGAGACATTGTCCAACTCAGTATGACTTCAAAATATCGAGAACAGGGTGTTGAAAATAGTCTTGAAGATATACAGCCTCTCAAAAAGCCTGGGTATTAAAGATAAATAATGTTGTCTAAATTAAGGCACTAAATCATTACACAGGCAATCAATCGGTCTCTCTCCTTCTTCGCCTTAGTTCCGCCACGCTGCTCCAGTCAGTCGTGCCTCCTTCCGTTCCGCAGTACACTCAAAAAGGCAAATGCAAAAAGCTTTAAAAAGAAGCACTTTCCATTTGCCTTTTTTCGTCGTGGTCTTCACACGGCTCAGTGCGTCGTTCGTCGCGGCTCTGCATCCACAACACCACAACTTCCGCAAGCTACAGTTGCCGTGTTTGTGTCTGCCGCCGCTTGTTAATTTGGCGGTTGCCGCCTTGCCCGCGCCATCAGGGTGGCTCCGCTGCGCTTTGCCCTAAATCAAGGTTAGGCCACTGCGTAGCCAGCTGTTAATTTTTTCCCTGCCGTTTCACGCTCGCAGTCCTTCTCTCCACTCCGCAAGCTGCGTTCCGTTCCCGTCCTGCGGTGGCGGGTCAATTGCCGCAACACCGCCACGTCGCTCCTCACAAATAAAAAAGAAAACTCCGCAGGCTACGTTTTTCTTTTTTATTTGCTGCGGTGCTCGGGGGTGTTAGATTGCCCCAGAAACATCGCGTAACCGGACGTAAACCGGACGACCCTCTTTCAAAAAACAAATAAAAGAAAGGGAAGTTAAGCTGCAATTTCAAAACGTTCGGTTCAAGCCCTACGGGTTTAAAACAAAAATCTCCACCCTCAAATCCCGGTCACGAATTAACATCAGCTAAAGTTTAAATATCTTATCGCATACAACGTCTCCTGCTAAAAGTCGGGTAGTATTTTTATTTTAAAAACCGCACTTATTTGAAATCTCCGCTTCGGGAATGACTTTCTTTTTTTCATTTTTTTCTTTTGAAAAAGTTCAGTCAAATTTAAATATCGAAGCCATGCAGAAAATCAACATCAGGACACACAACCCAAAAAATCGATATGATAAACCATATTTCTTTATCCTATCTAAAGGTGCCAATAGCGGTAAGCCGTTAGAGCAATCGTGCCCTAATTGCTTTGTTTTGGAGTTTCTAAACGAAGAGGAAAGAGAAAATCACTACTGGCTTGCATACAGCCTATGGCAAGCGAAATTTTGGCGTTATTATCTGGTTGGCTCCGTCGTATTATTTTTAAGGCTATACGAATTTAAGCCACAGTTCGTCGCCAAAAGCGAGGCGTTAGAAAACAGCTACGCCCAGCACATTAGAAAGGTCCGGGCATTAAGTCTGTTAGAAGAAAAGGAAAAAGAACTTTGTAAAAACATCGACTTAATAAAGGAAATGCGCGCGGTGATTTTGCATGCATATACCAGGCTTTAAGTTTGCTTTTCCTCTTGATCATCATCTGACACCATTTCACGGATTTTATCCAAGAGGTCCATTTCTTCCAATGGAATAATCTCGATTATTTTTTCAAGAACCCCGCTTACAGCGCAAGGAATGTTCCTTACATTGCCGACGCCTTCGCTATCGGCTTCGAGCGCGGCCACCGATACCTTTAGCACATCTATAATATACCAACTCAGTTCCGCATAACTGTTTACCGGAATATTCACCGTCCCTTTTCCCTTACGGCTCTTTGAGGGCTTTACAACATGAAAGGAATGCGCCGCGAGATCTTTTAATTCTTCGATTGTTTTTATTTTATCTTCCATCAGTCAATCATTTTGGTCATTATCTTCTTTAATCGGTTCAAGCCTTTCCAGTTCTGCAGCCGCAAGCTTATCAGCCCTTTCTACAAATTCATTATATCGATTGCTCAGAACTTCGTAATCGTGGTAGGCAACATCATCGACAGGACCATAGCGGAGAGACGTAGTGCGACCTGATAGAATTCGTAAAAGTTCTCTGTCCTTGTCCGTTTTTCGCGGAAAAATCTCTGCCGTCATTGGTGTAAAATATTCGCATAACTCAAAAAGATAAGGCAGCGAAAAATGGTTTGGCATGTAGCCTAAGAATATCCGGATCAACCCGAGACAAGTTTGCTCAATGACAAGTTGCATTAGATAAACGTGAATTTTAGTCGCACCGCCGCCGTCCATAGCTTCGGCTTCCATAAGGAAATTTTTAGTGCGGTCACGTTGCTGCCAGTATATTTTTGCCTTCGGAATATTCCTGATTGGGATTTCCTCAAATGGCAAGAATACCGGCTTTAAAGTTTCTTGGAACAATAGCTGCCCGCGCTGCATGATCTGGTAAAAAAAATGTTGCTGGTCTCCCTTTTGTTGGTACAGTGATTTTTTAGAATGCATGATAACAGTAGTCGTGCATCGGCCATCCGTCTGGGCTCTAACGTTAAACGAAATATTTCCCGGAACATGCGCCTGAAAATCCTTCACGATCAGAAATAGATAATAATGTGTGTTCTGGAAATCGACTGCATTGTTTTCCAAAAGTACATTTGCTGCAGACCTACTGACGTTTCGTTGACCGATACAATAAAGTGCGGAGATTTCAACAGATTCGGCAACGATCTGAGTGATTAGCTTTAACGGTTCATCTTGCTCAATAGTAATCAAAGGAGTTTTAGTGCGTGCAAACTCATATTGGCATCGGCAGACGCATTCCTTGAAAAGCCTGCTGACCTCAATATTTAACCAATCCTTTTTGGCTTCGGCAGTATCGATGATATCCTTTGTTAATTCCGGAATTTCATGGCCGTATTGCACGGCATCGCAGGCAATGTTAAGCAATTCCAACAATTTCTTTTCCTGTTCGTTTTGAATGTCGAAAGTTTTTGCCAGTTCCTTCGAAAACTTCCCTACATGATTCTGATGGACTTCTAAATCATGTTCCACAAGATATTCACCGGTTAGGAAATTCGAAGCTGCAATCAACAGCCACCGGATATTTTGATGAATGTTATATGCGGCTTGTAAATAATCCTCTTGTCTTTGGTAGTATTTCAGGTTGAGTCCTAAAATGAAAGCGGAATTATCTTCCTTGTCAAATTCGCTCTTGGCCTTCTTCAAAAAACGCTTAGGCTTGAGCCGTTCTACAAAATTGAATTCTTCGCTTTCCTCGGTGCTGTAAATCAAACTGTTTTTGGTGCAATGCATCGCAAAGAACGGATTGCCATCTTTCAATTCATCCCTAACCCATTGTGCGCTAAAAATCCGGAAAGAGAATTGCGGAAATGCTTCAAACACTTTCCAATAATTTTCGTTTAAATCGTCCCAGGCGTGCGGACTGTCTTCGGCAATAATCACCATAATAATGCCTGCATTCAAATCTTCCTCAATATGCGGTGAAAAGTAAATAGAACTAACGGCAGAAAACGCCATGACTAGCCCGACGGCTTTTTCAAGTTCCGCTTGCTGCGGATGATTCTTTGAAATTAAATAGTTGTGGTACATAATTCTTAATTTTGAAGTGAAACATATCTGAAAAATTGTATTTTTGTTAATCACTGCAAGTAAGAAAGACTGTTTTCTGTACCGTATCATTTTGTTCTGTATGCTACACGTATCTTACATTTACAGCGTTCCAAACACATTTATTACTTTTGAATTATGACACCAACAAAAAACCACATAGGCAGAAAAATTAGCCGCATCCGCGAATTACGTGATATGAAACAGGAAGCGCTCGCCCAAGCAATGGGAACAAACCAGCAGGCAATTTCAATGATGGAAAATAGCGAGACTATTGATGAAGAAAAATTGATTGAGGTAGCTAAGGCACTAGGTGTTACACCTGAAGCTATTAAAAACTTCTCTGAAGATGCAGTGATAAATTATTTCAATAACATCTATGATAATGATTTTAGTCATAGTAGTGGGGCATTCGGACACCATTGCACTTTCAACCCATTAGATAAATTAATTGAGGCTTACGAAGAAAATAAAAAGCTTTATGAAAGGCTATTAGAAGCCGAAAGAAAAAAATAAAGAGGCTTTAGCCTCTTTATTTTTTTCTTTTAAAAACGAATTTCGAAAGCGCATGTGATATATCAAACGCTTAGAGCATCATACCTAAAAAGAACACCATGATAAGGAATGAACCAGAACTGTTAATTGCCAAAGATCTATCATTTACGGGCATTCTACATGATGTTCGAAAATCTGGCACTAGTCTATCTCCAATTTTCGAAGCATTTACTAATGCATTAGAAGCAATTAAAATAAAACAAAATCGAGAAGAACAGTTTGCGAAAGGAGAAATTATAATTTCAATCTACACGGAAGAGTTAACTGATCGAACAACGGAATTTAAGTCATTGTCAATTCGTGATAACGGCATAGGCTTTGATGAAAAAGAGTTCTCACGTTTTAATACTTTTAAAGATAATTCAAAAGGATACAAAAATTTAGGTTCTGGAAGATTGCAGTATGTACATTATTTCGAGAAAACGAACATTAAAAGTATTTTTGAAGAAAATGGTCAATATTATGAGCGAGAATTCTCGATGTCAAAAAGTCAGCCATTTATAAGTAAAAATGCAATAGTGAAATCATTGCATTGTTGGGCGTCGACTGAGAAGCACACGTATACAACTATTTCATTTAGCAATTTATTAGAACCTAGCAATATCTATAATACTTTAGATGATATTACTCTGAAAGAGGAATTACTTAAGCGTTATCTACATTACTTTTGTTTTAACTCTACTTCACTTCCAGACATAAAAATCAACTTTTATGTGTTTGGGGAGTTACAATCTACTTCGCGTATAGAGCCAACCGATATTCCTACATTCGATAAAAAAGACAGTATCGAAGTTTTTTATAGTAGTTTGAGTAACGACGCAAAAACAATTGAA
The DNA here is from genome assembly GCF_003634615.1 of Flavobacterium sp. 102. Taxonomy (NCBI): domain Bacteria; kingdom Pseudomonadati; phylum Bacteroidota; class Flavobacteriia; order Flavobacteriales; family Flavobacteriaceae; genus Flavobacterium; species Flavobacterium sp. 102. Next base: position 1,504,550 of record NZ_RBKX01000001.1, on the reverse strand, counting down.
ACAATAGATAAAAAAGAAAATTTAGATGTAACGACATTTAAAATTCCTAAAAACTTATTAGACAATAATGATCTGAAACTAATTTCAAAAGGCGAAGTTGTTGAAGAAACAAAAATAAATTTAAAAGGGATTTCAAAAAATGATAATATCGCGGGCAATAAATATTTAGTATTGGTATCAGGAAATTATATTGACGAAAAAGACACTAATATTCGTGGTGAACTGGATATTCCTCTTCGCGCACCCAAAGCTTTTAATGCATTTAATAATGAAATAATCTTTCTTGAAGATATTGAAAATAGTGTTAATGATAAACTTCTAAAATTATATCCTGAAATCGAAAAAATCATCGAAAAACATACAAATGAATTAAAAGAACTTAAAGAAATGTTTTTAATTGAGGATGAAGACGGTGTTGACATTTCATTGAACGATGACAACAAGAGGATTCTTGAAAAATACTATGAAGCACAAGCAAAAAAAGAAGCAAAACTTGACGCAACTATCAAACAATCAATAGATCGATTAGAAAGTTTAGATACAACCGCGGGCAACTATGACGAACAGCTTGAAAAGGAAATAGATGCAATAGTAAAAATTCTTCCAGAGCAGAATAAACGCACACTTAGTCACTATGTAGCGAGACGAAAATTGGTAATTGAATTATTTTCAAAGATCAATGATAAAAAGTTGAAAATTCAAAATGAAAATTCACGAGATAAGGACGAGGCACTTATACATAACTTACTGTTTCATCAAAAATCTACAAATACGTATGGTAGCGATTTGTGGATTTTGAATGAAGAATTCATATATTTTAAAGGCAATTCTGAATTTAAGCTTAAAGATTTAGAACTTGATGGAAAGAAAGTGTTTAAGACGGAATTTGAAGAAGAAGAATTAGATTATTTAAAATCTTTAAATGAGAGTAGACTTGATAAAAGGCCAGATGTGTTACTGTTTCCGGAAGAGGGAAAATGCATTATTATCGAATTTAAAGCGCCTCTTGTAAATGCGTCTGATCACCTTACTCAAATTAATAAATATGCCTCATTAATAAGAAACTACACAAATGATGAATTTGAGATAAAAACTTTTTACGGCTATTTAATTGGCGAAGGGATTGAAGCAAAAGATGTACAAGGAAGTGTAAGTACATTTGAGCATTCGTATCATTTAGATTACTTATTTAGTCCTTCACAGAGAGTAATTGGTTTTGACGGGAAGGAAAATGGAGCAATCTATACTGAAGTCTTGAAATATAGTTCGATACTCAAACGCGCCGAATTAAGGAACAAGATATTTATAGAGAAATTAGGATTGAAAATGTAAATCAACGCGAATTATACTAAATAACAAAAGCCCACTTAACAAAAAGTGGGCTTTCTTTATAAATCCGGAAAAGGTTACCAGTCAAAACCGGATTATTTCTTTCTCACTTTCGTGAGTACTTTTAAAATTAGCGTAGCCATAAAACTTACAACTGCGCCGATCACCGCCAATACAACCGTTTTCAATATATCTTCCGAATGTAAATTGGGAACGATACTGAGCAATGTTCCCGCTGCGGTTCTGTCTTGAGTGATATGTTAGCTTCCATCGCGAGCATTGTTTTTTTCGGTTCCCGCAGTAGCGAGTAATTTTTCCATTGGTGTTGTTGAATAATTGTATATTTATTCGCTTATAAATAAGTTAGCGGAAACCCTTGGAGAACTCAAGAAAAAATGAGTAAAATAACTTAATCCTATAATAATGTTTGATTTTCGTTTACAAGTATTTCACAAAGTAGCAAAACGACTTAATTTTACAAAAGCTGCCGAAGAATTATTTATTACGCAGCCAGCAGTTTCAAAACACATACAAGAAATTGAAAGTTTTCTGAAAACTAAACTTTTTGAAAGAAATGGCTCAAAGGTAAAATTAACAAAAGCAGGACTTATATTATTTTCTCATACCGAAAAAATATTTGAAACCTATCGTAATTTAGAATTTGAAATTAATTCTCTTTCTCAAAATTTCAACGGAAAATTAAGAATTGGTGCGAGTACAACAATTGCTCAATATCTTTTACCTGAAATTTTAGCATCATTTCATAAAAAATTTGACCAACTTATCGTTTCTTTAGAAGCTAATAATACAGAACAAATTGAAATTGCGCTGCAAAAAAATGAAATTGATTTGGGTATCATAGAAGGAAAATCCAAAAAAGCCTATCTAAAATATACCGAATTTGTCAAAGACGAAATTGTTTTAGTTTCAAATAGCACAAATCCTCTCTCAAAAAGACAAAACATTACTATTGATGAGCTGAAAAACATTCCTCTCTTGTTTCGCGAGCAAGGATCAGGAACACTAGAAGTTATTGCACATCATTTAAAATCTTTGAATGTAAAAATTTCAGATTTAAAAATTGAAATGCAATTAGGCAGCACTGAAAGTATTAAAAATTATATACTTCACAGCAACACTATGGCTTTTATATCATTACATTCCATATACAAAGAACTTAAAGAAAATAAATTTACAATAATAGATGTTCAACATTTGTCTATCGAAAGGAGTTTTTACTTTATCCAACAACAAGGTCAAGTTGAGGCTTTACCCGAATTATTTATGAAATTTGCCAATCATTATAACTTTAAGTAATGACGCATAACTTTTTACAATTTCCAACATATCCTTTATTTCCAGAAATTTGTACCAACAATAATATATAAAGTAAGATGGAAAATCAAAAAGGATTCAAAAATTTATTAGACAAAAGTATAACCACGAGAGAAGTGATTTTTTTATTAGCAGTTGTACTCTGCTTGTCTCCATTAATATCACCGCCAATTGCCCTACTTATGGGTTTAATAATTGCGCAATTTATTGGACATCCATATTTACATCTAAATCATAAAGCAACTCATATATTATTACAGGTTTCTGTTGTTGGTTTGGGCTTTGGAATGAATGTTACAAGTGCATTAAAAGCGGGTAAAGAAGGTATTTTATTTACAATAGTTTCTATTATTGGAACATTAGTAATTGGTTTCTTTATGGGTAAGTTTTTAAAGATAGAAAAAAAGACTTCTTACTTAATATCAGCTGGAACAGCCATTTGTGGTGGAAGTGCTATTGCTGCTATTTCTCCTGTAATAAAGGCAGAAGAAAAACAGATATCGGTTGCATTAGGAACTATATTTATTCTAAATTCTGTAGCCTTATTTTTATTTCCTTTTATTGGGCATCAGTTAAATTTATCACAATCACAATTTGGAATGTGGTGTGCAATTGCTATTCACGATACCAGTTCAGTTGTAGGTGCAGCAAGTAAATATGGTCCGCAAGCTTTAGAGATTGCTACAACTGTTAAATTAGCACGAGCATTATGGATAATTCCTGTTGCTTTTTTATCAACTTTTATTTTTAAAAATAAAGACAGTAAAATAAAAATTCCTTACTTTATTGGATTATTTGTTCTTGCAATGATTGCAAATACCTATATTCCTTTTGTTCAACAATACAATCATTATTTAACAAATTTTGCAAAAGCAGGATTAACGCTTACCTTGTTTTTAATAGGATGTGGATTGAATAGAAAAACAATATCCTCTGTTGGATTTAAACCATTAATTCAAGGTGTAATTCTATGGGTGATTATAGCAACTGCTGCACTTTGGGCTGTAACAACTTTAACAAACTAATAAATTAAAAATATGAAAAATGAATTCAAAATTGGAATGTTAATACTATTCTTTAGTATTATTGCTACCAAAACTCAAGCGCAACAAATCTTTGACGGCAACATAAAAAATAATTCTTTAGCAATAAGTCCAACCGAAAATATTGCATTAGCATCAAACAGCGACGTAAATTTCGTAAGTGTTTATAATCTAAAATCTCGTAAATTAATAAAAAAGATATTTGGATTCATTAGTCCAAGAAACATCATTTTTTCGCCTGATGGAATGAAGTTTTACATCACTGACAGCAGCACCGGATTTTTAACTGTACTGGAAACAAAGAAATTTAAAATCATTGAAAAATATGCGGTAGGCTTTGGAGCATTTGGTTCAGCAATTAGCAACAATGGTCAAGAAATTTATATTAATAATGAGGCAACAAATACAGTAACGGTAATTGACCTTTCAAGTAAATCGGTAAAAAAAATAATAACAGGTTTTGCCGAACCAAGACAAGGTATTAAATTAAACGCAACAAATACAAAGATTTACGTGACCAATTTTGCCAGCGACGCTATTTCGGTTGTGGACGCAGCAACTTTAAAAATCGATACAACTATTACTGGTTTTAGCAAAATAAGAGCTATCTCTATTACTAAAGATGGTGAAACATTATTTGCTGCTAATAGTGGTTCCAATTCCATTGCAGTAGTTAATTTAAATACAGGTATAATCGCTCAAACAATTTCTGTAGGCAAAGATCCTTATGGCGCATCATTATCTTCAGATGAAAACATTTTATTGAGTGGAAATAAGGAAGATAATTCTCTTTCAATAATTGATGTATCAACACTAACTAATATTGGAGTGATAACAGGATTTAATGAACCAAGACAAGCGATTGTTTACTCTAAAAACGGTAAAAATGTATTTGTACTAAACAAAGATTTATCTATTAGTGTAGTTAATCTTTCTGAAAAGAAAATAATATATAGTATTCAGAATTAATAAATTTCCTAAAAAAGGTAAAAGGGCTATCCGCTAACAGCGGCTAACCAAAATTGCCGATTTTCGGTAACTGCAAATTTTATTTTCACGAAGAAAGTCTATCTTAGCAGAAAGAACTCGGCTCGCTTTCATCGGCAACTTCGGTTAGCCGCGAAACGTTGTGTGCAAGGCTAAACGACCTATTCATCCAAACTTTAGCACACGATTTTTGAAATAAAAATGTAATATATTTACAATTCCAAAATGTTTTTTAAAACAACACTATTATGGACATTACAAATTTTCCAGAAGATTTATTTGAAAATAACTACACGGACACTTCAGACCTGCAAATTGCTAATTACGAGGTGTATAAACATGTGTCCAAGAATAAGATTAACCTAAACAAAAATGTATTCAGTTTTTTATTGGACGGACAAAAGGACATTCACTTTTCTAATGACATCGTTTCAATAGATCATACACAATCCTTGCTTCTTGCATCGGGAAATTTTTTAACAACAGAAATTGTAGGGGCAAATAGTTATAGTTGCCTACTCTTTTTCTTTTCTCAAAAAAACATTAAGGATTTTTTATTGAAATATGGGCATCTATTTAACCCAAATGACTTAAATAAAGCAGCGGCCAGTAGTCCCTATTTCCTTATTGAAAAAGACAATTTTATTATCCATTTTATTAATTCTATTCAACAAATTTATGGCTTGAATCAAACAATCTCTCAAAAGATTCTGGAATTGAAATTTGAGGAAATTATGTTGTATCTCGCTGATAAGTATGGGCAAAGTTTTTTTGTTTATCTAAATTCATTGTTAATCAATGAAAGAGAATTATCTTTTAAAATGGTCATTGAAAAAAATCTGTACACGAGTTTGAATATTGATGAGGTCGCTTTTCTATGCAATATGAGCCTGTCTACTTTTAAGCGAAAATTTATACAAGTATATCAAGAGTCTCCAGGAAAATGGTTTCAACTAAAACGGCTCAACAAAGCCAAAAAATTATTGCTTAATAATAAAGCGACACCATCAGAAATCTATATGGACTTTGGTTATGATAGCTTATCAAATTTTAGCACAGCCTTTAAAAATGAATTTGGATACAGTCCAAAAAACATTATGAAAAATTGACCTTTTTTCATAAGTTTTTGAACTAAATAAAAAAGCCTCACAAGCTTAAATGAGCTAAATTTGTTAAAACAAAATTGGTTTAATTTAAAAATAAAAAGACATGAAAAAATTAGGATTATTAGTTCGACTAGAAGCAAAAGCAGGAAAAGAAAAAGATGTTGAAGAGTTTATTACAGGTGCATTGCCACTTGCTAATGAAGAAGCGGGTACTATTACATGGTATGCGTTCCGTATTGACGCTTCTACATTTGGCATTTTTGACACTTTTTCAGATGAAGAAGGCAGAGAAGCACATCTTGGTGGTAAGATTGCAAAGGCGTTAATGGAAAATGCACCTGAATTGTTGGCTACTGCACCATCTATTGAGAAATTGGACGTTTTAGCGGCTAAATAAATACACCACAATTATTATAAAATGGCTGCCTGTCAAAGTTCTGTAAAGGAATTTGGACAGGTTGCCTTTGTTTACAACACAGCTTGATAATAAATTAAGCGTAGGCTAACGAATAAGCCCAGCACACAACAGCGGGTTCGGAAAATAAAAAGCCTGCTTCAAGTTGAAACAGGCTTCTTTATTAATCCGGAAAAGGTTACCAATCAAAACCGGATTATTTTTTGTTTGTTTTAGTAAGCATCTTTAATAGCAAAGTCGCGGTAAAACTTACAACTGCTCCGAGAACCGCCAATATAATTGTTTTGGCAATGTCTTCAGAATGAAGATTGGGCAAAATGCTCAACAATGTTCCCGCTGCGGTTCCTGTTTTAAGGGAAATGTTAGCTTCCATCGCGCGAACCGTTTTTAGCTTCCGGCAAATCCTTTGCCGCATCGTCAACAGTAATTTGACTCACTGCCGATAAAACGCCACCCGCTACCGCCGTGTAACCAGCAACAGTTACAATCACCGCTGGCAAAGCTACCGGCGCGGTAAGCAATGCGCCGCTAACGGCGAGCATCGCGAGTCCGATGGTGCGAAGCAATTTAAAAAATTTTGGTGTGGGCGCTTGCGCTCTTTCTATGATTTTCATGATGATCAATTTAAGATTGAATAATTAAAACTACTTTCTCATTTTTGTCTAAAGCTTTGTAAATTAAAGTTTTCAAAGTTGTACAAGCCTTTCGTGACATAAGCCCTAAACCGGCTCCCGAAATTTTTGTCACCGGAGCAATGCAGCCATTCAGTTCCTTCAAGGCATTGTTGGCCGGATGAAATAAAATGCCACTTCTGCCAGCCACATTTCTAACTTCAATATGCCATTGATGCTTTTTGCTATACCTTTTGGATAAAAAATATTTCCCTTCAGGAACGCAGGAAACTCTTCTCTCATTCTTTTTCCAGGGCAGCTCAATCGTGTTGCAGATCAGCTTGCCTTCGCATTCGAGTTTTCCATTTGTTCCGTCCGGGAAATAATTCCTTTTCAGGATAAGGACCATTTTACAAGCCGCTTACTTTTACCAATGCCAGCGGGTTAAATGCACCATTTTTCAATGGATACATCGAGCCGTTCACTTCTTGGTAAAACTCAATCCCAAGCGCTAAGAATAGCGGCTTGGTACTCGCAGCTGTAACTTGGTTCGTTTGCGCGACCGCAACGGTCAACGTCGCATCCCAAGGCAGGATTGCAGTTTCCGATGTGGCCACCGTGAAAACCTCATTCTCAAAATCAATCTCGGCACCGCCGGAGATAATTTTGTAATGCGTAGTTCCTGATGGTGCCACGATCATGTTTGCCGGGATAAACGGCGCAATGTCAACCGTGATTTCACCCGAAACCCTGTCGATCGCTCCAACGAACGGCGCATACAAAGTAGTTCCAAGTTTTCCGCGCAGATTGAACTCAAAGCCCAAAAGCAATTCGGCTTCGCCGTCAATCACATTTCTAAGGCCTCTTTCATTCACCAAATCCGCTTGGATCACTTTTACCATTTGCTGCGTCAGCCTGCTTACCATTCTGCTGTCCGCAGAATTAATCAGCAAAGCACGCAGCGCCGTTCTGAGCATCTTGCCGGCCTTTCCGGCTCGCCCGAATTCCGCGCCGTTCTCGCGCGTCCTTTGAAACGCAGGATCGCTCTCAATCCTGCTTTTCTCGATTCCACCTTTCTCGCGCACCAAGTGCCCGTCTGCGGAAGTCTTGTAGAAGGTCATACCACCAATGGTTCCCTTCAGCTTGATTATGCCAGTCTGTCTAGCCATAATTTCTACATTTTACGATTAATACTCACTTTCATTTTCAATCCTCATTTCGATTATCGTTGCAACATAATTTCGACTGATTCGAGAACAAAAGTTGTATTAATGCATCACATAAAAAAGCCACCCATGTACCAGGATTACCAAACCGACAAAATTGGCATCAATCAACAAAAATGGCACAGAAACGAGCCACAATTAACCCGTAATTTGCCCTTGCCGAAGCAATTACAATTTTTCTTATTTTTGGAAAGTTCTTAGAAATGGTTACTAGCGCTTTGAAGAAACTCAAAGCCTAGTCAAAGGTATGGTTAGAGTATGAAAACTATGGGAAGGCGTATATGCATCACCACAAACGACGTAGAACTCGTTACTGGTCAAAGCTACCGCCAAAGTCTTAGACTATTGCATGAGATCGCAAACAGCCTAAATAAAGCCGTAAAGTTTGTTACTATACAAGAATTCTGTAATCACACAGGGTTAAATATTGAACAGGTTGAAAAGACAATATTTGGGTGATGCTGATAAATGCCAAAAGCGGAGAAAATAAACGTCTCCCGAACCTTTGAACGCTTCGCAAACCCATTCATTTTTTAGTGTAGTTCTTGCCATTTCATTTGGATAATACCTTATTAATCAGTAAATTTACACCATAAGATTTAGTGATGTTTGCAGTTCGCTGAGGTGCAAAATCGAGACCCTTAGATTTTAAACTTTTCAATGTATTGATATAGGCGGGATTACAACAACGGTTCGAATCCCTCATCGCCCACAAAGAAAACCGATTAGGAAACTAATCGGTTTTTTTATTTTCAATATGTGACAAAAGCTTGCTTTTAGGCTCAGATTGGAAATAAAAAAACAAGGCTGAGCAGCAGCCGCAGGTTTTCTTTGTTCAGGGCTCCTCAGAATGGGATCTCCGAAGGTAATCCTTCATTGCCTACCGATTTAAAGCGAACTAAAGTTCGCATATCTAACTGCCACAGACAGTCCTCCTCTTAATATCAAATCTGTCACCATTGATGGCTTAGGGTGGACTTTCCCTAGGCTTTCCTATATAGGAGTTATATAGCAGGCGTTAGAATTACGAATTTGAAATTACGAATTACGAAGTATTGCGTGCAGTTTATTTTTCCTGTATTTTTACGATACTTACTTATATACCATGTCTACAGTTATTATTGACCCTGAGTATTTAAAGCAATTAGCCAAATTGGACGCTAGTATACGGGTGCTGAATGTGGAGAAGATTAAACTACTATTTAAAGCACTTGACATAAGCCTCACTGATGCTGATTTTGAACGGCTGATGGCGTGGGAACTTGTGCTTGTTACCGTACCGGATAAACAAATGGCTGTGCAACTTAATAAGCTTGCTGCCTATGTACCCAACCTTAAGTTTACTGTTGACGAGACACAGCCGATATTTACGTTGATGCAAGGGAGTAAAACAAGGCGTGTCTGGAAGGAGCGTTGAACATTAGGTAAGCACGGATTCCTGCGGCAGTCGCTACGCTCGTGTACAAATCCGCGCCATCGGGATTCACTTATTCTAATTACGAGACCGCTGTACTTATGATTCGTATCGTACTGAAATTATACTCCGGCAGTGCTTCGGGTTGGGTATCTTCGTCAGCAAGTATCTCATTTACGTTATCCAAAAACTCGGGTACGTTACTCGGCATCAGTTGTATCGCTAGTTCCATAATATTGGCCAAATCAATATTCGGGTTACCAACGGTCGATGATACATAGGGCTCTTCCGTAAGCAACGCAACGGTGCACAGCTTCATCAAATCTTGCACGGTTCCATATAATGAGGCATAACCTGAAAAATTAACAGTCACCTGCCACACATCTTCTCTTTTTGGATGTGCTTTCATCCCGGCCAACAGCCAATCTGCTTTAGCACGGAGTTGTTCTATTTTGGTTTCCATAGTAATGTTGTTTTAGTTCTGAAATGATATTGGTAGCGTTAAAAATATATTTTCTAAAATGTAATCCTCTCGTTCCTCAGTTTTTTCATTGCTGGGTTGCAATACAGCTTCTCGAATGTGGTCAAGTAAATCGGCCTCTTCATAAGGAACTAAGTCCAAGATTATACCCAATACTCCACTGATGTTAGTTGTTGGTTCCGGAATCCTATTACAACTAGTATCCCCTTCCAAGGCAAGAATACATACTTTCACTATATCAGCAATTAAGAACATCACATCCGAATAGCCAGACAGATTGAGTTGAATAGTATCACGTTTCTTTTTTATATTCTGAGATTCCAGCAATACAAAATGTTTTTCGGCCAGTTGGCGCAATGGTTCAGGCAAATGGTTTATTTTAGTATTCATATCCTAAGTTTTTAAAGTTTCCAATCGATTCAGTTCTGCTATAGCCAATGCTCCGGCTTTCTCCAAAAACCTCTCGCAGTTTTGTAATAAAACCTCAAAATCGTTTTCTTCAACACCAAGCTTAGTCCAGTGAAGCAGCATACTGGCCGGCGCACAAAGCATTTTATAAAGCCGTATGTCATTTTCCGTGTTACAGGCAAACACTTGTTGTGGCAAATCGGTAAAATGCCCACACAACTGCAACAAGTACTTCAATCCAAATTCATTTGGCGTATACCCTAAGAAAACCCTAATAAGTCCAATGGCCATCTGAACGCATGCCGTGTTGAGCAACGCTATTTTGCAAAGCCCTACCTCCGCTTGCGGACTGTCTTTCGCAGCATGAATATTGAATTGCGCTACCGCAACACATTTGTGCCAAAACCGTGTATCTGTTTCCAAATCCCTTTCTGGATTATGGTTAAGTATATAAGGCACATTGGCTTTATCAAGGGCAATCCGCTGTCCGTATCGTAGCACTTGGTCAAAAAAATACTGCTGGCTTTTTTGTTGGGTAGTAAGCTGTGTTACTTTATGGACTAATACCGTTGCAGTGATGGTTTTGTCGGTTCGCATTTTTATTTCATTCATAAGGTGCGAGCCTGTTACCTTCGTGTTTGCGAAAACAAGGATATCATAGTGACTTTTCTTAGTTTCAGGTTGTAAAGTACTGGTGCCACGAGAACCGAAGACATAAATACTGCAAGGCGCAGCAGCTTTCAATAACGTTTCCAATATGAAATCAGTTTCTGAATTTGAGGTGGTTATAGTTCGCATAATTTCTGATTTTTGAAGCAAGTTAGTGCGGCTTCAAACTGTACTAAACCAAAAATGTTGGTATGTTACTAATCTCGTTAGTATTTTACCTTTCTACAACTTCACATTAAAAACATTCGCAAAAAGTCACTATCTGTTATTTTTTTCTTACTTTCGTCTTACCCACTTCACTTCAAATACCACAAAGATTTTAAGCGTTATCATTATTGTAGTCTTCGTCAATAGTCTATAGTTATGCTATTCATTTCAATAAAAATATGAGCAAAAAAAAACCATTTAAATTAAAGAAAAACGAACAAGTATTTTTGGCGTACGCGTTTTTCATTTGTGCTTTAATTTCATTAGCGTCAATTCTGATATTAAAACAAGTTTACAAAGGCACTCCGGCACAAGACCTTGCTACTGTAATTGGCGGTGTATTAGGAACCTCCTTATCATTTTTCGGATCCATACTTGTTTACAAAGCATTAAGGTCGCAGATAAAGGCGAATAAAATAATCAGTGACCAATTTAAAATCCAACAATTCGAATCCAAATTCAATCAAATGTTGCATTTACACAATGAAAATGTAAAAAACTTAAAACTGGAATTGACTGAAATTGAATATGAAGGAGGCGGTGTAGAAAAAAAAGCTATTGAATTAAAGGGAAAAGAAGTATTTGAAATATTGTGCTTGGAAATCGAAGAGCTGTTTAAAACTATTTTACCGCTCAGAATAGACGAAGAATATTCTTTTATGGCTGCCTATGCTATTTTCTTTAACGGGAAATTCACTGATACCGACAAAGACTACATCGCAGCTTTGGAAAACATTAAAATTAGACGATTACTAAACAAAAAACTAGTTGAACCATACATTCTCGAAGGATTTCTTATCCACAAGCAGTTTGTTATCAACTATGAATTAATCCAAGGCCATTCCGAAAAACTGTCTCAATACTTTAGGCATTTGTTCCTTACAGTCAAATTTGTAGCTAATCAAGATGAGGACTTTATTAGTTATGAAGAAAAAAGAGAATATCTCAGAATGTTAAGGGCACAGTTAACCAACTATGAACAGGTTCTTATGTTTTACAATTGGCTATCTGGATTCGGAAAAGAATGGGAAAATGAAACAAATAAGTTTTTTACCGATTACAGAATGATACATAATGTGTTTGGAGTCTTTCTAATTGAAAATGAATATATAAGAGAGAAATACGAAAATTTAAAGACAAAAGATTATAAAAAAATACAACATAAATCTGATGATGATTTATTTGAATCAGAGAGATGGAGGCGATGATTATGATGTCTCCTGATGCTCCATAAAGATAAAAGGTCGAAAATGATTCGCAAAATGCAATGCCAATTAATTTTATTCGAACATCAGTCTCACCCACATCGAAATAAATGCCACAAGCAATTATTTGCTATTTATAGCATACAAATTCATAATCAACTATTTTTATTGCTATTACTATTTAACTCGTAAAATCAATTATGAAAATCAAAAAACTTTACATTGAGAATTTTAGAATCTTAGAGAATTTTACTATTGACTTAGAAGATGAGATATCCTTAATCATTGGAAAAAACAATTCTGGTAAAACTTCCATACTAACTATTTTAGACAAGTTTTTAAATCAACCTGATAGCAATCGATTTAACATAGAAGATTTCAATTTAAACTTTGTTGCAGCGCTAACTGATATAATTGAAGACCCAAATGAACTTATAGAAGAAGATTTCATTAAAAAATTTTGCGGAATAAAATTAAGAATACTTATTGAGTATTTTAATTCAGATAATTTCAGTAAAGTTCAAAAATTAATGTTAGATCTTGACCCTGATAATAATTTTATTGTTTTAGGATTCGACTACTATTTAAATTATGAAAATTACCTAAACTTAAGAAATGATTATAGTATTTTCAAAGCGAAGGAAGTTGGAAAAAAAAGTAAAGCTGGAAGTGCAACACCTCCAAAAAAATACATTGAGAAAACATTTAAAAACTTTTTAAAATTAAATTTTCAAGACTATTTTTTGACTAAACGAAAATCTATCTTCTATGATAGGATTAATGATGATATAATTGAAGAAAATTTCATATCGATTGAAGATGTAAAACTTTCTGATTTAATAAACTTCAAACATATTTCAGCTAAAAGAGATGTAACTAATAAAGAAACAGACAAAACCCTTTCACTACAAACATCAAAAATTTACGAAAAGAAAGAAACAGAAGAAAGTGAAAAAGAAAAAATTGAAGAGTTTCAGGATACTATTATTAATACAGACGATGAATTATCAAAAATATACGAGTCCTTTTTTGGAGACATAATTTCCAAAATTAGAACATTAGGAGGCATTAAGGAAAATGATTCAGTCCTTTCAGTTCTATCAACCTTGCAATCTAAAGAACTTCTCAAGGGCAATACCACTGTATTCTATAAACACGATACTCATGATTTACCAGAACAGTTCAATGGATTGGGATATTTGAATTTAATAAGTATGATTTTTGAAATTGAGATAAAAAAATATGAATTTCAAAAGTCTTTACTGGAAATTCCATCAGAAATAAATCTGTTATTTATTGAAGAGCCCGAAGCTCACACCCATCCCCAGATGCAATATGTTTTTATAAAAAACATCAAAACCATAGTCGGAAATGTAATTGAAAAACAGATAAAAAATTCAGCAGGAACAGACATTACTTTATCAAAAAGTCTACAATGTGTTATCAGTACACATTCCTCACATATTGTTGCAGACAGTAATTTTGATGATATTAAGTATTTAAGAAAAATTGAATCAAATGTCGAATCTAGAAATCTTAAAGAACTTAAGGTATATTATGATAAGGAAGGTAAACACTATCAGTTCTTAAAACAATATTTGACCATTAGCAGGGCAGAAATATTTTTTGCCGACAAAGCTATTTTAATCGAAGGTGATACTGAGAGGATTTTGTTGCCTACAATAATGAAGAAAATAGACATTGAAAATTTAGCATCAGATAAGACAAACAAAAAAATGCCTCTTTTATCTCAAAACATATCAATTATTGAAGTCGGAGCATTTTCGCAAATTTTTGAATTATTTATTGATTTTATAGGAATAAAGTCTTTAATCATTACTGACTTAGACGCTACCAAACTAAAAATGGTAAAAAATAAGAATGGTAAAGATCGATCAGTCCCTGAAGCTTGTAGAGTTTCAGATGGAAATGATTTTTCGAATTCTTCATTAAAATATTTTTTAAAAGGGAAAACACTTTCAGATTTAAAAACGTTACCATTAAATCAAAAATGCCTAATAAAAGATCATACAGGATGGGTTCAAAACGACAACGGAATATTATGTTTAGTTTATCAGACAGAATGTAATGGCTACTTTCCAAGAAGTTTTGAGGACTCTTTTTTTGCTATAACAAACAATTTAGATTTCGTAAAGAAAAAGCTTGGAAGATTTAAAGGAATTAAAAATCCAAGATATTTTGTTGATGCAACAAAGGACATATATGATTTGGCAAATGAATGTATCGATAAGAAAACACACTTTGCTCTTGATATAATTTATAATAGTAATGAAGATTATTCAAATTGGGATATCCCTGAATACATAAAAGAAGGTTTATTATGGCTGAAGGAGAATTAATTAAAACCGAAATAGATGAAATTATTGAGCAAATCGATAATGGTCATAATTTTCTTTTAAGTGGTGGTGCCGGTAGTGGTAAAACTTATACACTTGTGCAAACAATACGAACTATTATTGGTAAGTACCCAACTGAACAAATTGCCTGTATCACTTATACTAACGCAGCAGTTAAGGAAATTGAGGAAAGGATAGATGATAAAAACCTTCATGTATCTACAATTCACGATTTCTTATGGGACAGTATAAAGAACTATCAATATGAGTTAAAAAAAGCATTAGTTGATTTAGCAAACAATCCCGATGTGACCACAATAAATATTATAAATCCCACTATTCAAATGTTTGCTGAAAATGGGATACAATATAAAGAAAATGTCAGTTTAGCAAATGGTATTATTTCTCATGATGAATTATTAATAATTGCTGAGCATTTATTTGAAAAATATATCAAGCTTAATGATATTGTTAAAGATAAATTTAAATTCATTCTGGTAGATGAATATCAGGATACCAATGAATTAGTAATTAAAATATTTTTAAATCATTTTAAAAAAAGTAAAAAAACAAATACTATCGGTTTTTTTGGCGATGCAATGCAATCTATTTATGATAATTCAATAGGAAACTTGGATACATATAAAGGCAATTCAGATGATTTGGTAAGAGAAGTAAAAAAAGAGCAAAATCGTCGTAATCCTTTACTTGTGATTACACTAGCAAATAAACTACGGAATGACGGTTTAACTCAAAAAGAATCGCAAGACCTCTCAGCTCCTAATATGGATACCAATGGTAAAGTAAAACTCGGAAACATAAAATTCATTTATTCATCTGAATATAAATTAGAAGATGTTAGAAATTATCTTGGATGGAATTTCAATAATGCTCCAGAAACAAAAGAACTAAATCTAACTCATAATCTAATTGCAAAACAAGCTCAATTCTCCACTTTAATGAGCATCTATAATGACGATCAAATTCTTGAATATAAACGTATGATTGTTTCACATTTAAAAGATCATACAGATATCGAAATAGAAAATTCGGAAACTTTTGATGACGTAATAAAAAAAACAGGCGTAATTCCCCGCAGTGGCAATATGACAGATTTCATTACCTCAAATGCAGATTTGTTCAAAGAAGCAAAATCGTATTCTTTTAATCTTTTTAAAAAAATTTATCTTGAGAGTGATATACTTACTGATGATAAAAAACAAAATGAAAATGAAGAAAGCAAAAAAGGTTCTAAACGCGATAATCTTTTAAAACATTTATTTAAAATTCAAAATTGCATAAGATTATACAATGAAGGTTTATACAACGATTTTTTAAGAATCACAGACTATAAAATTAATTCGATTAGTGATAAAAGTATTTTAAAACAAAGTATCGAAGAATTAACTATTACAGACTCTAAGACAATAGGAGAAGTTATTGAATTAGCTCATAAATACAATATTGTTTCAAAAGATCAGAGACTCAACGAATTTATAGCAAAAAGGGAGTATGTATATAATAGGGTTTGTAAAGTTAATTACAAAGAATTTTTAAATCTGTTCAACTATTTAGAAGGTTACACGCCATTTTCTACTCAGCACAAAACTAAAGGAAACGAATTCGACAATGTATTAGTTATCCTGGATCGTGGGAATTGGAATAAATACAATTTCGAATATGTTTTTGATGACGGAAGTATTTATAAAAGTTTAGTTGACGGTAGATCAAAAACAAAATCCAAGCTTGACAGTTATCCTAAAATTAAAGAAAGAACACAGAAAATTTTTTATGTCTGTTGTACTAGAGCAAAAGAAAACTTAGCTGTCTTCTTCCATCTCCCGCCTGCTGCTGTCCTAAAAACAGCAGAAGATTGGTTTGGAAAGGACAATCTAATTAATTTGGATAGCCTAACTATTACTTAATCAAAATTGTTATCCAAAGTATATGACAACAAATATTGCAGAACAAATAGCCAATCTTCTGAATGAAAGAAATCAACTCACTATTCAATATACAGCAGACAAAATTTTAGAAAATAGCGAGAATTATGTTTATCTGTTAGAAGAAGAAAAGATAATTGCATGTGCTGAAAGTAAATGTGTTCAATGGTACCAATGGGAAATCTCACATGTATTAGTCGCAAAAGATTATGAAGGCAAAGGATTTGGAAATAAAATTCTTAATGAAGCGGAAATAAAAGCAAAAACCGGAAATGCAAAAATTTTACAATGTACAATCAGGACAAATAATGAAAATAGTATTCGTCTTTTTTCTCGAAATGGTTATGTGCAAGTCAATAGATTTTTTTATCCAAAAAGTGGGAATTGGGTGTATGTATATCAAAAATCAATAAGCCAGAATTGATCAATTTTATTTCTTCAACTGCTCTAATAAAGCAACCTTATCTTTCTCCGCCTGAAGTAATCTTTCATAAAGCTCAACTATTTTGTCAACCGTATTAAAACTTGGTTGAATATTAATTGCATTCAAAGTAGAAGTATCATTACTGGTAAAAGTATTTGAAATAATATTCAAAACAGTTTCCTCATTAAAATTTCTAATTCCTTCAACAGAAACTTCCAAAGCCTCAGCAATTTTCAATAATACTTCCTCCTCCACTTCCTCGCTGTTCTCGATATTGCTTATGGTCTGTTGACTCACGCCTATTGCCATGGCAAGTGCTTCCTGCTTCATCCCTCGGAGTTCACGGATTTTAGAGATTTTGCGGCCGATGTGGTTGGGTTTAACGGAAGTGTTCATGGTTTAAAAGCTTTGAAAGGTTAATATCAAGATTAAAACAAAAATAGTGATTTTTGGTTAGTATAAAGTAAAACAATTTTTATAAGAATTACTATTCAAATCGGAATTATTGTTATTCAAAAATGGATTATTCTACCCTTAGGTTGAGCCTCTTTATGGGGGCTTTATTTGTGGGTTGCGAATATCGAAACGTAGTTGAAGGTCACAAAAGCTCTTCGACTCCCGATAGCTATCGGGATAGTGTGACAGTTGTGCTGACGATTTGGTTTTTGATTAATGAATGTCCTTCGACAAGCTCAGGATGACAGTTGTGCTGACGATTGGGTATACTGTTTCGAGGAGAGTTGAGCCCTTCGGCATCTCGATAGCTATCGGAACAGGATAAAATCAGCTCAGGGTGACGGTTGTGTTATTAATTGTGTTTTGTCAATATCGTCGTAGAGACAAGGATTAAAAAGTTAAATTTGCATTCTCGACCTTGATTATGCTAACAGACACCTTTTTACAACTAGTTAAAAAATACTCCAAAGACCACGAAGTGGCTAATAATCTGTGGTTGGAAATATTTACTAAATATTCTGAATCTAAAAGACACTATCATACTGTTGACCATCTTGAAGCGATGATAACGGACTTAAAAGCAGTGAAGAACAAAATTGAAGATTGGGACACTACCCTATTTGCTGTTTTCTATCACGATATTATTTACAAAGCATCGAGCAGTACTAATGAAGGCGATAGTGCTAAATTAGCCATGAAAAGGCTTTCGGAAATTGGTTATCCCGGCGACAAAATCGCCAAGTGCGCCAATATGATTATTGCCACCAAGCAGCATGAACTTTCGGAGGATAGTGACACCAATTTTCTTATTGATGCGGACTTGACGATACTGGGTAAAAGCGCAGAGGACTACCAAAAATATACCGAACAGATACGAGAGGAATATTCTATTTATCCGGATTTTATGTATACCTCCGGGAGAAAGAAAGCGCTTCAACATTTTCTTCAAATGGAAAGCATATATAAAACTGAATATTTCCAAAGAAAATACGGAATAGAGGCTAAAACAAATATTGAAAATGAACTCCAAAGTTTCAAACAATAATTAAAATCAGACGTTAGAACGTTTACTCTATTATAATAAATACTTATCGTTTGTAACCTTATTTCATAATTAGCATCAAAATTGCAAATCAAAATTTGCAAAACCATGGGTTTTATTTTCCCTTACAAAGTCAAAGTCGTTAAAAAAAGATTCTTAAACGAACGGATTGTCAAACTATCAATCGAGAAACCATACAACTACAATTGCAAGTTCGGTCAGGTAATTGATTTAAGCATTGATGCACCAGAATTCGGATTAGAGGTGGACACTTTTACAATTATAGACGTAAGCGGAAAAACTTTTTTCGATATAATCGTTAAGAGTTGTCCAAATGACAGTAAAATTTCAGATTACCTCAGTATAATAAACACTAATGAAAGCATTTTTATATCCGAAGCATGGGATGCACAGGAATACGAAGGTCCGGGGCTGTTTATAGTGGAAAATATTTTTACAGCACGGGTTTTAAGTGTCCTAAAAAAAATTACTCCGGAATCGACAACCATTTCAAATCACAAACTTTTGTCGTTGAGCGAGACAAAATCAGATGTTTTTTTTGATTTGGAATTAAAAAAAATCTTAGGTACAAATTACAAAAACATTTATGCTGAGAATGGCATAGATTATTATACCTTACTTAAAAGAAGAGTAAAAAATTCAGGTCAAAACATTTACATATGTGGTTCTTATAAATTTGAAAAGAGGATAATCACTGCACTTCTAAATATTGGTTTTACTCACGAACAAATAAATACAGGAAAGTAATGAAGAACAAAAAGTTATATTTATTGGAAGAATCGCAGCAACAACGTAAAGAACTATTAGATAAAACAATAACATTCGGCGAGAATTTCCTCGATAACTTAACACATTTAAAGGCATATAATAAACCCCTAAGTGCTACTGTCAGTACAAATAAAAAATTGTTAATTAATGATAACACTGCTAATATAGAGGAAATTTTATTGCTATTGGAAGAAGAAGTATTGAAACCTGGTTTGAATACCGCTTCCGGAGCTAACATGGGATACATTCCTGGAGGAGGGATTTTCAGTTCTGCGCTCGGTGATTACATAGCCGCTATCTCCAACAAATTTGCAGGAGTATTTTATGCCTCTCCGGGAGCAGTAAACATGGAAAATGAATTAATCAGATGGACAGCAAATCTTGCCGGGTATACTGAAGGTTATGGTGGTAATTTGACTTCAGGGGGAAGTTACGCAAACCTGATAGCACTCTTAACAGCAAAAAGAGCAAAAAATATAAATATCCGAAATGTAGAGAAAACAGTTGTTTACTGTTCGCATCAATCACATCACAGCATACAAAAAGCCATTAATATTATCGGCCTAGAGGACTGTATTATTCGGTACATTAATATTGATTCTGAATTACGTATTGATGTGAAAGAATTGGAAGTACAGATTACAGAGGATTTAAAAATTGGTTTGAATCCTTTTTTAGTTATTGCCAATGCAGGATCAACAGATGCAGGTATGATTGATCCTCTACTTGACATTGGGAAGATCGCAGCGAAACATTCGATATGGTTTCATATAGATGCTGCCTATGGCGGATTTTATCTTATGACAAATAGGGGGAGAAAAAAGTTAAACGGTATTTCAGCCGCAGATTCTATAATCATGGATCCGCATAAGAGCCTATTTCTTCCCTATGGTTCCGGTATAGTTTTAATAAAGGATATCAAACATCTTATTGCAGCCAATCAGTACACTGCTAATTATATGCAGGATGCCGGTGAAGATGGTAATAGCTATTCTCCCTCCATCCTTTCACCCGAACTTAGTAAACATTTCAGAGGATTGAGAATGTGGCTACCATTAAAGCTATATGGCCAAAGTGCATTTAAAGAATATTTAGACGAAAAATTAGACCTTGCAAAATATTTTTATTCTGAGGTAAAAAAAATCGGTTTTGAGGTAGGCCCAAAACCAGATTTATCAGTTGTAATTTTTAGATACGTACCCAGAAATGGTAATGCAGACCATTTTAATCGCTTTATCGTAAAAGAAATACAAAATAATGGAAAGGTTTTTATTTCAAGCACAATCATTAACGGAAACTTTACTTTAAGAGCAGCTATTGTCTCTTTTAGGACTCATAAAACAGAAGTTGACTTTTTGTTAAATATGCTAAGTGAAATAATTAGTTCAGAAGGAGTAACATTGTAATGTGACTAAAGAAGGAATTATTCTAAAAGGACTTAACAATTCCTATTCTTACTCTAACTCCCGCGTCATTTTGTTGCCCATTCACATTTTGAATAATGGGACTCGAAAAAGTCAATGGAAAGCTCCATTGGTCATAACTGAAATTGGCACCCAGATTTAGAAAGCCAAGATAATAACCGGAATCTTGATCTATAATGTCATCTTCTCTTATTTTATCGAGCCATTCACCGTAGTAACCGCCAAAAATTGTCCATCTGTATTTTGTTTCAGTGATTTCATATGGTGAATCTTCAGATATCTGTTCTCCTTTAACTTGTAACTCCTTTATGCTATAGGAGATTGAAATATTTTGGACTGATATATTTCCATAATAATTTCCTTTAAATCCATTGGTGGTAAATTTAAAAGTGCCATTACCTTGAAGAGTGATATTGTTCTCCCATCGCTTTGAAATAAGTAACCCAATCATTGGGTCAAATGAGCCTGAACCGACAACAACAGTAGTATTATCAAAATTCGAACCTTTCTGAATTCCCGTAGGCAATTCGAGACCTCCTTGTAAGGCTAGGTTAAAATTATTTTTAGAATAAGCATTAAATGTGCTCACTACCATTAAATCACCAACACCATTATCATTACCACTATTGGTTTGCAAAAAGACATAAGGGATTAAGGCAGATAAAGTGAGCTTATCAGTAATCCCATAACGAGCTCCCAAAGAATTTACAAAAATACTCTTGAGTGGAGTTTCTTCCTCTTCATGCTTTTCTTGATTTTCAATTGAGTGTGATTTCAAATTGATATTACGGTATTCAGTATAATTTTCAATGATAAACTGTTTTTTTTGAAGTGTTAACTTTCCGTTATTATTACTATTGAAACTCCCTGACGAGCCGGTTGCAGCCCCGGCGCAGCAGGCACATTGACCATTAACATAGTTTACAGAAAAAAAAACAGACATAAGTAATAGTTTATATCTTTTCATAGATTTTAAATTTAGTTGAGAAAAAAAGGTAATAATTTTAAGGTTTTAAAAAGGCCTTTTGTTTATAGAAAGAAAATACTGCCAACACCAGTAATCCGGCCAACGAAAGATATACATACACTGGCGTAATTACTTTGTCCCCTTTTGCATAGGAATGCAACCCCGACAAATAAAAGTTAACCCCAAAATATGTCATCAGTATCGAATAATAAGAGAAAACACTAAACAAAGAAAAGAGCCATTTGCCTTTTAGAATTGGGACTAATCTCATATGGATAACAAAAGCATATATCATTATGCTGATTAATGCCCAGGTTTCCTTAGGATCCCATGCCCAATACCTACCCCAACTTTCATTAGCCCATTGGCCGCCTAAAAAATTACCGATAGTTAGCATAATAAGTCCGACAGTCATTGAGATTTCTGTAATCAGCAGGACTTTTGTTATCGATAGCCCTAATTTATCTTTATTGGAATCATTTAAAAAACACATCATAAGTAATGAAACTATTCCTAGCATCATTGCCAACGTAAAAGGTCCATAGCTTGCCACAATTATAGCTACATGAATCATCAGCCAATAGGAATTTAAAACCGGTTGTAAATTGGCAATAGAAGGATCAAGCCAATTCCAATGAGCAACCATTAGTATCATTGAACAAACAAAAGCAGTTGATGCAATCGTCAAACTTGATTTTTTGCCTAATACTAATCCGAATAACATGGTAGCCCAACTTATGTAAATGATTGTTTCGTAAGCATCGCTCCACGGTGCATGACCCGAAATATACCATCTGCAAATAAGCCCTAAAGTATGTAAGCCAAAAAGTAAAAGAATCAAATAATGCATTACTTTTAGATAAACTCCTAGTGGCTTTGAAGACCTGAAAATGCTGATTATTGAAAAAACAAGCATAAGAATTCCAACATACAGGTACCATTTAAATAGTCCTTTGAATACATCATAATGATTGTAAAGCAATTCAGCACTTATTTTAGAATTAGAGGGTCTAACTTTACTTCCAAACCTTAATTGATATCTTTCAATACTGTGCAACAGTGAGTCAGATTTAGCGTAATTAGTGTCATCGAAAGCCGAGTTTAAAGAACTTAAGTAAAGAGGTATGATATTTTCCACAAAAAGCAAATCTTTACCTTTAATTTTCGAACGCCTAGCGTCAGAGGCTGAAATCCATTTATTATTAGCATCATTTGGAACTGGAAATATATTGAGCACTCGACCACTCAAAAGATTATAATAGATATTAACCCGCTTGTCTGTTTCTATAAAATCCTTCTCATATTGATTGGGTAGTGCGGAACGATAAGAATCTTTAGCTTGATTTGCAAGTTTATACAGTCCACTGTCATCAAAAAAATCTGCTAGAGCCGCAAATTTTTCACCCGCCTCTAAACCAATTAGTTTTCTTAGGCTATCATTATCTTTTTTCAAATATATCAATGGGACATTATACCATACCTTTGGTTGTTGCAAAATCGAAATCACAACCTGGTCAGAGTTCAAGGTGTTATAATGATCATTTTTACTTATCTTCCTTAACAATTCAGACGAATAAGTATTTAAGGGTTTCATTCTCCCAACTTCATCTTGTACAACTAATCTACTGAATAAATCAGCATGCTGGGGAGGAACAGCATAAAAATTTATAATCGAATCCAAGCGTACTTTAATAGCAGCCCTTTCAGAAGTCTTTATTGATTGTCCATGAGATGCTACACTTGATAACAGGAAAAAAAGCATCGTCATAACAAAGCCAATCTTTGAGAGATTCTTAAGTTTTTTTCGGGCAATTCCAAATCTTGATTTCTTATCAAACAATAATAAGATCAATCCTAAATACAACAATGTGTATCCGAAGTAAGTGATGTTAGTCCCTAGACGGTCATGATTTACTGCCAAAACAGTCCCTTTCTCATCGGGGTGGTAAGAAGCCTGAAAAAAACGATAACCATCATAATCTAAAACGTGATTCATATAAATTCTTTCTTTCATTTCTTTATTCTTATCCAAAACAGAAACCTTGCTTTCAAATGAGGAATAACTGTTTAACGTGCCAGGATATTTTTCTGCAACAAAATCATTTAGCCTAATTTTAAAAGGGATCTTAAACTCTCTGCTTCCATAACATAATTTTAGTCTCAAATTATCAAGTATCACAATTTCTGGAACTCCTTTCTTCTTTTCCTTTCCAAACAAAATCACTTTTCTGACAATATCTCCAACTTTGATTTTGAGTTCAAGAGCGTCATTTTCTTCCCTCCTTTCATTTTTCAGATCTGAAATAACATCCAACATTCCTCTCTGTGGTAATTGTGGAACAACAAATTGTATAGTATTAAATTGATAAAGGCTTTTTATACGGAGTAAAGAGTCAACATTGGCAACAATACTACCGCTTGCTCCGGTAGCCATTTCCAAAAAACTACCCGTAACAGGTGCTTTAACCACTAGTTCTCCATTCTTACCTGTTATAAAGTTAATGGCATTGAGCATGGGTTTATTAAAGGTAAACGTAACATTTGATGTCTTAAGAATGTCTCCTTCACGGATAAAGTGATCAACTCTTTCATTATCCATTATCGTGACAATTGCCAGGTATCTCTGTCCATTCTCATCCTGTCTCAAAACTTGTTTTGCATTTACTACAAAACGACTGTAGAAAAGCTCAACTGGTTTACCTTGATGATTAACACGAATACTAAAATCATTGTTACGTTCAGCAAATTGAGATAATAACAATGGTTTATTAATAACAGTCCGCTCTTGTAATCCTTTAGTTTCAATTTCAGCCGTTAAATAAGCTTTGTCAGACACTATTTCTTGTTTACTTTCCCCTTCTCTTAATGAGACTGTTCCCTCAAGTCCAAAATATCTAGTGATAAATGCTCCGGTTATAATAAAAACAAAAGCTAAGTGTAGCATTAAGATTATAATTTTTTCTTTTCTGAATAAGTTAAACCTCAATACATTACCAATAAAGTTCACAACAAACAAAAACAAAATTAACTCGAACCACCATGCATTATATATGATAGTTCTTGCCGTGTTCGTATCATAACTATTCTCGATAAAAGTCCCTGCTGCCATCGAGCAAGCAAATATCAAAAACAAAAGGGACATTAAATACGTGGACGAAAATAGTAAAGCTAGTTTTCTTATCATGAGACTTAATTTGGTGTGAGAAATATTCAGGAATTGAATGTAATACCGTAGAAAGATTTAAAGAGTATAAAAAAATCCCGTGACCAAACAATATGTCATGTCAATCACGGGACCCAATCAAAAACAAGTACTAAGATTAGATAGATTTCAGGTATTCCACTAGATCACTCTTCTGTTGTGAACTAAGCTGTAGATTAAAATGATTGTTGTAGTGATTCACAACATCATTCAAAGTAGCAAATCTTCCATCATGATAATAACCTCCTCTACTTCTGGCAAACAATCCTCTAAGCGGAGTAGTTCTGTACATTCCCGTTGGGGATCTGCTCGCTTCAAAATCATCAATCCCTATCTCGGCAGCTGAATGCAAGTTAAAGCCTGCATCAGTCAAAATTGGTGAAATATGACAAGTAGCACATTGTCCTACACTTTGGAATACAATCTTACCAGCTGCCGCACCGGCTGCATCATAGCTTCCTGCTGGAGGCGTAGGTGCGAGCAACGATAATTGATAGGCTTGTAAGCCAGGTAATTTTGGAGTTATCAAGTCTGGATTGTTCGTAACATTCCCAAAATTATTTTCACTAGCTATAGGAAACTGTGCTGCATTATTTAAACGAGAATCAGAAAAATTACCTTTTCCATGCATTTCTAAATTAGCAACAAATGCATTCCAATAAGTCATATCTCCCCAACCGGTATAAGTTGCTAAATTAACGCCTTGCATCCCGAAAGCAGCAGGGATAAGATTAGCGGCTATAGTACCATCAGGTTTCAATGCTTTACCATCCATAAACAGACCTGCATTAAATTTCCCAGGTCCCCATCCTTGTAAAACAGTCATTACTGTCGCCTCATCTACATGAAGCAAATTAGCTAAAAAAGCAGCATTATCAGTTAATGAAACTATCATTCCTACATTTAAGTCCCTATTTGGCCAACCATCGAGTCTTTTGCCAATCCCGGCTGAAAATGAATCGTCAACCGTTGAATGACACAGTGCACAAGTAATTCCAACTGATGTCATATCTCCGTTAGAATTGAAGTTCCCTTTTAACCCTACCACTGCATCTAATTTTAATAGGGCAAGTGTTGTAGCAGGACTAGTCAAATCAACTTGACCTGCTTGTATGCTTTGAACAAGCTCAGCTGGCAATGCTTCTGAATCAACTTTTAGTCCAACTGCTAGTGCCGTAGCAGGACTTACACCTGAACCATATCCACCATTAGAAGAGCCTTTTATTGCTTTATCTAGGTGCAAAATACCACTCCAAAAGTCTTCATCTCCAAACGTGTCGTGTCTGAAGGTTTCCTTTCCTTCCGTTACCAGTGCCGGATCTAAAGTTTCAGTAATTGTCTCGGTTCTTATCTCTGTCTCTGTACAACTACTACTAAAAACACCCACAAGTACCACCGATAACAGACTGTAGATTCTATTGATTTTCATTTTTTAAATTTTATAAGTTAGCTTTATTTAGTTTTAAATTATCTACTTCACAATAATTTTACCTTTCATTGTTTTATGAAGGTTACAGAAATAGCTTTCATTCTTTGTAATGATTTTACTCCAACTTTGATCTTGGTTTAATGGCTTCGAAGACCATGTTTTTTTTAACTCATCAGTAACATCATGCGGATAAAATTCTTTATTGATCCAAACAACCTTAGATCCTTTTTCAACAACCAATTCAGAAGGCGTAAACTTCATTTTTGAAATGATTACCGTATACACTTTAGGCCCTTTAACCTTTTTTTGAGCACTAACGTTCAAAACGAAAACTGTCATAAAAAGCAAGCATAAAATGCCTCTAAAGTGATTCATTCTGATAGTCATCATTTTGAAAATTTATGTTGTACCATTTCAGCATGAGCCAAATGAGACTCTAAAGCAGGCAAAACCGCCTGTAATAATGACTTCAATTCAACATTCTTAGATTGTGGAATCAAAAGATCTTTTACGGCATTAATAACTGCTTTATGATAAGCAACCTCATTGTCAATATAAGCTTTGTCAAAGTCTTTTCCTTTTTTTGCTTTCAACTCTTTCTTAGTTCCCTCCGAAGCACTCAATAATGACTGACTAACAGCATTGTCTTTGGGGGTAACACCCAATTTTTTCACAAGGGCTACAGCTTGTCCAATAACAGCCTTGTGATCCGTCATCATCAACGTCGCAAACTCTTTAATTTCTTTGTTTTTACTTTTTTCAATTGCTATTTCCGCATAGCTGATATCTATTTGATTAGCGACTACGGCAACTGATGCAATTTCAGGATCTGATAATTGAGGTTGTTTTTGCCCGAACGAATAGGATGACACTAATAAAATCAGTAGTGCTCCAAGTGTTTTTTTAATTGAATTAATTCTTTTCATTTTTGAATAATTTAAAGTTTATAGGCTTTTGATGAAAATTCTAATGCTAGGTTACAAATCTTTTCATTTATTTTTTGGTAATGCTTTACTATGCAACCTGGATTTTTTCTTCAGCAATTCCAAGACTAATTAAATTTTCCTTGACACTATAGTTAAATCCCTCAGGACCGCAGATGTAGAAAAATAATCTTTTATTACCAATTCTAGATTCTAAGAAAGGTCTATCAATTCTGCCATGTAAACATGAATCAGTTACTTCTCTGCTCAAGACATTCAAAAAATTATCGCCCAACAGTCCGGTAAGCTCATTTCTCAATATAATATCCTCTTGCTTTTTATTAGCATAAATCAGAGTATTATTCCCAAGCATATTTGCTTTTGACAAATTTCTTATCATTGGTATAAAAGGAGTGATTCCTGAGCCAGCGGCAATAAACACGCCACTACCTTTATATTCATAAGAGTCCCAAGCCTCAGAAATTATTATTTTGGAATCAAGAGGCATCTCCGAAAGCCAGAACGTCAACCTTTTTTTTTCTGTGTACACTTTAACTATTATTTCAAGAAAGTCGTCTTCATTTGTATTAGTTAAAGTAAATGGGGCAAAGTGCTTAAATGATTCTAAAATATCTATTGACAATTCGATTGCCTGTCCAATCTTGCATTGAAATGTTTTCGGCTTTTCTAATTTCAATTTCAGTACATCGTGCGTTATCCATTCTTTATGGATGATTTTTGAGTCGTAATACATTTTCTGGATTTTTAATTTGTAAATTTGAAAGAGCTCTTTTTTCCCGCTAATCAGATATTAAACGATGTAAATACCAATTCGCAACTGCAAAAAAGCAGAGCCCTTTTATTTTTTTGCATCTGTGAAACTTCGACTTAGATGCATTAAGTGATTTAATAGTTACATTATGTAACCTTGTGTTCCTGATTTGCATCTAATCAAAAAAACAAGAACATCACCATGGAAACAAACAAAACAAAGAAATCGGTACCGCCGTTAACGGACGAAGTTATAATTGAACGAATCCTGCAAGGTGAGACTGAACTATTTGAGATTCTGCTTAGGAGATACAATCAAATACTTTATAGAACCGTAAGAAGTTATTTGAACGATGAGAGTGAAATTGAAGACGTTATGCAGGACACATACATCAACGCATTTCAAAAACTATATCAATTCAATAATAAAGCGTCGTTTTCAACTTGGCTAATACGAATAGGAATTAATGAAGCATTGCAAAAAAACAGAAAACTCAGTAAAGTAAGAATGCGAACGACATCATTAGAAGAAAAAACATATCAATTACCAGACAATACGAGTATGAATCAGGAAAATAAAATTGCACAAACAGAGAAAGCGGGTTTTATTGAAAGAGCATTCGAAAAACTTCCCGAAAAATACCGGCTTGTTTTTATGCTTAATGAAGTGGAAGGAATGAATATCTCCGAAATTTCAGATTGTCTTAAAATAAGTCAAAGCAATGTCAAGGTAAGACTTCACCGCGGACGAACAATGATGAAAGAATCACTCCTTAGTATGGTCAATAAAGCTGAGCTATTTGAATTTGGTAATTCAAGATGCGATAGGATTGTTGCTTACGTAATGGAAACAATTATTAAATTATAAATCAATAAAATAAAATGAAAGTTGTAATTCTAGATGATTATCAGGAAGCTGTAAAAAACTTAAACTGTTACAGACTTTTGGAAGGACATGAAGTGACAGTAGTCCAAGATCTTCACAACATCTCTGCTACCTCTTTCGCAAAACTTAAAGAAGCAGAAGTATTAGTACTAATACGCGAAAGAACAAAAATAACGGAAAACTTTTTATCCAGTTTGCCAAATCTTAAACTAATCAGCCAAACTGGGAAAATTGCAAACCATATCGATATCGAAGCATGTAACAAATATAAAGTGTTGATTGCAGATGGAGTAGGTTCACCGATTGCCCCGGCTGAATTAACTTGGGCACTAATTCTAAATGCCCAAAGAAAAATTCCACAAGCAATTGAAGATATGAAGAACGGTCTGTGGCAAACAAACATTGGGACAACACTAAAAGGCCAAACATTAGGCATATGGGGCTATGGTAAAATTGGCAAGAAAATAGCAACCTACGCAAAAGCTTTCGATATGACTGTGCAAGTTTGGGGTAGTGAAAAGTCTTTGACCAATGCTGAATCCGATGGTTTTATAAAAGCCCAAAGCAAAGAAATATTCTTTAAAACCTCTGATATAGTGTCGCTTAATTTAAGATTAGTACCGGAAACAACCGGCATAGTCAAATTAACAGATTTACAGCAGATGAAAAGTGAATCAATCTTCGTTAATACTAGTCGGGCTGAATTGGTGGAGAAAGACGCTTTAATAAAGGCACTAAAATCAGGAAAACCTGGTTTTGCAGCTTTAGATGTATATGAAGACGAACCTGTTTTCGACAAAGAATTCCCATTATTAAAAATGCCTAATGTAATATGCACGCCTCACTTGGGATATGTCGAAAAAAACGGGTATGAACTATACTTTTCAAAAGCATTTGAAAACATCAATAATTTTGCTAAGGGAAGACCTGAGAATATAATTAATCTTCATATTTTAATGTGAGCTAATGATCATTTGTTCTACTATTGAACTACTCCTTTTGTAACTTTTTGAAATTTTGTAACCTCTACATAGTTTTTTTCATCTAACATCTAAATAATTAAAAACTTAGATAATGGAAGCAAAAATTTCACAAACAATCAGACAAACGTCAGACTTGCTCAGATTGACATATGGTATAGTTCCAATTGTGGCGGGGCTAGATAAATTTTTTAATTTACTCACACATTGGGAGGATTATGTACCTCCAGCATTATCTTCCTCTTTACCTTTCTCTCCACACACACTAATGATATTAGTTGGGATTATAGAAATTGTGGCTGGTCTTATAGTCCTGGCAAGACCAGTTATTGGAGGTTATATAGTTTCAGCATGGCTTGCCCTTATTGGTGTATTATTATTAGCTGGCGGTTCATTCTTTGATGTGGCCGTTCGTGATTTTGTAATGGCTATTGGTGCCTTCTCGTTAACAAGGATAGCAAAGCTTGCCCATAAATACTAGCTATAAAATCTTAAGCTTTCAGGTGAAGTTGGTAACGTCTTTACTTGTTAGCTTATCGTGTTTTATTGTTAATCCTCTTTGAAAAATTAAATTAAAAAAACAGTAACTAGTATAAATAATAATAAATGGGTGACCAGATACTAAAATTAAATATAATGGTTGATAAGAAATTGCATGCTGATATACAGACACCTATGCACGCGGGGGCATTTGATATTAACGATGAGTCAAAAATAGAAATAATTGAAGAATGCTTCTATAAAATCATGCATACTCTCGGGCTCAATCTTGAGGATGATAGTCTAAAAAAAACGCCCCATCGAGTGGCCAAAATGTTTGTCAAAGAGGTATTTAGCGGCTTGAATCCTTCTAACAAGCCTGATATAAAGCTGTTTGAAAATAAATATATGTACAATGAAATGCTTGTTGAAAAAAACATAACACTTCATTCTTATTGTGAACATCATTTTGTCCCTATCATCGGAAAAGTGCATGTTGCTTATATCTCAGGAGGGGAGGTAATCGGTCTTTCTAAAATTAATCGTCTTGTTCAGTTTTATGCCAAAAGGCCACAGGTACAGGAAAGACTTACTAAGCAAATAGCTGATGGGTTGGTGGAAGCGTTAAAGACTGAAAATGTTGCAGTAATTATTGAAGCAGATCACCTTTGTGTAGCCTCTCGCGGAATTAACGATACCAACAGCAGTACTGTTACATCTTGTTTCTATGGCAAGTTCAAAAAGAAATCTGTCAAGTCCGAATTTAAAGCCTCCATTGTATAGTGTTGTCTTGTTCACCAAAAGATATTTCATATTATGAGTGATAAAAAAGCCTTTATAATTACGATATTATGCCTACTTATCTCAATGGTGTTCTGTTATCTTCGCTATCATTCTAGTTAAAACAAATATGACCAACGGCATTTTACAAACAGCTATGCTAAGAAAAACAATAATGACAGCAAGTTCTGTTACCTTGGGAGTGTCTGGTGTGATTTTAAGTTTTGCTCCTGATTTTTTGTGGGAGAGTCAAAATATTAAAGCTACTCCAATTATTTTAGTATTTACGCAGATTCTTGGAGCTTTATATTTTTCATTTGCTGTTCTTAATTGGTTTGTCAAAGGGAGCATGCTGGGCGGAATATACAATCGACCCGTTATCCTTGCAAACTTTACTCATTATCTCGTCGGATTTATATTCTTATTAAAGGGACAAATTTTTCACTCTAATGAAAATTACAAGATCTGCTTATTGGTTTTAATCTATTGTTCGTTTAGCATTTCTTTTGGCATAATGCTTATAACCAATCCTAATCTTGATGAACCTAAGTCTTTTAAACTTCAAAAATAAATAAGTAAACAATTTAAATTTATATTTATGAAAAAAACAGTACTAATTATTACAACCTTTTTATCCGTTACAACTATCAGCGCTCAGGTAACAGAAACTTTCGAGTCACAAACAGACAATGCACTTTCGTTTGCTAGTGATACGAAAACATTCAATCTAGGCGGTGTATTTCATATCGAACATTTGCAGGACTATGGATTAGGCCCTTCAAATTATTATATTGACAATTCAAACTCGTGTGGTACTCCTGGAGTTACTGGCATTATATCTACCAGCGATGGAAATAATGTCCGGTTGAATAGTCTTTGGATGTTTGTTTCTGCTGATTGCATTTACGCAGGTTCAGGAAATATTCTGGTTTCATGGTACCGAAATAATAATCTGGTTTCTTTCATGAGCTATTCTATCACTTCAGTAATTACTGTGAATAATGGATATGTTAAGCTTGATTTTGATGCTGATGGACAAGCCGCTATTGAAGCAGATGAATGGCGCTTTCAGGTACCTGCTTCACTTAATTACATGGCGATAGATGATTTTAAATGGACAGACCCAGCATTACAAACATCCTTTAGCAGTTTTGAGTCATCAGTAATTTATTACCCAAATCCGGTAGCAGAAACCCTCAACATAGATGTTGCTCAGGAATATGAAAGTGTTACCGCTAAAGTGATGAATACATTGGGCCAAGTCTTATATGAAGAAAAGATATTGTCTACAAAAAATATTAAATTGAAGATTAATGGTCAAACTGGTCTTTACTTAATAGAACTAAAAAATAACTTAGGGGAAAAAACTGTCCTTAAAGTTTTTAAATCCTGATTTCAGGAAACTTTTAAGATCCTTCGGCGATCATTTCTAATAATTTGTTATTGATAATCCGAATGCTCCTGCCATTATTAGTTAATAATCGCTGTTTCACAAAAAATCCGATAACCCTGACTACTGTTTCTTCGGTAGTGTCACTATAACGGGCTATGTCCAATTTGGTCATAGTTATAGCTGGTGGGTTATCGTTTTTATACTTTTCGCTCAGAATAAGTAGCACCAATGCTACTTTTGCTCTAGCAGTTTTATGTGATAATGATGAGATAAAATTAACCCATACATTGAATTCATAACTAAGTATCTGAATAAGAATACCAGACAATGTTACTGACTCTTTGATGATACGGAGATATTTTTTTCCTTCATAGATTTCAACTTCACCATCTTCCAAAAAAATTGCACTAACTGGATTTTTTTCATTGCTGAATAGTGTCCTAAATCCAAAAAAATCTCCTTTCGTATATATGTATATAATGCGAATTCTTCCATCAGTGTTTAGTTGTTCAATTTTAATTTTACCCCTTTTGAGCCTGTAAACAAACGATGTTAGACTTCCTTGAGCATAAAGAACTTCTCCTTTATTACATTGCCTTAAAGTTTTGATGGATTCGAGCTTTCCGCCTTCCTCACTTGTAATATTTTCAAATAGTTCATTACTCTTGAAACGATAATTGTAAAGATTGAAACTCATAATTACGAATTATTGGTTGACAAGCATCAACCTGTTGTATTGAAACGAAAACTAAATTTGAAATCAACTTAACCTACTACTCCGTCTATAAAAACAATGATTTATGAAACTCAATTGTAATAATATTTGTGTCCCAATGGATTTCTCTCCTTCAGCACGAAATGCCCTAAGAATGGCGTTCCGGATTGCTGATTTCAATAAAGCCAATTTGTATCTTGTACATATAACAAAACCCAGATACAAAACCCAGTTTTTTAATGTTCGTCGCAAGATAACAGCAATGATAGACCGAACTGCAAAAAGTGTTTTATTAGAAATGGATCCAAATGACCTAAACAAAATAAATAATAACAAACTCCCTTTTACTATAATAGTTCAAATGGGCGCAGTCGGTAGTGGTATCCAAGAAATTGTAATGTTGAACAAAATAGATTTAGTCATTTTAGGCACATCTGGTAAGAACAATATCTTTGGGACGACACACTTTTCCTCATCATTGGAAATAATTAAGCATATAACCTGCTCATTTTTGACAATCCCGGTCGTTTTTAATAAACAAAAAATAGAATCAGTATTGTATCCCTTTGCCAACAATACAAAAATAACAGACTACTTATCTTTTATAAATCCCTTAATAAAAATCGATGACTTATGGATTCATTTTCTTACTGTAAAGGATTATTCCCAGATTGTAGAATTAACCAATGTTTCTTATCAGCTAGATTATGCTATCGACAATTTAAAACTCAAGATTACCGGCATTTATGGTAATGTTCAAGATGGCCTGTCTATTTCTGATAAAATAAAATATCTTGCTGTTGTTTTAAAAGTAGATGTCATAGTAATGTCTTATTCCTTCGTACAATTATTCAATATAATGGATCATACAATACAAAATGATAAAATGAGTGACAATTCATCTTTCCCAATCTTGTGTTTAAATTATTAAAAAATCTAACATAATAACTATGTTTAGCATCACAATCTCAAGTTTTAACTTAGATACAAGACAACTTTTTTTCTGATATTTTCATTCATTAGCATAAGGTTCGAAATCATGTTATGTTCTATAGGTAGTAATGATAAATTTGTTTTACGGTATAATGGCTTAATATAAAAATAATAGTATAGAGCATAGCATGTACTCCTCGACATAGTCTCCATTTCTTTCACAACATTACCATAAAAATCAATTCGTTGATTAATAAGAAGCTCCAAATCAAAATGTTTAACCAATTGGTGCTTTTCAAGATAGAAAATTAACAATCTTATCAAATCGTTTTGAATTCCAGAAAGTTCTATTTTAGAATTATCGAGATAATTCATTATCAACATACAATTGAAAAAAAGTATCTCAAACTTGCCTTCGATACTAGCCCTCTCTATCTTATCCATGACAAGCATACCATTCCATGCAATACAAAAGATGATGACTGCCTCACTTTTTTGGAGAGTTAGTTCAAAAAAGTTAACACCCATGTCTATGTTCACAGGATGCTTCCTCAGATTCATTGTTTTCAACAAGCTTGGATTAACTCCTTTGCTGATAGGATGATTTAAGGTATCATTGATTATCTGTCTAAATATTAGTCTGGAATCTTTATTATCGGCAAAAATCCATTCGTATTGCATACTTTTTTCGCCGGCTATTATAAATTCTACAGATATAATACCTGGGAATTGCACAAGAAAGAAAGCACATACATTTTCAGTCTCCGGAAAAAGTAACATAATCGAATCATCTGTATGAACTTGAACTTCAGCATTAGGATCCAATCTAACTATATGATCAACAAGCTCTCGATATCTTTCAGTTATCGGCTTCTTATTGCTGTTAATTTTCACATTGGATGTAATTTGAGTTAAAATAATATTGTAGCTATCAACTACCTTTTTACAGGATTTCATATTACTGTTTATTTATAAATTTTAGTTTATCAAAAATGCCTTAAAATAGATGTTTGATCCATTATAAACACAAAGATAAAGCCCAAAAATTCAGTGATTT
Source organism: Flavobacterium sp. 102 (assembly GCF_003634615.1). Classification (NCBI taxonomy): domain Bacteria; kingdom Pseudomonadati; phylum Bacteroidota; class Flavobacteriia; order Flavobacteriales; family Flavobacteriaceae; genus Flavobacterium; species Flavobacterium sp. 102. Next base: position 1,469,163 of record NZ_RBKX01000001.1, on the reverse strand, counting down.
TACAAAAAACAGCCTATTATTTATTCATTCAGGCCAAAAGCATTTATGTTTAGAAATGTTGCCATAAATTTGCCTTAAAGATTGTTTTTTCAAAATTATGAATCGCAATCATTATTAATTATGGGACAAATAACATCGTACGCTTAGGTTCCTTAATGTTCGATAAAAAAGAAATAAATCTCCATTGCAATTGCTCCAATGTACTCAAGATAGATTGTAAGAATTAAAATAGTGGAAATAATGGTGTACAGATTGTTTTTATTTGGCTTATGGTTAAAAAATTTTGAAATCGAAATACAAAATTTATCACAATAAGTTATGGAATTACAACTAAAGGATTTTCCTAAAAAAATACCCCTAGACAGTATTGCTGTAAAAAGTATATACGAAAGCAAAGATTCCGATGGCACCTACAGAATATTCATTGACCGTACACTGCCAAGGGAAATAAAAAAATCTGAAATCACAATAGATGAATGGAATAAACAAGTTGCTCCATCTCCGCGACTTACAAAATGTCTCAAAGAAAAAATTACAGATTTTGACCTTTTTTCCAAGCTATATGTTCTTGAACTATTAGCAAATGAGAAGGAACTTGACCGAATAAGGAAAATAGCAAAACATAAAAAAATCACTCTACTATGCAAGTCGCAAAATCCATCTCGTAATCATGCATTAATTTTAAATAGAGTTTTATTACAATCACTTTAAAATTTAGACAAATGAAAATCAGTTTAAGTAAAAAACTATTGATTGATTTCATGTATGAAACTGAAAATGCTTTTATAATAGTAATATTAAAAAATATAGTAGACATAATTGTCCATTATTCCCAATATTATTATTTTTGTAAAAAAAATTATGTTTTCAAAGGCATGTGAATACGCAATTAAAGCATCAATTTATATTGGGCAGCAGTCGGTATTAAATAGAAAAGTAAGTCTAAAGGAGGTTTCAACAGAAATCGATTCACCATTGGCTTATACTTCCAAAATACTTCAGCAGTTAACAAAGAAGAAAATGATTAACTCAGATAAAGGTCCTACAGGTGGATTTTCGATGGATAGTTTAGCATTGTCATCTTTGAGGTTAAGCGATATTGTTTTAGCAATTGATGGAGACTTGATATATAAAGGTTGTGGTTTAGGTTTAAAAAAATGCAACGAATTAAAACCATGTCCAGTTCATTTTGAATTCAAAGCTATCCGAGAAGAATTAAAAAAAATGTTAGAGAACACTACTATTAAAGAACTTGCCGAAGGAATTGAAACCGGTCTTACCTTTCTAAAAAGATAAAAAAATTTAAAATAATAATGGACATTTTTGTCCACTAAATAAGTAAGTATGAACAACAACATTTTTGACGAATACGGAATTATTATTATATTATTCTTAATTGCCATACCGGTAATAGTTGCATCTATTATTCTTGTAATTAAAGCAAATAATGTTTTAAGAAGATATATAAATAAGAACAAGCAGGAGAAATTTAACAACTATCTACATAACCTAAGCGAGAAGGAAATTAAACTTCTCAAAAAACGTCAAAAAGAAATTGAATTTGAGTTGACTAATAATGAACTCCGCGGAAATTTAAATTCAAATGACAATAAAGGATTACTCAGTAATATAAACAAGTCAGAAGAAATCAGATTTGTAGAGCAGAAAAAAAAGAGCCAGCCCCGTCCATACATTGAACCCAAATTAACAAAACTGATACTTTGGTATCTTGCTTGTGCAACATTTTGGTTAGTAATTGGTACAACTATAGGCGAATACCTGGGTATTAAGTTCGTTGCTCCGGACTTGGATCATAATAGTTGGTTAAGTTTTGGTAGATTACGACCAGTCCATACGAATATGGTCTTCTGGGGCTGGGCTTCTTTAGCAATGATTGGACTTGCCTACTATGTTGTCCCTCGCGTCAGTAATGTCGATATAGCAAGCACAAAAAAAGGATATCAATCATTAATCCTCATAAATGCAGCAGTATTTCTTGGCAGCATTTCCTTAATGAATGGTATAAATAATGGTGGAGGAGAATATCGAGAGTACGTATGGCCAATAATGAGCTTATTCGGCATTGGTATTGTACTTACACTAATAAATTTTTGGAAGACCGTAGCTATAAAAAAAACAAAAGAAATTTACGTTTCAAATTGGTATATTGTAGCATCACTGATGTTTGTACTCGTAATCACATTTGTTGCTTATTGGCCCTCTTGGCAAGATGGTTTGGGGGAAACTATAATTCAAGGGTACTACATGCATCAGGGAGTTGGTATGTGGTTTATGCTCTTTTCCCTTGGCCTTATGTATTACTTCCTGCCACAACAACTTAACAAACCTATTTACTCATATAGCCTTGGTATTTTGGCCTTTTGGTCGCAAATATTATTTTATACGCTCATCGGAACGCATCATTTTATCTTTAGTGCTATACCATGGTGGATGCAGACTATAGCCATCGTGGGTAGTATGGGAATGATAATACCGGTTGTCGCAGGAACTACAAATTTTTTAATGACAATAAATGGGTCTTGGGGCAAACTAAGTACCAGCTATACACTCCCATTCTACGTTATTGGAATTATATTTTATTTTACCGGTTCTTTACAAGGTACCGCTGAGGCTTTCAGATTTACCAACCTGATATGGCATTTCACTGACTTTACTGTAGCACACTCTCACCTAACCATGTACGGTATTATAACTTTCATGTTATGGGCGTTCATCTATACCATCGTACCGCGCCTTACTGGGAATGAACCACCGCAAATTACAGTTGGAGCCCACTTTTGGCTTGCCTTATTAGGCCTCTTATTCTACACATTTCCCTTAATGTACGGAGCAACTATGAGAGGACTATTGTGGTTAGAAGGTAAACCATTTATCGATACTGTATCATTTATGGCTCCATATTGGTTATGGCGGGCAATAGGAGGTTCCCTAATGTGGTTATCTCATATTTTATTTGCCTATAACTTTTATAAAATGGTAAACCCTCAAAATGATTACCGTATTCCGACCTCACCAAGCGAAATATTAAAAGCAAAAGAACGGAAAGAGTATACAGTCGAATAAGTAGTAAACAGCATCCCTATGGAATTATTCAACAATCATAAGAAACTATTTTTAAGTGCTCTAAGCCTTTTTATAATACTGACGCTTATAATGGCAATAATGCCGGCACTTTATAACCAAGAGTACAACGCAATTTTACCAAATGCAGCGCCACCAAGTGATGACGCTATAAAAGGCAAAGAGGTATACATAGCAAATGGTTGTGTGGCTTGTCACACGCAACAAGTACGTAATGTCGACATGGACAATGTTTGGGGTGATCGACCATCAATTGCTGCAGATTATGCTGCAAATAAACGAGCGGATCTATGGCGAAACACGGCAACTCTAATGGGTACAGAACGAACAGGGCCAGATTTAACAAATATTGGTAAACGCCAACCAAGCCTGATGTGGCATCTACTGCATTTATATCAACCACGTGCAACTGTCCAAAAATCAATAATGCCGGCATACCCATGGCTGTTTGAAGAAAAGAAAAGTATAGGCAAAAATGACATAGAGATAATCTTACCTGATAATTTTAATAATAGGACAAAGAGAAAAATAGTAGCCACTAAAGAAGCCCTTCAATTAGTAGCCTACCTCCAAAGTTTAAAACAAACAGAGTTACCAGATGGAAGTCCTACAAATTCATTTCTCTATAAAAAAATAGAAAATAAAAAACCTAAGGAACTTGTAGATACCTCGATGCCAGACGGTGAATCTCTATATGCCAACAATTGTATGAGCTGCCATCAGGCAAATGGTGAGGGACTAAAAGGAGCCTTCCCACCTCTAAAAAATAGTCCGGTAGTCCTTGGCGATAATTTAGAATTATTTGTCACCATAATTATGCAGGGATATGATCCCAGACCTGAGTATGCAACCATGAACGCAGTCGGGACTGATAACAATCTCACGGCTGAAGAAGTAACCGCTATCATTAATCACGAACGAACGAGTTGGGGCAATAATGCAAAAAAAGTAACTATAGAACAAGTAAAAGACATCATTGAAAAGCTAAAACTAATACCTAAAAAATGATACTATGAGAATTCAAATTTCAACAATAATTATTATACTCTTAGTGCAGCAATCCGCGCTGGCTTGTCCCGCTTGTGAAAAGGCGCAACCAAAAATAACTCGTGGAATAACACATGGTGTTGGACCACAAAACAATTGGGATTGGATAATTGTTGCTCTAATAAGTGTAATAACGGTTATAACATTTTTTTACGCTCTTAAATACATTTTTAAGCCGGGTGAAAAAGACGATAAACACATTAAAAAAACGATATTAAACTTGTAACAAAAAAACAAAATGAATGATGACAAAGCCAAAATAATATTGTTTCTAGACAATGACATTCAGCCCATTGCAGAATTTGAAACGCCTATTCAGTTTGAATTAGATACTAATAAGCTGATAGATGGTGATCATATCTTAAAAATCGTAAGTAAATCTTCGACAGGTCGAGAAGGGATTAAGAAAATTAAATTCACTGTTCGCAACGGTCCTTCAATAGCAATTGAAGGGATTAGGGAAAATGAAACCGTAGATGGAGTTATTCCTCTGATGATTAATGCCTATGATAAGGGAGATCAAAAAAAATTCATAATAATTGGAAGTGAAACGCCTCATAGTATTCCAAGTTGGTTGTGGATACTATTAATTGCTTTTATAGCTTGGGCGCTGTATTATTTGATCACAAATTTTAATCTAAACTAAGTAATTTAACTCAAATGAAAAAAGAAATTTTAAACATAAAGGAGATTGTGCTACTAGTTGATTCTTTTTACGCACAGGTACAAAAAGATGACATTCTTTCTGAAATATTTGACCAAAAACTTCATAATTGTTGGCCCGAACATCTTGAAAAAATGTATCGCTTTTGGCAGACAGTTCTTCTCGAAGAGTATACATATAAGGGTAGTCCGTTCCCTCCACATGCTGAACTATCTGTTGATAAAGAACATTTTGATCGTTGGTTAGAATTATTCTGCTCAACAATTGATCTTTTATTTATAGGAGATAAAGCTGAAAAAGCTAAATGGCAGGCAAATCAAATGGCAAAATTATTCCACGCCAAAATTGAGTTCCAAAAAAATAGTGAATCACACTCCTTACATTCAGTAAAGGAGCATAATAAAGAATAGCGTCATTCGCTATTCGTTGACTACTTAACAACAAGAACTAATTGAATAATAATTATAAATTTAAACATTATGAAAATACATATAAACCAAACTGTGGGCCATCTGGTGGCACAAGACTACCGTTTAGCATCCGTTTTTAAATCTCTTGGAATCGACTTTTGTTGTCACGGTAATAAATCTTTAAAAGAGGTTTGTAACGAAAGAAACATTTCATTCGAAATGATTGTTCAACAACTAGAACTAATGCTCCTTCATGAAAAAAAAGAAACAGTTGATTATCAATCTTGGAGTGTAGACCAATTAGTAAATCATATAGAAATTAAGCATCATCGTTATGTTGAAAAGGCCATTTTAGAACTCAAACCCTACCTAAACAAAGTTGTAGAAGTTCATGGAGATAAGCATCCTGAATTATTTGAAATTAAAAATTATTTCAATACTGTTGCTGAAGAACTTTCAAAGCACATGATGAAGGAAGAACTTATGTTATTCCCTTACATCTCTAGACTAGCAAAAGCGATGAAAACAGGAGCATCTGTCGGTAAACCTGCATTTGGAACAGTAAAAAATCCAATAGAAATGATGCAACGCGAACATAGCGATGAGGGAGATCGGTTTAATGAAATTGCAATCTTAACCAATAACTATAATCCTCCACAGGATGCCTGTAATACATTTAAAGTGACCTATGCTTTGCTTAAAGAATTTGAAGAGGATCTTCATCTCCACATTCACTTAGAAAATAACATTCTGTTTCCTAAAACTATTGCTCTGGAGGAAGAATTAAACAGCATACTTCAATGATGATTCAAATAAAAAGAGTATATGATAATAAAGGACCCGATGGATCATATCGGGTCTTAGTCGACCGGATTTGGCCTCGTGCAATAAAAAAAACTGATTTATTCGTAAATGAATGGAACAAAGAAATCACTCCTTCACCAACATTAAGGAAGTGGTTCGACCACAAAGAAGAGAGATTCGCTGAGTTTGCAATCCGCTATCGCCAAGAGCTTTCATCAAAGAGTAGGGAGCTACAACGACTTAGAGAAATTGCCAGAAATCAATCGGTTACATTACTTTTTGGTGCTAAAAGTTATCAAATTAACCATGCCGTAATTTTAAGAAATGTACTCCTTCTAGACCAAGATGAAATTCAAATTAAGTGAGTTTAAGCCCAAAATAGCTTCCATTTGAAACGGTAAAATCTCAGTCACTCCATTTTTCAGTGGTAAGAAATGTAGCAAAAAATTCAGATACAGTAAACTCTTTAAGTACTTTGTCAATCAAATTATGTTTATTTTTTATTTTAACTACCTCCCAAAAGTAAGACTCACTTTTTGGAAAAGGTACTTCTAAACACACTGAATTGAATTGCGAAAAATCTTCGCAGTCTATGATCCCTATTATATAAGCTACTATATCTCTTTCATTGAAATTATCCCGGTACTCTACCCTAACATCATTATTATTCGCAAAGCAGACATTCGAATTACTCGTATATGCAGAAATAAAAGGCAGATTTAATAAAACTTCAAGTCTAGTTACAATTATGTTAGTGCTCATAATAATATTTTAAAGTGTTATCGCTTTACCTTCCAAAACGGATCAGACCAATCTTTGCAAGCATGAGAAAGTTTCGGAGACAAATACTCTCGTTCAAAAAACTCACTTAAACAATAATCAAACTTTAATTCCTTAAAAACATAGTGGTCCTCAAATCGAATCAAATTTTCTAACTCTTCCTCTATCCTATGCAATGATCTTTCAACATCTTTATTGCTTAAAAAAACCCTCTTAATTCGTCTATGTTTAGTTAACATTTTTTTTGTCAATATATGATCATTCCCTAAAACAAAAATTGCTATTCTCAGTTTTCTTTCTAATTGCAAATGTAAAAAATTTGAAAAGTACCAATCCGTGTAATTTTTAATCCTTATAAAGCAAATTTTTTGCCTTAGTCCCTCACGCACTTTCCAACAAAACTGTATGGCTTCGAGATTTTCAATATACAAAAGTTGAAAAAATGTTTCATCAGATATAGCCGTTTTTTTGTCTTTTGTAACCATCATATTTCTTGTTGCTGCGTTTAATTCAGAAACCTAGATTCATCTCTCCGTATGCAATTAAAAAATTGTAAAATTGTAAACAATGTCACTTACTTGCTTTTTGCAATTTGGTTCTCCAGCACTAATAATTTGCTTTCAAGTTCTACTAAAATAGGCATTAATATGGACGAAAACTTGTTTTGTTGGCTAACCACTAATAGCGAAGCTGACTTAAGACCAAGCGGTTTAACAAAAAAATAGTAATATAAAACACCAAAATTACAATTGAAATCATCTTTTACGACATGAACCTGCTCAGTATACATACCAATTCTATGGTTAACCAGCTTTGGAACATCTTTGATTTCTATTAACAAATTTCGAGTTTCAAGGAAGTATAGCAGATAGTTAACAAACATGCTCATTAAGTTAGATTTACTTCTCTTTTTCAATCTTTCAAAAGTGACCATACAAAGAAAAAAAAGTACTTCAAAAGACTCGGCATCATCTAAGCTTTGTTTCTTTTTTATAGCATTAAGGCTCTGGTAAGCCAAGCAATAGGCAGCTGCAGCCCTGTTGTAATTAAAGAATATGTTTTCAAGTTTAACATTGGCTATACTTTTGTTACTTTCATTCAATAATGACAAAATGTGATCTTTTCCAAGATTCCAATCAGTAGAAATTTTATATAAGTCCTCTATGACTTCATTAAATATCAAATGTTGGTCCATGACATCCAAAAAAATCCAATCCTTCCTTTTACTTTTAAAATCATGCACTCCTTTTTGAATAGAAATAAAAATAATTCCACCATACTGGGATAAATTTATTCTAATAGTTCCCCGGATACTTATCCACACAAGATGAACTTCATCTTTAGAACTATCTTCAATTTTCAAGTGTTTATTAATGCGAAGAAATAACCCTATTAATACTTGATTTCGTTTCTTTAGAGTATTTCTCTTTTTTTTGGATAAACCATAGTATGTTATACTAGCTATTGTTAGCAAAAAGATGATATATACAATCTCCATAATATTAATTTTAATATGAAATACTGCTTTTAAAACTCATCAAAAAGGTGAGGGCTGTTTTTTAGATAATGTTAAAATAGTTCTGTTTATATAGGGAAATAGTGCCACCAAGGTTAAGGTTAAGAGTAAGAGTACACATATTCCCTCATAATAATCAATTGCGTACCTTATATGATTTTGTGCTTTTATGGCATCAACTATTAATTTATTTACAGCTTTTGTAGCATACTCTGCACCAACTCCATGATTCATTAAAGCATTTTCATATTTTGAAATAGATTCACTGGTAACACTATTCGCTAGCGATACCTTGTCCTGAAAAGTATTATAGTGCTTACTCTTAGAATACAACTCATAGTAATTCATGAGTCCGATACTGACATAAAAACCTAAACACCTCATAAATAAGCATACACCGGCAGAGGTTACACTCAACTTTTCTGGTACAGATGAAACCATGAATATTATAGAAGGAGTCATTAAAGTACCCACTCCAAGTCCTTGAACCAGCAACGGAATATAAAAACTACTTTCATTTGCCTGCGTTGTAAAAAGGAAAACCATCCAGGCGTGGTAAATAAATAATAGCGTAAACCCGTATATCCAAAGTAAACGTACTGGACGTTGATGTAGGACAAAAACGGCTGAAACTATGACCCCAATTATAAGTCCAACAATATTAAGTAAGGTGATGTAACCAATATGAATTGGATCTAACCTCAAAACATCTTGGAAATAAGTCGTCGTGATTGAAAATGCAAATCGGCAAATGTAAAAGATGAGAATAATTAAGGCACCTATTTTAAAGTTTCTGTACTTAAATACTTCAAGATTCAAATAAGGTCGTTTTAAGCCCAACTGTCTTATAACGAAAAAAAAACTAGAAACTATAATCGCAACTATACTCCAAAAGATTCTTTTATCTTCAAACCAATAGTATTCCTGTCCATAAACCATAACATATCCTATCAAACAAATCGAAATAGCATAAAATAAAAAGCTTGCCCAATCTAACTGATACAATGGAAACTTTACATCAAGCCTCACATTATTCATAAATAATAGTAAGAACAACAAACTGGGCAAATAGGAGAACATGGCACATTTGTATAGAATATTAAAATCAAATGAGTCTACAACATGAGCCGTGACAAAATTGTTGAAAGGAATCATGGCAGCTAACATTCCGAAAAACACAGAGTAACCTATAACCCTTGCTCTTTGGCTTCTTAAACGTGCATATATAAGTGATAAAGACAGGTTTACCGTCATTGTAAAAGCCATCCCCTGTATAAAGCGGAAAACGAACAGGATGCCTACCTCCTTAGTACAGTAACAGATAAAAGAGCTTACAATCTGTATAATGGTAATTATTATAAAGTACTCCTTTGCAGCCAAAAATTTAAAAAAACGTCTTTCCAATGAAAAAAAACTCACATAGCCGGCATAAAACAGAGCAACCGAAAATATAACATCGTAGGTTTCTATGCCGGTATTTCCGGCAGCTGCATTAATATTGACCATAGGCAGAAAGAATAAGACTAAACTAGGCAGCAACACAATAAATAGCGTTATCTTAACTAGCCATTCTGGAACCCAACCTCTAAACAAAAACCCTTTTGGTAACATTTTTATTATTGTTTTTTGGCAATTGATACATTCACATTCATTCCTGCTTTTAGAAAATTAGCTTCTTTTTTCGGGCTGGTAACTTTTATTCTTACTGGCACACGCTGGACGATTTTTACATAATTCCCTGTTGAATTATCAGGAGGAAGTAAAGAAAAACTAGACCCTGTTGCCGGTGAAAAAGAGATAATAACACCTTTAAAAATTTTGTCAGGGTAGGCATCCGCAGTAAATTCAGCACTATCTCCCAGAGTCATCGAACTAATTTGGGTTTCTTTATAATTTGCAACTACCCATTTATCGGTCTCAGCATTTACAATATAAGCCAATACCTGTCCGGCATCAATCATTTGGCCTTTTTCAACAGTCCTTCTACCCATAAATCCATCATAGGATGCAGTCACTACTGTATAAGTTACATCTAGCTTGTGACGGTCTAATAATGCTTTAAGTCTTTTTATTTCTGCCTTCGTTACTATTTCTTGGGCTCGCGCTTCATTTATTTCCAATAAGGAAGCTTGGTAATTATCCTCGGCAGACTCTGTCTGTGCCATAGCAGTACTATAATCGGATTCAACTTCTTCTAATTTTTGTTTAGTTGCCGACTCACTACTAACTAATTTTTTATAGCGTGAGTATTCTAGTTTCTCTTTCTGCAACTCAGCTTTTGCTATATCTATTTTAGACAGGTTAACCTTTGCAGATTTAATGAGCGTTTGAACCTTATTCTGCCAAACGACCAACTGTGCCTTTGCATTCAGCAAGGCTGCTTCTGTCTGTTCTTTTTGAATTATATATTCCTGACTGTCGATAACCAAAATTGTGTCACCTCTTTTTATAGGCTGGTTTTCTTCAAATTTAACTTGCGTAATAAACCCTCCTGCTCTCGCAATAACTGGGTTAATATATTCTTGTACCTGTGCGTCATTTGTCTTTTCATTTTTAGAAATATCAAGAAGTGTTATGACTCCCCAAATGATCAATATCAGCGATATAATGCCAGCAATCCATGCAGTGATTTTTGTAATAAGCTTATCCGTTACAGTGTATGTGTTTTTATTTTTCATTCTTAAAGAGTTCCTAAAATATTTTGAAGTTGATAATATTGAATTTGAGCATTAATCTTTGCCGAGGCAAAACTGAATTTGCTTTGAAGTAATTGTATATCGGCATCCAGCAAATCAGTTATCAATGATGCTTGGTTAAAATAATTTTCTCGAACAATCCTTGCACTTTCCATAGATTGTTCAATATCTGCTTTTGCAACATCTATCCGGAGTAACGATTCCTTAAAACGTAGGTAATTTTCATAAACCTGTTCTCTCATCTTATCATCAGTATGGTGATGCTCTAACTCTTCTTTTTCCAAGTTCAATTTAGCAACCCTTTCTTTCGGTTTATTTACAAATAACTCAGAAAGTGGAATGGATGCCCTTATTCCGAAAATTCCAAGTGTATAATTGCTGGGAGAATAAGGATATAAGAAAATTTGAGGGTTTGCCAAATAAAATTCCCCTGAGAAGCCTATTTTAGGCCTCACATTAGCTTTTATATTTTTTAGTTCTATTTTTTTAAGAGCTACTGTTCTTTCCGAAATATGATAGTCATAGGAATTGTTTTCGGCAATTTCTAGGTAATCATCATATGATTTTAAATCAAATAAAAAAGGATTTAATTCTTCGTATGGGTCAACAATTTCCTGATCCGGCAACCCAATTAGTATATTTAACCTTTGATTAGCAATGGAGATATCATTCTCAATCTTAACAAGTATCATTTTTTGATTGGACAGTTGTAACTCCACTCTAAGCACGTCACTTTTTAGAATAACTCCATGCTTGTAAAGCTCTTTTATTTCAAATAATTGTTTCTCCTGATTGGCAATCTCTTTTACCATTAATTCTTTAAAAATTAAACTTTTTTGTAAATTCAGATAATATACAGAGGCTTGCAATTTAATTTCAGAAACGGTCAATCCTTTTTGTATTTCAGCAATTTCATTTAGGACTTTCTTCTTATCAATTTTTAGATTCAATTTGTTACCATTATAAATGTTTACATAAAAATCCGCACTTAATTTGTAAAGCAAATGAATAACTTCATGTTGGACCGGACTGTGAAAGAGACCGTTTTCATATACAGGTATGTTAGTTGCATACTCATAATTCCCTTTGAAACTTACTTCAGGAAATCGTTCATACTGACTTTCTTTAATTTCTTCTTTACTTACTGCAGCCTCTAGAACACTTAAATTAATTTTTTTACTCGATTCGATAGCCTTTGACCAAGTTTCGCTTATAGAAAGCGGAGTTCCTTGTTCATGCCTTAATAGAGGATTTTGTGAAAAAAGAAGGGCAGATTGAAAGAAAAACAAACAAAATAGTAGATGCCTTTTGTATTGGAAAAACATTATGATTTAATTTTAATGTTGCAAAAGTAAATCCCCGAAATACTTTAAGTTTACGCAAAATAGACTAATACTTAATTAATCCAGCCAATGAAAAAAATCTGACGGAATACTACTTTAAGTTGCTTTAAATTTCTCATAGAAACAAACATAAATTTCAAGATTTAAAAAAATATACCGTCTGATTTTTTGTATATTTGATAGAATCGAATACTTTAAAAACAAACATTAATGAGTCTGATTGCTTCCTTACCCGACATTGATAATTTTTCTTCTTCAGTTTTCGTAATGCACGAAAAGTTTGAAAAGTACATTCCTTATCATAGTCATACCAAAGGTCAACTGTCTTATGTAGAAGGAGGACTTGCCTATTTACAAGTTAATGATAAGCATTATGTAATTCCTGCCCGACATTATTTTTGGGTGCCCAAAGGTTTAACGCACATCTTAAAAATGGGGCATTCAGCAACAGTTTTGAGGTCTTTGTTTTTTTACACTCATGACGATGACAAAGACCCTTTCTACACTGAGGTTGGGATTTATCCAATTAACGACTTATTAATGGAAATGATTAAATATTCGGAAAGTTGGGATGGACACATAGCTCCTGACGACAATAAATATCGTTTTTTATCGGTAATAAAGGATATCTTACCGGAAATAAGCCATAGGACGCTCCCTATTGCTCTTCCTTTTACAGAAAACGAACGAATGATCCCAATTTTGAAATTTTTGAAAAAAAACATTGCAGAAAGTCATTCGTTGGAAAGTATAAGCAAACAATTTGGAATAAGCCCAAGAAGTCTTTCTAGGCTTTTCCAACAGACTTTGGGCACTTCTTTCCTTCAATACATTAAGCTGTTAAGAATAGTAAGAGCTATCGAACTCATGCTTCAGACTGACTTATCGCTTAGTGAAATTGCTTATGCTGTTGGTTATGGTAGTCTACCTTCTTTCAGCAATACTTTTTTCCAACTTACCAATTTCAGGCCTTCAGACTTTAAAAAGAATCTTTAATTTTAAAAAACATAATTTGCCGTAATACAAAGAATTGAGAAAAAAATAGAACTAACTTCATCAATACTAAGTTTTTTTGACTTCATTGTTATAACTAAGGACCTCTTTGGCTTAGCAAATCATTTTCTACCTGACCAATTATACTTTGATTTACGGAAAAATACCTCGTTGTCTGTAAACGGTTTCAATTCTAGTAATAGCTATAATGTAAGCCGCCGAACGCCAATCAATATGACCTTCTTTAACTTTTAATTCTACCTTCTTAAATGCCTCTGTCATTTTTTTCTCCAGCTTAACCATCACCTCATCTAAATGCCATATTTCCCCATTCCTATTCTGCAACCACTCAAAGTAGCTGCCAATAACTCCTCCTGCGTTGCATAATATATCTGGTATAATGGTGATCTCTCTGTTGAGCAAAATAGCTTCTCCTTCAAAATCGGTAGGTCCATTAGCACCCTCCGCTACTAATTCAGCTTTAATTTTGTGGGCATTATTTTTCGTAATTTGATTTCCCATAGCTGCCGGTATAAGAATATTACATTCTAGCCCAAAAAACTCTTCGCTAGGAATTTCTTCAGCTTCTTTATAACCTTTGACTGACCCTTTTCGTGGTTTACAGTGAATATGCAAATTAGCAACATCAATCCCATTCTTACTGTAAAGAGTAGCATGGGCGTCCTGTACACTTATCATTATCGCCCCTTCTTTTGTCAAAAAATGCGATGTCCAATATCCAACATTTCCAAAACCTTGCACGATGAATGTTTTACCATCCAACTTTTCATTTCGGCTTTCATACCATAACTTAATATTTAAGAATACACCAAATCCTGTCGATCTGTCTCTTCCCTCAAGTCCACCCGATCCTACTGGTTTACCGGTTACTATGTGTTTATTTCGAGATCGCTCAGAAGTAGGCTTAGTCGACATATATGTATCTGCAATCCAAGCCATGGTCTGCTCATTAGTATTCACATCTGGTGCAGGTATATCATAGTCCGGACCAATATTGTCTCCCAGTGCGTAAGTAAATCGTCTCGAGATACGCTCCAATTCTAAAAGTGAATACTCTCTTGGGTCCAATTGTATCCCTCCTTTTGCCCCTCCATAAGGCAAACCAACTAAAGAAGTTTTCCAAGTCATCCATATAGCCAACGCTCTAGCATCATCAATATTAAGAGACGGATGGTACCTCAAGCCACCTTTATATGGTCCCAATACATTATTGTGCTGCACTCTATAGCCTGTAAAAATTTTGATGCTACCATTATCAAGTTTAACAGGAAAATGGACAACAATCTCGTTAGTAGTAGCTTCTAATATTTTTCTTATTTCCGGATCTAATTTAATAGTATCGGCACTTTTGGTAAATTGTTGCATAACAGTACTATACATGCTCTTCTTTTCTAGATTACTCATGATTTTAATTAATAATGATTGCTAGTTCTTGTTTTTTTCTCATCTTTTTGGCTCAATACTAATGCTGTTTTTAATTACAATTTTCAGTAATGATATCCTACTACTCAACGGATAATTCCTGAACACGCAATCCTAGCACCTGCATTACCAGAAGGTTGCGAAACATAATCATCGGCATCCTGATGAATGATGAGGCTTTTCCCTAAAATATCTTTAGTGGAATCTCCACAACCAATGCACCATTCAGCAGTATCAACCGAAAGCATAGCATTACCATCTTCGTTCGCTATAAGATTTCCTATATCGCCTTTATGACATGATATAGAGCCCCACTTGCCATGAGGCTTAAAAGTGGGATTCCAATGACCTCCGGCCGAACTGGCATCTGTTGCTGAACAATCCGCTTTTTCATGAATATGTATCCCGTGTGTCCCAGGTTTTAAGCCTTGCATTTTTACATCCAGCGAAACAATCTTATTCAGTTCAGTAAAAATTGCCGTTCCCTTAGCATTACTTGCACTACTTGGTTCCAAATCAATCTTTAGAAGAACCGATTTTGATGATGTATCAACTTTACAGCTCATTACAGTCATTAAAACCAACAAATAATATATTATTCTCTTTTTCATTCCTTAATCACTTTTTTAATTGAAACTAAATTTTCGATAGATGTAATTTCTATAAAATATATACCCTTAGATAAATCAGAAACAGCAACCTGTCCAATTGGATTATAATGTGTGGTGACTAGTTTACCATACATATCATAGATTTTTACCATACGAATTCCAACATTAGAGGTGATAGTAAAACTATTATCCACCGGGTTTGGAGATATTGTGGTGGTTTCTTTTGGCTGTTCTATTTCATCTGTCCCTAAAAAGGCGAAAGGCACATTAAGCAGATATCCTTTGTTATTAGCCCCATGATATGCCAATGTGTAGCTCGCAGTACTCATTCTAGAAAAAGCAAAATCTATATCAGGATTTGCATATACAAAATCATAATCATTTGGATTACCAGTATTAAATGCCCTTGTGGCAATTATGGTTCTTGTTCCTCCGTTAACTGTGTTCGATAACATTGTCCAATCATTGGCATCCTGTGTTGGTGCTATGCCAATACCATTATGTACAGCATCAATTAACGTACTTCCATTATAATAAACAACATCCTGTCCACTCTCCATACCCTGTCCGTTGGCAAATGACCCTATTTGTAGAGCAAACCAGCGATCAGTTGGGCCGGTTAATGTCAGGGTTGCTGTTAAATCAGTGTTATTAAGATCTAATTTGGCCGTCATTCCCGTTAAAAGGTTCACAGTATCAGTTGATTTAGTTTGTGCCTGCAAACCAATTATTGAAAATAACAGATAGTAAAATAATAGTTTTAATTTCATAAGATTATTGTTTAAGTAAATTGATTATCTCCTCATCTTTTGTAAAAACAGCATATTCAAATGGTGTCTTGCCAGTCTTATCTCTGACAGTTTTATCAGCTTCATACTCTAATAATAAACGTATCAGCTTTATGTTCTTAAATTGAACCGCATACATTAATGGCACTACTCCTTGTTCATCTGATAAATTTGGGTTAGCTCGGTAAAGCAGTAATTTTCGGGCTAAGTGATAATTGCCTTTTACAACAACAGCTGCTAACGCAGTCCCACTCGGACTCACATAATTAATATTATTCACTTTTTTCATTAAATATTCAGCCACATCGTTATTCCCTTTGTAGCAGGCAAGTAATAATGGTGTAAAACCATTAGCATTGACTGCATTAATAGTATCTTTATTTTTTTGCATCAACATTTCGATGTCTCTAATAGATCCATTCCGCGCTACATTGAATATGTTTTTGTTGTCTATAGTCTGTCCTACACATGTCGTTGATACAAAAAAGAGTAATAGCATTAGTAGTTTCATAACTTATTGTTTGGTTAAAGTCAAACTATATCTAATAATCACCTTTTCAGCAATCTTATTCCACAGTATTTTTGGTATTTCAATCCCATAATCCTCAGGTTTAGCTTCAAAGCTTCCGGTAAGTAATACGTTATCAGAGGACATAGATACATTGACTATTGTACTCACTTTTTTTGTTTTTCCATGAAGTGTAAGGTCACCAGACAGCTTATAGCTTTTTGCTAATGAAGCAATATTGGAGATGTTAAATCCATCAATTTGCCCAACAAAAGTTGCTCTCGGAAATTTTTCGGACTCTAGATAATTTTCATTAAAATGCTCTTCCATAAGAGCCGATTTAAAATGAAAGCCTTTTATGAGTGCCAGCACCGCTAAATCTCCTTTTAAAATTTCTAGCACCGCTGATGTTTCGCTATTTACAGCTTTAACTTCTTCAAAACTTGAAGCTGAAGCTTCAAACTTCAAGCTCCCACTTTTTGTGATGTACTTCTGACCATATCCCATAGCAGAGAGAAGCATTAACAGTAAAAATGTAACAATTTTATTCATACATAAAGTTTAAAAAATTCATTATTCTACTAATCCATCCGAATTCCATTGGATGATACTATTTATTTTGTTTTGTGGCATACGACCGGTTTGAGGCATCTGGCCGGCTTCTCCATTTTGGCGTTGAATTCGGTCTAACAGATCAGTATTTTGCATGGCATCCTTTACTTCTTCATAAGTGGTAAAAGGTCTGAAAGAGGCAGTACCTCCTGTATGATGGCAACTCGAGCAATAAGTACTAATGATATTTTTAACATGCGAAGTATACGTTATCGGTCCAGTTATGATTTGATTTTCTTGGATATCATCATAAGTTGTCGTTTCACAAGAGCTTACAACAAAGGCAACAATGCATGTAAGTAGAATTTTTTTCATAAGCTAATTTTTAAAATACCCTATATAAATTAAATCCAAAAAAAACTTCTCCTTTTTCCCAGTTACCACTAGCAGCCGTAAGATAACCACTCTCCGTCATTGCCTGTGAATTAGTAAATATCAATTGAAAAATATGTCCACCAGTTTCAACATCTAGTCCAACAGATAAAGGGTTTTGATAATAATCCGGCAAATTGAAATTATTTAGATACTCAAATGTCAAAGACAGCCTTTTAGTAATTTTCATTCGTCCGCCCGCTCCTACAGTAAACTGATTATCGTTTTCAATTATAGGACTGTAAACATTCTTATGGATAAAAGACGAAGCAATTTCTAAGGAAAGTTTTTCAGAAAATTTACGTGATACAAGAATCTGATTTATATAAGTAAGACGGTGTGAAAATTCTAATCCGGGATATTCCTCTTTCCTGAGAAAACTGTTAACGTCCAATGTGTTATATCCAACAATATCGAAAGGAAGCTGGTCTCCTTGTCGCATGACTCTGTACTTCAAACCCGCCTCATATACCTTTAGTAAAGTATGCCGTGACCCACTGACTGAAAGCCAGTCTGTAGCACCATAGACACCTCCTATTTTAGTTGTGGCACCATCAAAACCAAAAAACTCAGAAATACCTCCCCTCACTGAACCAAAGCGATGTGAAACAACAAAATAAAATTCCTGTTTAGCAGGCATCTTTGTGGATTGCAGTGTAACAATCTGTAAACCTTTGAAAGTTGCAGTTGCATAAGATGGCTTCTTAGAGACGGTATCAAATTCAGCCAATAAATCACTTTGGGAATATCCCTGAAGTACAAATAATACCAAAGTAGCTTTTAAAAAAAATTTTATCATGTAGTAAACTCAATTAAACAGAATTCTTCTTTTTTTAGTATTTATTAAAACCTACTTTCTTCAAAATAAAGAAAGGTCATGGTCTTTAGAGGAATTTGTCACACAAAAGGTTACAAAATAATGCTAAGAAGTGGAAAAAATTATAATTTACGATATGAGACTGCCCTTTTTATAAACCTAAATAATTATACCAATTAATAAGTTATTTTAAAAGACAAGTAACCAATATAGAACAATACAAAAAACTATTTTAGCAGATTAAGAATATATTAGGCTATTTCTACTCTAGCTCTAAAAATTATGAATTATAACAATAATACTCTTGTCGGGACTTCTGCAGTAACTTTTTACTAACTCCTATCGCATCACCCGGCTATTCAAAAAAAACATAACTTCACCGCGGTCATAAACAACATTCTTCTTTTCAATTGAAAATCTCCGGTTATCAATATTTCTAATAACTGTCTCGTAAACTGTCTCTATCAGCTAACCGTTTAAATCGGTAATGTTTGAATTGCTTTTATAATTTCTTACTTAATGCTTCAAATTGTAAACTATAAATTGATTTAAAAACTCAATCACTTGATTCGAGAACAAGTCTATATCGCCCACCACCGTTAAAAACTCCACTATGGCCAGTGGCGTTTTTTTATTTTAGGAGCAGACCATTTTGCTTTCTTTCAATACAGCTCCCGCTATCCGCGCTACAAGGTAGCCAGCTCCTATCGGGGCTAATTAGACAAATCAATTTTCTATCACAACAGAAAAGCCACTCAATCGAGTGGCTTTTCTTATTTGTGTACTGCTTATCGTTTCAACGAGAAGTGCGCTTTAAATTGCTTCATGCCGCCTTGCTCCGGATAATCTACCGTAAACCAGTAATCTGTTGAAGGTAACGGTTGTCCGTTGTAGGTTCCGTCCCATCCATCTCCTGCCGAACTGATTTGTTTCAGTAATTTTCCGTAGCGGTCAAAGATGAAGATTTTGGTTTGAGCTGCATAATTAAATAATCCTACTACATTCCAAGTATCATGAATACCATCTCCGTTTGGCGTAAAGTAATGTGGATAATCAATCACCTGAACATCATTGATCATTAATTCCTCACAACTAAAAGCGATTCCGCCTTCAGTATCCCAAACATGGATCACATGATTTCCTAACGACACACCTTCAAAGATATTACTCGTCTGTCTTGGGCCGTCATCCAAACTGTATTCATAAGTGCCCCAGCCTTCCACTGTCACGGTGATGATTTGACTATTGGTAAACGCATTGGTTACGGTATATCCTGCCGTACCTGTCGAAATACTAGCCGGTCCTGATTGTATCACATCAAAACCTAATGAAGTAGTCTCACAAGCCAGCAGACTGTTGCTAATTACTCTAACGGTGTAGCTTCTCGTGGCTCCTGTTGGCGAAGCCGTGTCAACGGTATAAGTTGAACCTGTTGCTCCCGGTATTAACGTCGTGCCCTCATACCACTCAAAGGTATAATCCGCCGGATTTGGAATATTGCTGTTTAGTGTCAGTGGTCTTACTACCAATCCACTGGTAAAGTCAACACAAATCGTCGTCACTCCATTTGGTGTAGTGATAATTGGATTCGGGTAACGCTCTATCTCGATATCGATTGTAGTAAGCGCATAACAGAATGGGGTAATGCTATTGCTGCTGTTCTCTACCTTAACCCAAATTTGGTCAGTATCGGGTTGGGTAATGTAAGCTTGTGCTTCTGCCAAGGTGATGGCATTGATGCCTTGTTCTGCATCGGCTTGGGTGTGATAGTAACTAATCAAGAACACCAATGGGTCTTGTCCGTTTAATATCGCAGTCTCGTACTGGGTTAAATCCAATTGGAACACACCATCATAAGGGTCGGTGTAAGTATCACAACTCGAGAAGCTCTGTGGTCCTGTAGCCTGAGCATATTCCTCTACTGCCAAAGTAAGTACTCCGGTGGCATTAACACAACCTGTAGCATTGTTCACTACTCTGATGTAGATGTTTTGGCTGTCCGGTGTCGTGTTGGTGTAATTGTTTGGTAGCGGAGTTTCTCCGGTATTAGTCAGCGGATTTGCCCCTGCTTGGGTTAAGTAATATGTAATGGTAAAATCAGCCGGGTTTTGAGTGGCTCCCAAAATAGCGGTTGCTAAGATTGGATTGGTCAAATCAAATGCTGCCAGTCCATCAGTATCATTATCACATACCCTGTAAGGTGCCAGTGGCTGCACTACTGTTGGTAAAGGATTAACCGTTAAAGGTTGCTCCACCAGTACAAAACAATGATTGCCAAAAGAATCTATTCTGTTGTTCTCTACTCTTATCCATACACTTTGCTCATTTGGATCAACATCTCCTACTAAAGCTGCTGTTACTGTGGACAGTGGAATTTCATTCTGTGGCACTAAAGCATCGGCTTGGCTGTGGTAATAATGTAGCGTTAAATTAGGGTCGCCATTTAAGATATAAGCCGCATTAACCGTTAAGTCAAATACCTCCATCATATCGCCGGGATTGTTGTCATCACACTTCGCTCCTAAGCTCGGTGGATTCGTGTTTGGCGTTGGGATAGGTAAGACTCTGATGTCTAAAGTCGTTACACTGGAACAACCCGCGGCACTAGTTACCACAACTCCTAATGTTTGAACTGCCGGTGAGGTATTGGTATAAGCCGTTGGTGTAGCAATAGCATTGGCTGGATTGCCTGCCTGCGCCAAAGCATAACTTGGATAATAGGTTACGGTATAACCTGATAAACTTTGGGTAATCATCACATCTCTTATCGTCAAGTCAAAGCTGTGGAATTGGTCATTCGGATTCGCATCATCATCACACAAACTCAGTGGTGTTGGGGTGATGAGTAATAATGGAATATTAACAATAATATCAAATTCGCCAATATTAAAACATCCTGTAGTGTTGTCCTCTACTCTCACCCAAATCGTTTGATTGGTCGTAGCCAAATAACTAGTCGCAGGGATGATTGGAATATCATTTTGTGCGCGTAGCAATGTGGTATGATAAGTGATTGTATAATTACTGGCTGCTAGTGGTTGTTGGGCTAAAACATCAGGGGTTCTTACCGTTAAATCAACTATTGTACTAGCACTTTGATTGTTGTTGTCTGTATCACAAACCACAATATCATCCAAATTAATTGGGGCTATAGGACTTGGGTTTACATTCAATACAATTGGGATAACACTCCAACAACCTGTAAGTGGATCCTCAGCTCTCACATACAAGATTTGGGTAAACGGATTGATATTATCATACAACTGAGTAATGTCAATTGCCGTCACAAGATTGCCTAGCTCAGCATCGCTTAGGGTTTCATAGAAAGTCAATATGTAATTGGCGCCTTGTAAAATATCTGCGGTCAAAGTCGCTAAATCAAAACTCGAAAAGCCATCCTGATTCTCATCACAAATCGTGTAAGGTGCTGTTGGTGGAATCGGTGTTGGTAATGGTACTACTCTAATATCTATCGTAGAGATACTATAACAACCGGTAAGAGTATTGGTAATCACCACGCCTAAAGTCTGAACATAGATAATTTGGTTAGGATACTGCAAATCAGGGTGTGTCTCATTAATCGAAGTACCCGGCACTTGCGCCTGAGCAGCAGCCAAACTTGGATAGAAAGTAACACTCATGCCTTGTTGTCCCAATAATATCGGATCAACTTGGGAAAGTAAATCAAAGGTCTCAAAACCTATCGCGCCGTTGTAATCACACAAAGTATACTGCGGATAATTCGGCTGGGTAGCATTGGGTAATGGATTAACAATCAAATCTAACTCAACAATATCATAACAACCTGTCGCTATAAACTCTACTCGTACAAATAAAGTTTGGCTCCATTGGGTTTGGTTGATGTAATTCGTCACACCAGTGATAGTAGCTGTCTCGTTCTGTGCATCTACAAAAGTTGGATGGAAAGTTACATTCACTAATGATGGGTCAATAGTCCCTAATATCTGCGGCTCAGTCGTTGTCAAGTCAAAAGCCTCATAACCTATTTGTCCCGTGTAATCACACAATTCATAATCATCAGGCTCTGTAGCCTCTGGCGTTGGATCAACAATTAACTGTAATTGAACATAATTAGCACATCCTGTCAAAGTATAAAATACTCTGACATAAATAGTTTGCGTCCATGGATTGATATTCTCGTATGGGCTAGGTTTTGGATTAGCGCCAAGCAGCGCATCAGTCTCAGTTTCATGATAAGTGATGGAAACACCTAGTAGTGGCCATATGCCTCCGGCTATCTCTGTCGAGGCAGATTCTAAATCAAAGAAGCCAAATCCGTCATTGTTTGGATCACAATAATGAAGAGCTTGTGGTGTGATGGCAATTGGTCCTTGGGTTACTCTAAGCAATTGCGTGGTCGTAGCATAACAACCTGTAACATTATCCTCTACTCTGATGTAAACAATTTCGTTATCCGTGCCAATGTAAGTATCTGGAGTAGTTATCGGGCTTGTCGCATTTTGAGCAGCAAGTAAAGTAGTGTAATAAGTCACGGTAACTAGTGAAGTATTACCTGCTGTTACAACCCCTTCATTGATAGTTAAATCAAACTCTGCCTGAGGCGTCGCACCATTACTACATTGGAATATAGGTTCAGGTGTAGTAGCAATTGGCAATGGATTCACCACCAAATTAAACCAACTCACCGCATCACAACCTGTCGCATTATCGCTAATGTTAATCCAAATTTGTTGAGGATTGCCATTGTTAGAATAAGTATTTGCAAGCGGACTAGTTTGCGTTTGAGCATCACCTTGAGTTAAATAATAACTGATCGTTACATTAGTTTGTCCATTGGCAATCTCAATATCCATGCTATTTAAAGTAAATACCTCAATCTCATCACCTGTTGAATTGTAATCACACAATTCGTAATCTGAAATTAAAGGATTGGGTACCGGAACCGGATTAACCGTGATAGTATAAGAACCCGAAGTGGCACAGTTATTTAATGTGGCTGTGATATTGATAGTTGCCGTAACTGATGGTCCATTATTAAAGGCTCCAAAATTTGGAATATTACCCGTTCCTGAAGCCGCTAATCCAATAGAAGGATTACTGTTGGTCCAAGTGAAATTTGCTCCAGCCGGCAAGCTTACAAAAGCATTAGTGGCTACAGTATCACCCGAACAAACTGTTATATTTGAAGGAACATTCGTAATCACCGGTAATGGATTGACCGTAACCACGGCACTTCCACTGAGGTTTTGAAGACAAGCAATGGCACCCGGCAAAGAAACACTTACTAATGCATAAGTACTACTTACCGTTAATATTGGAGTTGTTAGTGATGCTAAACCTGTTCCATCTAAAACAGTAGTCTGATTAGCGCCTCCATCTACAGTATAAGTAACTGTCGCATTCGGAGTACCATTAAAAGAAATCACTGCCGAATTGCTCGAACAGATTGTTATTGTCCCTGATATTGTAGCTGTCGGCAATTGAAGAACCGTTACTGTGGCTATACCTGTTTGTGCTTGACTACAAGGCGGTGTTCCTGACAATGCCACACTTACTAGAGTGTAAACGCTATTCGAAATTAATGCTGGAGTGGTCAAGGTTGCTGAACCTAAACTATTCAAAACTATCGTCTCATTAACACCTCCATTGACAGTATAAGTAACTGTTGCATTAGGTGTCCCGTTAAAGGTAATAACTGCTGTACTTCCTGAACAAATGGTTGTTGTTCCGGAAATGGTTGCCGTTGGAGTTGCACTAATAGTCACAATGGCGGAACCTGTTTGGGCTTGACTACAAGAAGGTACTCCGGAAGTTGCCGCACCAACTAAATCATAAGTAGTATTTGCAATCAAGGCTGGTGTTGTAAAGTTGGCAGCGCCTGTTCCATCCAAAACAATAGTTTGATTACTTCCTCCATTTATAGTGTAAGTTACTGTTGCATTTGGAGTACCACTGAAACTAATGACCGTAGTTGACCCTGAACAAATAGAGGTGGTTCCTGAAATTGTAGCAGTCGGCAGATTAACAACTGTTATTATTGCAGAACCCGTTTGAGATTGACTACAAACCGGTGTTCCTGACGAGGCAACACTTACTAAATCATAAGTACTACTAACCGTTAATGCAGGTGTTGTTAAACTAGCTAAACCACTTCCATCTAAAACTATAGTTTGATTGGCACCACCGTC
The DNA here is from genome assembly GCF_003634615.1 of Flavobacterium sp. 102. Lineage (NCBI taxonomy): Bacteria > Pseudomonadati > Bacteroidota > Flavobacteriia > Flavobacteriales > Flavobacteriaceae > Flavobacterium > Flavobacterium sp. 102. The sequence goes on along the minus strand of NZ_RBKX01000001.1, from coordinate 1,444,487 downwards.
AACGGTATAAGTAACGGTTGCATTGGGTGTTCCGTTAAAGGAAATAACTGCCGTAGCTCCGGAGCAAATGGTTGTTGTCCCGGAGAGGGTCACTGTTGGCAACGGATTGACAGTAACTGACACCGACTGATTAAGTGGTTGAAAACAAATTGTAGCTCCCGATCCATCCAAAATCCTTACCCCTGTTAAGGTATAAGTTGTATTAGCTGTCGGTGATTGGGTTAAAGTAAAAATCCCTAAAGGGTCTAAAACAGCTGTTTGCGTTACTCCGCCATTAATGGTATAAGAAAAGGTCGCATTGGGAGTTCCTGAAAAAGTAGTCGTAACACTTTCGCCGGCACAGATAGAAGTACTCGAAATACTTACCGAAGCATTGGGCACCAAATTCACTACCAAATCAAATTCCGTTGTACTGGAACAACCGGATACTATATCAGTTACTCTGACATAGATGGTTTGCGGATTGGAAGTATTGGCATAAATATCCGGTAACGGATTTACATTATCAATGGCATTCGCCAGTGTAGTATGAAACGATATGATATTATTTGTAGTATCAGCATTTATGAGTGGTCTAACGGTATCAAGATTATAGATTCCAATATTAGGTGTATTGCTACACGTTAAAACATCAGGGATTGCGTTTGCCGGCGGCGGCGAAGTAAAAGCACCTGTTCCTGTCATCGCTGATCCAATCCATTGTATTTGAAATCCTCCATCACCTGCCGGTCTGTCAATGGCGATATAATAGGATTGTCCAGGCAAAACATTCAACCATCTCACATATCCGTTTCCACTAGCGCCAGGACCAGTTTGCGTGAGCAAAGTTGAGCCGTACATTCCGGTAAGATTGTTGGTCATTCCGGCTTGTTGCGGGTTGGTCGTTGCACATCGAATTGGTGCACCTAACGCACCACAAACCGCATTGGGTCCAAATACCCAAAAATCATAATCAACGGTAACACTAGGATCATCAGGAATCAAATTGAATCCCAAAGTTCCGGCTTGAACAATATTTATCTCTAACCAAATAGAATTACTTTCCAATCCGCCACAGGCATTAATTTCCTGTGTGTTGCCACTGCCACTTGCATTAGAAGTAAAACTTCCGTTTCCACATACAATAATAGCATTGACACAATCATTGGGCTCTATTTGCGCCACGATAGTGTTGGTAAAAACCAAGGCTAAAATCAACTTTAAAACATTCTTCATTAAATCATTGTATTTATGCATAATAGCCAATCCCAAATTTTCGTTGAGATTAGCTATCATTTTCCGAACATTGATATTTTAACTTTTAACCCTTGAACAATGTCCGTAACGTATTTTATTAAAAATCTATTTTTTTATAATCAAGAACTCTGAACGTCTGTTTTGAGCATCTTGTTCTTGCGTACAATTAGTGCCACATTTAACTTTTTGCTCAGTACTTCCAAATCCTTTTCCGGAAATTCGGCCTTGAGAAATTCCTTTTGAGATAAGATACTGAACCGTAGATTGTGCTCTTCTTTCGGATAAATTCAAGTTATAATTCAAGCTTCCTTTTGAGTCTGTATGCGATTTTACAAAAATTACCATCGACGGATTGTCTTGCATCACTTTTACTAATTTATTCAACTCAATCGCACCCTGAGCAGTAATGTTACTCTTATCATATTCAAAATAAATCGGATTGAGAATCACTTCTGTATCCGTAATGATCACTTCCGATGGAACCAGCGCCATCTCAACGGTGGTTTCTCCGGCTTTATCAGCTTTTACTGCTGAAGTTGCCGTTTCAAAATTTTGAGCTGATGCTTGCAATCCGTAACCCAAATTACATTCGATTGGGTAACTTACTTTTCCTTCTGCATTGGTTTTTTCGGTAGCGATTACATTTCCTTTTAAGTCTAAAATAGCCACTGAAACATTCGCTAATGGCGCTTTCGTTTTACTATTGGTTACTAAAACAATCGCTTCTGCTTTACAAATTGGTGCCGCAGAAAATATCGCATCAGTTCCTTTTCTGTTAGAAGAAAAATAACCAACATTCGAATTTTTATTAAAGCTGAAAGAGAAATCATCTTTCTCACTATTTACCGGTTTGCCCAAATTTTGAGCCGGTTTTGGATCATTTAAATTGGCTTTGTAAACATCATAACCACCCAATCCTTGTCTGCCCATAGTGGCAAAATACAGCGTATTGTCTTCAGCGATGAAAGGAAAATTTTCTTTGTCGGCTGTATTTACATTTGGTCCTAAATTTTGAGGTTTGCCATAACCATTGGCTTCTACTGATACTTTCCAGATATCAGATTCTCCTAATCCGCCTGGCATGTTAGAGGCAAAATATAAAGTTTTACCATCTTTACTCAAACTTGGATTGGTAACCGAATAACTTGTACTGTTAAAAGGCAATGCTTCTACATTCGACCATTTACCATCCGTTTTAGTGGCTTTGTAAATTCCTTGTTGACCAATTTGTGTATTGGTATTTTTGTTTTTTTCGTATTGCTTTTCACTGTGACCGTCTCTGGCGAAGAACATGGTGTTTCCGTCAGCACTCAACGTAACCGGACCATCGTGGAAAGGGGTATTCAATTCTCTTACCGGAGTTGGTTCAGAAAAACTTCCGTTCTCACTTCTGGTCGATTGATAGATATCTAAATAAGGTTGGTTGTTCCACTTATCCGTTTTATTGGAACTGTTTCTGGTACTGGCAAAATAAAGGGTATTGTCGTTCGTTAACAAAGCGCCAAAATCACTTTGCCCTTTGCTGTTGATATTGGTATCCGCAACGTCAAATAATTTTGAATTGTTGGCCAAACTCGGGATGTAATTTGGGTTTGCTAAATGTTCTTTTGCTCTTTCATCTTTCGGCATCATTTTAGCAAAAACATCCATTTGTTTATTGGCTTCCTGATATTTTCCTAAAACTTTTAAAGTTTGTGCATATCGGTAATAGGTTTCCGCTTCAGCTTTTCCTTTTGCAGTGGCTTTTGCAAACCATTTTGACGCATTTTCAGAATCAAAAACATTGTAGTAACTCTCTGCCAATTGGGAATAGATGTATTCGTTAGCGCCTTTGCTTTCTGCCAGTCTTTGGTATTCTTCAATGGCGGCAACATACTGGTAACTTTCAAAAAGTTTGTCCGCTTTGACTGTTGCGTTATTTTGCCCGTAACTTGCAGTTAGTAATAATATCAAACTAAAGGTGATATAAGTTTTCTTCATGGTTGGTTTTTTTAGAAAAATCTTGGTGAAACAGAAACTTTTTTAGACAAATTTAAGTCAAATAACAACATAAACTCATGCGAAGCCGGAGCCGTTCCTTTAATATCTGAAATTACATGGTCGTAAGCATAACCAATTCTAATTGATGGCGTAACGGCAACGTTAACCATAGCTCCAAAGGAATCGTCTAAACGATAAGTTCCCCCTATTTCGTATTTATCTAAGAATAAAAAATTAGCCGAACAATCTAAAGACGTCGGTGCTTTGAATGCTGATTTTAGCATAAAAGACGGCTTGAATTTGGTAGTAGCCGACAAATCAAACACATAACCACTGGTTAAAAAGTAGTGTTGGGTATCGCTTCCAAATTGGTATTCCTGTCCGTTACGAGTAATATCAAGATGTTTTCCGTCTAACATATTAGGCACCGACAAAGCAGCATAGTATTTATCGGTATAGAAAAATAATCCGCTCCCAATATTCAATTTGATGTTGCTACTGTTTTCATCAAAAGCAAAATCGCCCGGTTGTTGTGTATAACCGTTTCCGATTTCAGAAAACAAACCGATTTTTTGAAAAGTGGCTCCGGCTTTTAAACCGAAAGCCAACTTACTTTGTCCGCCCATATTAATGGTATAAGAGAAATCTCCAAAGACATTGGTTTCTTCCACCGGACCGATTTTATCTGAAATGGCAGACAAACCCAAGCCCACATTTTTTCCAACCGGACTATGAATGGCAAAAGTTGCTGTTTTTGGCGCGCCTTCTAATCCAACCCATTGTTGACGGTAAAGTAATCCGCCCGAAATATTTTCTTTTGAACCGGCATAAGCAGGATTCATGACATTCATATTATACATGTATTGCGTATAATGTGGATCTTGTTGTGCTTGAACTTCCATTGCGAACAATGATAGTAATGCCAGTACTAAATATCCTTTTTTCATTAGGTGTGTCATTTTTATTTATTAAAGTTTCTCAAGAAACTATCTGTAACTATTTGATTAATACTCTCTGTTGATGTATACCCAACCTGTTTTGTTTGAACCTTCTGTAGTATGAATACTGTAGAAATAAGTTCCATCAGGCAATTCATCACCGCCGTCTGATTGTCCTCTCCATTGGTTGGTATAATTTCCTGAGAAAGAGAACACTTTTGTACCGTAACGGTTGAAAATGATAATATCTTTCACACCATAACCTGTCAAATCAAAAGTATCGTTGACTTGATCATTGTTAGGCGAAATACCTCTTGGAATTATACGACAAGGATTGTTTTCTACGGTGAAATTCATTGTTGAGTCGCATCCGTTTAATGTAACGGTTAAGTTGAATACTAATGGCAATAACAATGATGGATTTTGAGCCATAAACTCGTCTACATTTAATGTAGCATTTGTACCTACTGTAGTCGTTCCTTGCGTCCAAGTATAACTAGCTGCATCAGTATTAAAGCTTGCTTCGATAACACCCAAAGTAAGCATACTGTTTTGACAAGAAGCATCGATTGAGAATGACAAGTCAGATAAGATCGTGATAGTAAAATTGGTTGATCCACCAACATTACAAGTAGCGGTGTCAACAGGAATGGTGTAGGTAATAATATAACTACCCGAATTACTACCTTCAATATTGATTTCACCGGTTGTTGGATTAATAATTAAACCTGCTGTTGAACTGAATGTTCCGCCTGTTGTAAATCCGGTTACCGTTGTTGGTAAAGCATTCGCAGCATTGGCACAAAAAGTAGCATCATAACTGAAGCCTGTAACCGGTGTAATTCCTGCCGAAATAACAATCGTTGCTGTAAATGTTCCTCCGTCTGTACATGTTGCAGTATTGGCCGCAAGCGTATAAGTAATTTGATGAGACCCTAAAGTTAACGAAGTCACAGCTCCGGTCGTTGGGTTAACCGTTACCGAAGTTGAACTGAATGTACCGCCAGTGGTAAAATTGACCGGCAATATCGGTAATGGATTAGCAGTTGCATTGATACAAGCATTGGCATAACTGAAAGTTACATTTGGCGCAGCCAATGGGTTTACAGTGATAACAGCAGCACCTGTTAGTGCTTGACTACAAGCGGCAACTGTTGATGACGTTACACTTACCAACGTATAAGTTGTAGTAGCCGTTAAAGCTGTAGTAGTAATTGTAGCATTACCCGATCCATCTAAAACTATCGTTTGGTTGGCACCACCGTTCACTGTATAAGTTACTGTGGCATTCGCTGTTCCATTAAATGTAATCGTTGCAGTTAATCCGGTACAAATTGTAGTTGTTCCCGAAATAGTTGCGGTTGGTAAAGCTTCAACTGTTACTACAGCTGAACCTGATTGTGTTTGAGAACATGAAGATAATCCTGCGCTGGCAACACTTACTAAGTCATAAGTAAATACTCCGACTGTTGCTGTTGGTACACTGATGGATACACTGTTCCCGGTTGTTGTTGTTAAAGTTTGGTTTGCCCCACCGTTGATAGTATAGGTGAAGGTATAAGGTTCCGCACCATTGGCACCGGTAAAAGTAATCGTTGGATTAGCCGCGTTTTGACAAACAGTTGCCGTTCCGGAAATAGTAGCCGTTGGTAATGCTCCTACTGTAATAACTGCAGTACCGGTTACGATTTGGTTACAAGTTGATGTTCCCGAAGCTACACTTACTAAAGCATAAGTACTATTGGCTGTCAATGCCGGCGTTGTAACTGTTGCAGTTCCCAAACCATTCAAAATGATAGTTTGGTTAGCTCCGCCATCAACAGTATAAGTTACTGTCGCATTTGGAGTTCCGGTAAAAGTGATTACTGTAGTAGCTCCTGAACAAATTGAAGTTGTTCCTGAAATAGTAGCCGTTGGTAAAGCATTTACGGTAACCGTTGCTGTTCCGGTTTGTGGTTGACTACACGCTAAAGTTCCTGAAGCGGTTACACTTACTAAAGTATAAATACTATTTACAGTCAATACAGGCGTTGTAACTGTTGCCGTTCCCGAACCATTCAAGACAATAGTTTGATCAGCTCCACCATCAACAGTGTAAATTACTGTTGCATTTGCGGTTCCATTGAATGTAATAGTCGCTGTTGTGCCTTCACAAATATCGGTATTTCCTGAAATTGTAGCTGTTGGCAATGTCTCAACAGTTACTAAAGCGTTTCCTGTTTGAACTTGACTACAAGGATTAGTTCCTGAAGAAGTAACACTTACTAAATCGTAACTGGCATTGGCTATTAAAACTGCTGTAGTCAATGTTGCAAGACCAGTAGCATCTAAAGTGATTGTTTGGTTTGAACCACCGTTTATGGTATAAGTAACTACTGCGTTTGGTGTTCCATTGAATGTGATTGTTGCTGTTGAACCTTCACAAACTGTTGTTGTGCCTGAAATAGTAGCCGTTGGCAAATCATTCACTTGTACTACAATTTCAGCGCGTGGTCCTTCACATCCGTTAGTATCTACTGCCGCAGCATAGAATACTTGTGAGTTTCCGGCTATAGCGGTACTTGGTGTTGGAGCAATCGCTGTACCAACGCCACCTATTGCTTGCGTATACCAGTTGATTGTATTGCCAGTTGAAACAGTTGCTGTCAATGGAGTAGCTACATCATTCACACAATAAATAGTTGGATTAACTACTTGAGCTGTTTCTGTAGTTCCTTGTTTGGTAATCGTTATTACTCTATCACAGTAAGCAGTTTTCCAATGGAAAATGTAGCTACCGGGAGTTGTAAATCCGGAAACGTTTGTTGCGCCGCTGTTTGGCGTTTCAATAGTTGTAGTTCCGGGATTGTTTGCATCTGCTTCCCAAACTCCTACTCCGTTAGCATCAAAAGCCATACTTGTTGTTGTACAATCTAAAGTAGTATCAGCAGTATCAATCTCGATATCCACATTGGCTTTGAAATTGGCTGCATCTAAAAGATGTCCAATAGCATTTCCTACTGTGCGGAAAATAAAACGTGTTGTGGTTTGTCCACTCGGGATATCATAAGTTCCTTGCACTAAATCCCAGTTTGAACTATTGGCGTTATCTTCTGCAATTACTGTAAACGGTCCTGAAGGTGGTCCGGCAAATAATTGTAAAGTGGTACCATTACCACCAGTTTGTCTTGTTGCACTGGCAAAACTAAAGTCCATCATCGTAATTTGAGACGTATCAAAATCTTTGTACAGCCCTTTGATATTTGGATCGCTCGGATTCCATTCGTCTTCTCCATCTTGCGTTAATTGAAGACATTGTCCACCTTCAAATGGTGTAACGCCTATATTGTTTCCTTCAAGGAAGAACATGGTTCCCCAATCGGTATTGGTTCTCCAACCCGGTATCACTCTTGAATTAAGAATAGTTGAAACTCCAGACACATATTGCATTGGCAACTTCTCAAAACTATAATTAAAGGCATCCATATCACACAAATCTTCTGGTGTAGTCACACAGATATGGAATGTTTTATCGGATACTCCTGGGTCATTTAAAGTCAATCTAATTTTATAAGTTTTTCCAACCACTAGTTCACTTGAATATTTAGCTACAAAAGAATTGTTATTGCTGCATCCTTTTTCAACCATAGACCCATCGGTTTGTACTTCATATAAAGACATCATTATCTGTGGCCAAGCACCAACAAAACCACCGGTATAATATGTTCCCGGAGCGAAGTCGCTTAATTCGATAACATGAACTTTTGAGGTTGCCACAAAATCATACCAAATATCTCCACTATTCACTCCCGAACAAGAAGTTGGAACAGTAGAAGCAGTTGCTGAAATAAAAGAAGCATCTGCTCCCGAAACTTCACAGCTTGATCCGGTATTTACCTGTAAGTGAACTGCATTAGCAGCTTCGTCATTTCTAATAAATACTTTTGGCCCAGACCAGTAACTTTTATCTGAAGGGCCACAAACGGCACGAACCAAATATTCATAAGTACCGTCAGCAGCATTAATAAAATCTGCAGCTGCCGGAGTATAAGATGGTGAATTTACAATAGTTCCTGATTGAGGAATCGTTCCGTTTCCATAAGGCTGAACAAAAACCTCCCATTGGGTTTCTGAACCACCCGGTGTCCATGAGAAAACTCCTTGGTTATTTACAGCCAAATTGGTTGGTTGTGGGCAAGTTACCACACCACAACTGGCAATACCTGTAAACAAAGTTGTATTTACCAATCCTAATCCTAACGGACTGGTCCAAACAATATTATTGGCTTCGTCTCTGATGAAAATTTGCGCTTCTGAATATTGAACGCCACTTCCAAATCCATTCCAATATAAAGAGTACTCAACACCTGTACATAAGAACACAGGGTAATCTAAAACAGCAGGCTGACCAAAACCAGGAAATTCAATTGCTTGCACCTCAACACCATTTTGAATTACACTAACATTATCCGTAACTGTCCCTGTATTTCCATTAGTAACTGAAATAGTATATTGACATACATTAGTATAATCACATTTTGTCAAAATTTCAAATGGACCAACCCATTCGCTTTGTGAAGAATCGCTACATACTGCTCTCACATAATATTGGTACAAAGTTGACGGGGTCAATCCTGTAACCGTGTAGGGATGAGCATTAGCGGTATAAAGATAAGCCGGTAATGTATCTCCTGTTGGTGGTGGTGTACCATAAGGCTGAACTGAAATTTGCCACGAGGTTTCTGCACCGGTAGTTTCCCAATTAACCTCTGCCGAAACATCAAGAATATTTGATGTTGAAACGTTGATTACAGATGGACAAGCCGGAATGTCTTCTACAATTACGTTGTCAATAAAAGTATACTGCCCTCTGTAATTCCATGGATTTGGTGGGAAAAATGGAGTATGAAAACCAATATTAATATTGGTATCTGACGTAATATCTGTCAAGTTAATCACTTTTTCTCTCACAGTAGTACTACTTATAACCTCATGAACAAATGTAATGTCTAAAGGACCTGCCAAAGTTGAATATGCTCCTTGTGATATCGTTACAGTTAATCCATTGATGGCAGTAACTGTTGCGCCGAATGGAATTTGCCAAGCCAAATCAGCCCTGTCTCCTATTCTAACCCCTTCAACAGAAGTTAAAGTTATTGTATTAGAACCCTGAACTATTCCTGTCCCATCTGTAGGACGGACAATATTATTTTCATATAAAATCGTTGAAAACTGATTGGTAGCTACGCCATTTGTGGAAAGTATCACTTTTAAATCCTCTTCAAAATCTCCGTTACTGTATGTTCTATAGTAAAAACGGAGTCTTTGTCCGGCATGTGCTGTAAGGGTTGGTGTAATTAACCAATCATTATTGGCACCATTCATACCGGTAAACAAAGCGGCCATTTGGTTACCAAACATCGGTTGGGCAGTTTGATTAAGATTCCAAGCGTTAGCGTCTGCATTGTTATTATAAATCGTCCAACAAGTTTCTGTTGGTGAATTACTATCAAAAGTTTCGATAAACGGTGTTGGTAAGGCATTACAAGTGGTTCTGAAAGGGAATGGCCCAACCCATTCGCTGCTTTCTGTATCATTACAAACTGCTCTAACATAGTATTCGTAAGCTGTATTTTCTGTTAGCGTTGCTTGGTATGTTGGTATTGCATTTACGGTAACTCCTGAACCAGTTGGAACTCCTGACATTGGTGCCTGAATAACCACTTCCCATTGTGTTTCAGTAGCTCCTGGTGTCCAGGATAAATCCGCAGATGTTGGTGTTATATTAGTTGCTGTTAAACTTGCTGAATTCGGATTAGGACAAGCCGGCGCATCTTCAATTACAAAATCGTCGATTGTTACTAGACCTGTTTGTGTCGGATTAGGCATATTCGGTGGAAGACGGAAGGCAATATAGGTTGTTCCTGCTCCTGTAAATAAAACCGAATCTTCCATAAAACTCTCGTTAGTGAAATCATGTAACGGAATCAAAGTAGTATAAGTAGCAAAATCAGGTGTTGAGGACATCAACACTTCAAAGTTTCCTCTTGGGAATAATGCGATAGGACCTATTGGAGCAGTTACTCTGTATTTAAAACGTAGTCTTTTAGGGCCAACGGCATTCACCGGTACGCTTATTAACCAATCATCATAGGATTGAAAAGGATCAAAAAAAGAAATAGGTTGTGGTCGTATGTTTGCGTCTGTTTCGTTGATTATCCACTCTGCATTGTCATTATTAGCGTTGTTAGTAGACCAACAAAATTTCTTAGTGTTAGGATCAGGGTCATTAAAACTTTCATAATAAGGTGTAGGCTGTTCGATACACAAAGTATTAAATTGAATAGGTCCAACCCAGATACTTTGTTCAGACGCAGAACAATAAGCTCTCATATAGAACTCGTATTGCGTAGACGGATTCAACCCTGTTATAGTAAACGGATTAGTGCTCACGATATTCACAACAGCTCCAGGGACAAATGGTGTTGTTGGTGTACCCGTTCCTAAAGGCTGTGCTACTAATTGCCATTGGGTGTTTTGATAACCATTAGTCCAAGAAATCTCAACTGAATCTGTATCCAATGTTCCCGGAGTTACAACTGGATACGCAGGTTCAGAACAAGCTGGTAAATCTTCGATATAAACATCATCAATATACAACCAGCTTCCGGTTTGTAAAGCACCAGGTGGTACTAACCAAGCAATATTCACATCTCCTGTAATATTTGGTAAAGGCACTATTATTTCAACAAAGTTATACGCAGTAGTGTAAGAAGCTAAAGGAATTATAGTTGTGGTAAAATTTGATGCACCTACTCCTGTTGTAGAAAGTTTCACCTCAAATGAACCTGGTCCACCAGTAGGATTGTCTACAATAAGACCCCAGTTACCATAAATATTGTACTTGAATCGCAGTCTTTTTTGAGTAACGCCGTCAAAATGAAATATTGGTGTCACCAACATATCATTGTTTTCGCCTTCAGTTGAAGTACGTAATTTTGCAACCGGCTCACTAAAGGCATTTGGACCATAATGAAATACATTTAAATCATTGTTTAAATTTAAAGATGTCCAACATGGTTCAGGAATTCCGTTTGTAGTATTAGCATTGGTGAATCCTGTATAATATGGTAATGATAAAACGTTACATTGTGTAGTGAAAGCTCTTGGTGCTGACCAGTCTCCCGGAGTTCCGTTACAAACCGAACGCACATATAAATTGTAAGCCAATCCAGGAGTAAGATTTGACAATGGATTGTTTATGTTGGTATTGGTAGAAATTGTCCCTGTTTGACCGGCAGTAGGTGCCGGTAAAGTTGCCGGTAAGGCAATATATTCCCAAGCACTCACTAAATTTTGAACATTGTCCCATGAAGCTGTTGCTGTAGTTTGCTGTAGATTATCAATAGACAATGATGGTTGAGAAGGTGCCGGACAAGTTGAACCACTAATAGTAAAAGTAAAACAAAGTCCTGCTCCCGGATTAGTATGTTGGTATGGTGATGAGATTACAATAACATAGTTCTGTCCCGCTTGGGCATAAAAATTTGGAATCTGTACCGGCACACCATTAGAAGTAGTGGCAATTGCTGCCAAACAACCTGCTGATGTACCAACACCTACGCAACCATCGAAAATAAAAACACTTGAAAGCGTATTATAACAATTATTACCACCACCACCTGAAGCAGTATTTGCCACTTGTGTAATATTAATTAATCCTGAAGTAGTTGGTGTATAAGAAAGATAAACATGGTTTCCTGACAGTAGATTTCCTGTTTGTCCAATCGGTTGACAACTGAATCCTTGGCTATTTAACTCAACATACGTATTGGCATCGTAAAATTCATCCAAATTGGCACTTAAAACATAAGGCGTTGTTGTTACATCTGAAGGGACGTTTATCGCTGTATTACACGATAATCCAACAGTTGTCGTTGTAAAAGTAAAAGGACCTGCCCATGTACTGTTGGTACTTGCATCACAATTGGTGATAATATAAACATCATAAGTTGTTGAAGGTTCTAAGTCAATTGCATTATAACTATTTCCGGTTGGTGTACCTAATGCGCTATGACCTGCTCCAGTTGGAACAACATCTATTCCGAATTGTGTTGCCGTGGGATGTGTCCATGATATTGCGGCTCCTGATTCTGAAGGAACAATCATTGGTGCCGTTACCGGATCACAACTTGATATTACCCTAACACCATCTACAAACCAACTATCACCACTAGTAGCAGCAACACCGGTTTGATTGGTTACAGCAACAAATGCCAAATAAACCGGAATACCAGAAGGTATGGTTGGTATATTGACTATTTTTTCTTCATAAGTTGTTGGCGCTACATTTAAACTCGCTTCTGTCCAAGTTTGTAAAACCACATTGAAACTAGTTATATCAGGCTGATTCGCAGTTGAAATCCTAAGTTGATAAGTAGCTCCTCTGTTCGTAAAACTACCTTGCTTGGTATAAAAACGAATTTGACCATTGGTAGGTGTCAAAAACTGAGGCGTTATCATAAAATACTCCGCTGTAGTACCTACTGTATTATTAAGTGCTGGATTTACCGTTGCACCACCACTTGACAGATATCCTCCGGTCGGTGTATGAACCCAGTTGTTTGCAGGAGGTGAAACTAAATTACTAGTAACCGCCCAAGTTCCTGGGATACCGCTTTCGAAATGTTCTGTTGTCAATTGACTATAACCAAGATTGGTTACTATCAATAAAAATAGAACTAAAAATCGCTGAAGAAATACTTGGTTAATTAAATAATCTACATTAACATTATTTTTTTGAAAAATACCGTTTACTGGTTTTGGCAATGTAGTTTCAAAAAAGGGATAATTTTTCTGCATTTTGTTAGTTATTAAATTGGTGATGTTAATTCATTTTAAAAATTAATTTTTTGAAAGATGTTCTTCTTAAAATTAATTCGAAATCTTGTTACTCTTTTTGGCTTTTTTTGTCAAAATTTTGCCTTTTCTCTCTGAAAAATGCTCGCTAAAAAAAAATGAAGTATAACAATCTAAATTGGCTATTAGAAATGCTAAAATATTTACATTTTTAAAGCAAAACTGCTTCATTTTTTATCAATAAACGTCATTCTTCAAGGATGAAATCACGACAACACAAAGCCTTTAAACCCTTGACACACAAAAGAAACAGCATGTGATTCACAGTGATTTCAAATTCCTTACACTAAGATACGAAAATAGCAAGAGGGGAAAAATGGTTTTGCTTTGTAATTTACTGAATTTACAAAGTACAATAGGAGAAATTCGGGGGAATTCGGAGGCAAAAATGGAGTGTTAAGCGTCTTTCGCTTTTTTGTTTTGCAACACGTAGATTTGGTTCTTTATGGCTTCAATTTCTTTTCCTTTTCGTTTGATAATTACGTAGAAAAATAAAACAATCAAGACCAAAAGAATGAATAAAAACAACAATAAATAATAGAATTTATTAGACAATTCTGTTCTTTTTGCTTTTAACTCGAGTTCTTTTACCCCTAAAGATTCGCCTACTGAACTTCTTTCACGGTCTTTAATAAGTTTTTGAACATCGATAAATTTGCTTTGATTAATCTTAAATTGATCCCATTGGTTTATAGCCAAATAATTTTCGGACAAACCTTTATAGATTTCTTGATTTAAAATTAAGTCATTCACTTCTGAAGAAAGATCTAAGGCAAGATTTAAGGCTTTTATGGCTTCGAGGTGGTTGCCTTCCAAAGTGTAAACTTTAGCCGAACCTTTGAGTGCAAACGCCTCTAAACTCTTCGCATTTACCTCTTTGGCCAATTTTGCTGATTCTTTAAAACTTTCGAGTGCCAATTTGTTATTATGCATCAAGAGGTAGCAATTTCCTTTGTTGTATATCGCTATACTAACTTTGGAAGCAACGCCTAATTTGTCCTTTGACTTCTTTAACTCGGCTATACCTCTATCCATAAATGCAATGGCAATGGCACAACTCAACTTTTCTTTATAGATAAAACCTCTTACGATGTAATTTTTTCCCAATTCAGCATGAATAGAATCCTTATACGGATACTCTGAGATCAGTTGCTCCGCTTGGTCCAAATATTGAATTGCTTTGTCGTAAACTTTTAATTGATGGTACTGAATTCCCGTTTTATTTATGATATTTATTTTGAGCAATTTATCATTTGACTGGTCTAATAAATCTGAAGCTCTAATCAGATAATCTAGAGATTTTTCATAATCTCTTTTAGCAGAATAGGCATCAGAAATCAACTTATATCCTTTGATTTTATAATCGACATTGTCTGACTGATTGACAATTTGATGTCCTTCTTTGATTACTTTATCAGGATTGACATAAATTTCGTTGGAACCGGCTTTAAGAATGCTATCGAGTTTTTTATAGTTTTGAGCATACGAAGTGGTTGTGGTCAGCAAGCCAACAACAAATCCAATAAACAATACTATAGTCTTCGTGTAAACCATCATTCTTCTAACAGATTGTTCTCTTTTTCTTGATTTAATAACTCTATAAACTTCACCGGAGAAATACCGGTTATGGATTTAAATACTGTAGCAAAACTACTATGTGAAGAAAATCCGCAATTCTCAGCCAAATAACTAATTTTATAATTGATGAAATTGGGATCAGTCTTCAACTTTTCAATGATATAATTGATTCTTAATTTGTTGATATAGGTGTTAAAATTGACGTTATAATGGGTATTGATAATCTCCGAGAGGTATTTTGTATTTGAGTCCAATTGACCCGCCAAAACCGCAAGTGAAATGTCTTTATTGATAAAACGTTTAGAACTTTCAAATCGTTTTAATTTGTTTAAAATCTGCTCTTCGGTTTCTTTTAAAATCACATTTTTTCTTGGTTCTTGCTTTTTATCCGTTATGCTGAAACTGCCAATGAGATTGCTTCTGGTTATTTCAATATAATTGATAATTACATCCAACCCTTTTTTGCGTTGCAATGTCTTTTGCCAAAAAAAGATACAAACGAGTATAATAACCAAGAAAATACCCGAAACTATGTATATTGTATTGAGATAACCGGATTTGTCATCTTCATAGTCCTTTGAATACTCATCCGAAATAAGATTGTAAGCAGTGTTGATGGCTTCTTGTTCTTGGGCTTCAGTTTCTGGCTGGACTTCAAAAAACCGCGTATTGGTCAACTTATAATTGGCCATGTCATTCAAAGCCAAATAACTCAAATTCTGTTGCTGAATAATCTCAACTTGCAAAAAAAGATTACCAAGTCCTTTAGCATAAACCATAGCCTCGTTACTAAGATTTATAACTTTTTGATGGTCTTTTGTAGCCAAATATACTCCGGCCAAACCCTGAAGTGCTTCAATTTTTGAATAGACATTCTCTCCATTCTGATTATTAACTAATGCAATAGCCGATTCGAAATGTTTTTTTGCCTGAACCAAATCACTTTCTTTAAAATACAATTGTCCGAGAGTGATTATATAATTCAGCTCTAAATCTTTATTGTTTTTAAATGTTTTATTTAAAGAAGACTCATGCTTTCTAAGCAAACTTATACCTTTTTCGGCTTTGCCTTCATTCAATAAAAATTGGGCTTTTTCAATGGCAATAGAACCTTCTAAATACAATTTTAACTTACTATCGTGTGTATTTTTAAATTTGTTTTCAAGATTTTCGAGAGATTTTTTGGATTGCTTGTAAAGTGTAAGCTCTCTTAAAAGAACAATTTTTCCAATTTCAATGTCTATTTTCTCTTCTTCTGTCAAGTAGTCCTCATAGTTTTTCTCTTCATACAGAAAATTTAGAGCACTACTAAAATCGCCTTTGACTAAATAAGCTTTAGAAATCAAAAAATTAACTTTGGCCTTTTCTTTATTGCTGGTATTGGTTTTACTAAGTAAGTACTGGGCAATTTTTAATGCTTGATCCGGATTTGAGTTGATTAAATTCTCTATATCATCGGACAAGTAATGTTTGTTTAAAAAAGATTGCGCATTGCTATGTGAATGGAGGAATCCAAATAGCAAAAAGAAATAAAAATATCTATTGGTATGGATAAGATATTTCATGTGTTTTTAAATTAATGTCAAAGTGTCGACCCCCGAATACAGCAAATATATAGAATAATAAAGACAAAAATAATTTTTTGAATTGTTAAAATAAGTTCCCAAAAAAAGAAAACCTAAAATAAAAACAATAAAAAAACCCTCCTCAATAAAATGAGAAGGGTTTAATTTCAAAAAAAAATATAAAAAAAACTTAATCTACTTATTAATCGAATTTAATCTTAATTCTGTTTAATCACTTTAATCATTTTTGAATTACCATCTGATTCAACCCTTACAAAATAAGTTGAAGCCGGCAATGAAGATAAATCAATTTGAACCTGATTTTCGTTGGTATTTCTCTCTTGTATTACTTGTCCCATCATGTTAATTACCGTAATGTTAGTAATCTGACTTGCGTAACTAATATTAACAATACCCGAAGTTGGATTAGGATAGAAACTAAAGCTTGCATCATCAAAACCATTTGTTCCCAATGCAACTGTTACCGTTACTGCCAATGGGGTGCTTGGACATCCTGAAGATAAATTTACTGCATAATAAATTGCGCCATTAGTCAATACTGTAGTATTTGCAAGTGCATTAGTTTGGGTTTGAGCATCTGTTAAAGAACCATACCAAATCACATTTATTGGACTTACCACTAGATCTTCTAAAGTTGCATCATTCAAATCTGAAACCGAAATTGTTTGAGCTGAACTTCCCGTTGGAGTGGCTGCTGAATTGATAGTCAATACTAATGTCTCAGTATTACATCCAACCGTTGAAGTATAAGTTCCACCGGTTGTATAAGTCGAACCATTTACTGACCAAGTGTAAGTATCACAAGCGGAAATAGTCGTTGTATTGGTCGTACTCGGTGTAATAGTCAATACTAATGTTTCGGTATGACATCCAACGGTTGAAGTATAAGTTCCACCCGTTGTATATGTTGAACCATTAACTGACCAAGTGTAAGTATCACAAGCTGAAATAGTAGTTGTGTTGGTTGTACTTGGTGTAATAGTCAATACTAATGTTTCGGTATGACATCCAACAGTTGAAGTATAAGTTCCACCTGTTGTATATGTCGAACCATTTACTGACC
Source organism: Flavobacterium sp. 102 (assembly GCF_003634615.1). Classification (NCBI taxonomy): domain Bacteria; kingdom Pseudomonadati; phylum Bacteroidota; class Flavobacteriia; order Flavobacteriales; family Flavobacteriaceae; genus Flavobacterium; species Flavobacterium sp. 102. The sequence goes on along the minus strand of NZ_RBKX01000001.1, from coordinate 1,427,208 downwards.
AAGTATAAGTATCACAAGCGGAAACAGTCGTTGTGTTGGTTGTACTTGGTGTAATAGTCAACACTAATTCTTCAATAGTACATCCAACGGTTGAAGTATAAGTTCCACCAGTTGTATATGTTGAACCATTAACTGACCAAGTGTAAGTATCACAAGCTGAAATAGTAGTTGTGTTGGTTGTACTTGGTGTAATAGTCAACACTAATTCTTCAATAGTACATCCAACGGTTGAAGTATAAGTTCCACCAGTTGTATAAGTGGTTCCATTTACTGACCAAGTGTAAGTATCACAAGCGGAAATAGTCGTTGTGTTGGTTGATGTTGGATTAACGGTTGCTGTGACAGGAACTCTAGGAGAAGCACAAACTTCAGTAACATCCCAATCAAAGAAGTTGTTGTAACTAGCATCCGGAGTACCATCAAATGTATTTAGTGAACCTGTAATTGCAATTGCACCTGTAGCAGTTGGTGTCGCTGCAGGGAAACTGCTCAACTTTCCTATTACATTGGTAGAGCTTAATCCATTTGTAGCTAATAATCTATAACCTGTTCCGGCTGGAATATCATAATCAAGCACAACTGTATTTGATACAGAAGTAGAAATAGTTCCAGTATTAGTTGCTGGAATAAAAGTCACAGCTGAAGTACCAGGTACTTGAACACCATCCTTAAATAATTTTATGGTAATTGGCGCTCCTGCATCAGCAGCTCCAGCCGTTTGTTTAGGATAAACTTTCACCGAATTTAAACGTACGTTAGTAGAAGCATTAAAGACAAGTCCACTAAATGGTGACGTTTGCGTTGTTGTTCCGGCAAACGCTTTACCTGCTGTATAAGTTGAACTTGATTCTGCAGCCACATAATAAGTAGTCGTAGCAGCAACATTCGGCGAATAAGTTTCGCCCGTTGCTAAAGCAGTACCTCCTGTTGCATTGGCGTACCAATTAATAGTCCCTGAAGCAGTGCTAGCTTCTAAGTTGGCAACACCTGCACCACAAATTGTAACTGGAGTAGTTGAAGTAATCGCATTAGTAAAGGTTACTTCTACCGGTGTAGAATTAACCACAACAGGACCAAAAGGACAAGTTACTGTACAACGATAATAAGTATCCGCTGTTGGAGTTGCTAAATAAGAAGAAGCTGTTGCGCCAGAAATATCTGTGTAATTACTACCTCCATCAGTTGAAGCTTGCCACTGATAAGTAACGCCAGCTCCTGAAACCACATTCTGCAAACTCAAAGCCACCGTTTGTGTACCACATAAAGTGGTTGGTGTTTGAACATTTGAAAATGTCAAAGCGGTTTGAGAAACAGAAGATATTGTTGCCGGTTGAGACAATGTTAATGCCGTACCGCTAATTGCTACCACAGTAGTCCCGGCAGGAATACCACTCCCTGTCACGGTTAAACCTACTGTAATAGCAGTATTAGCAGTTTGTAAAGTTACATTCGCTGAACCAGCAGTTATACCAGTACTGCTCGAATTTTGTAATGTTACCGCTTGAATTATTGTTAAATCAGCAATAGTATTTCCAGGGTTTACTGTTGTACAGTTTGGCATAGTGGCATAAGCAAAGTTACCTGTAAAACTTGCGCCTGGAGTTGCCATAACGGTAGTTATATTATTTGGTGTGCCAGATGCAAATGTTGTAATATCACCAAATACATTGTCATAGATTCCTTCGTCTGTTGGAGCTTGAACAATAATATTATTCGATGCAATAGCACTGTTTCCTAATCTTACATTAAAATCAGCCAAAGTCCCTAATACGCCTACTCTTTCCACTGTCCATCTTGCTGCACTTAAGTTTGAAATATTGGCAGAAGCTGTACCTAAATTGGCATTAAAAGCCTCTACTTTAAAATCAGCACCACCGCCAACTGCTAAAGATATAGGTGAATAAACTCCGTCTTTACCAACAGGATAAAGTGAGAAAAATGTTGAATTTCCACTTGTTGCAATTCCTCTTACCACCGGACCATTGATATAACAAGTGTTACTAAAAGTACCTATTATAGAGCCTGTTTGTGATAAATCTGCTCTACCCACGTGTAAAGGCGTTGCATCTGAAGTATTAATAACTCCTGCATTCATTGTTAATGAAGCCACTCTAAAATTCGGCATAGCTATAGTTACTCCGGGAATGCTTGTATTGTTTACTACTAAAGAAGTAAAATTGGCATAAGCTAAACTATTATTTAAATCATTATAAAAAATTCCGATTCCTGAAATAGTTTGTGGCGTTGTTACGGCCACAGCTGTACCATTCAAAAAATTTGCTAAGTTAACCGAAGTATTTAATTGGAAGTTCGCAACACCATTGTTTTCAACATCGCCACCAAAATAAATTGGAGAGCTAACACCAACAGGTCTTACAAAAGCACTTCCGGATACAATAGTAAATTTATTTTGAACATTTAACGTCCCTAAACTTTTGCCAAACCTGTTAACTGCATCAAGAGAATTGATGGTCAAATTCCCTACAGATAAAACACCACCGCCCGCAGCAAAATTAGTATAAAAACCATTGGTTGTAACCGGTGCTTGATCAGTAGATACACCATCACCTAATTGGATTGTATGATTAAGTCCAGTGGCTTTATGGACTGCTGAACTGTAAACAAAAGCAAAGCTACTAGCATTACTATCATATATTGTTATGGTTGCCGGAGCAACGATGGTTCCAGTTGCTGGCAAAGACAAATCGATTCTTACACCATTAATTGCTGTAATGGTAGTACCCGGTTGGATACCTGTACCGCCAACAATCTGTCCTACTTGTAACAATGGATTAGCTACCGGTAAAATAATAACCGAACTGTTAGGTGAAACACCTGAGAAGTTAATAGCTTCCTGACTTGCAATAGGAGAAGTTGTCAATCCTAACAGAGGTTGAGATAAAGTAACCCCACCAATACCATTCAAATCAAAACCTACGCTAACCACAGTCGTTCCCGCTTGAACTCCATTTCCTGAAATTAGCTGACCTACTGCTAAACTACTTGCATTTGGACTCGAGGTATCTATATTAATCACATAACTACCATCATTCATTGAAGCAAAATTCAAAATTGCCCCTGCTGCAATATCTGCTGTGATTGCTTGTGATAAAACCAAAGTAATAGGAGAATTTGAAAGTTGTCCGGCAGTTACAGAAACAATGGTTGTTCCCGGCGCAATTCCGGTTCCGGTTACAATTTGCCCAACGCCATAAATACCTTTATTACTATTGAAACCTGCCATAAGAATCGTGGTCGCACCTGTAGTAGCTGCTGCGTTGGTTCCTTTGGAAAATGTACCTGAAGCACCATAAGTATTAATCGGATAAGAAGTAACCGAAGTCGCTGTAGTTTGAACAGCATTATTTACCAATGGATCGACGATAGTGATAGTTCCTCCTGTTAAATTAATTGCCGAAGTTTCTATTTTGAACAATGAAACTCCTTGCCCAACACTATTCGCAGCCACACCACCAGCATTACCGTCAACAATAATGTTACCACCAGTATGGTTGAAAGTACTGGTTGATCTGTGGATTACATTTCCATTAACAGTAAGTGTACCACCCGAAACGGTATTGGTACCATTATTAGCAAAAACAGCATTGTTGTTTGAACAACCTACCGTTAAATCTCCTGAAGCATTAACTAAAGTTCCACCTTCGTTAATCGTGACACCCGCTGCATTATTTCCGGTAGAATTAACCGTTACCATATGCCCAGAAGCAATCGTAACGATGTCACTACAGGAAGGAGCACCACTTGGCGACCAAGTTGCAGCATCATTCCAATCGCCTGAAGCATTTGAAATTTTTGTAACCGCACCTTGTAATGAAGAAACGCCAACACCTACGTAAAATGCTGAAGTGGTTAAGTCAGCATCGGCTATACTTTTTCTCACAACAAAAGGGGAATTCGTTCCATTAACGTGTGTTCCGGCAGTTACTGAACCTGAATTCATCACTCTAGAGCTACCATCTAAAGCACTGTAAGCACCAACAGCATACAAACCTAAAGTATAAGTACCTGTACTCACATAAGTACTTCCAGTTTTAGAAATTGTCCAGTTTCCATTGTATCTGTCTGTAATAGTATAAGAACCATCAGCAATTGAAAGACCAGTAGTCATTGTTGTTGCATCAGCATAACTCATTGCTAATTCACCTGCAGTTGTAGCACCAGTGTTAACTAAGAATGCCCATCTGTTTTGTCCTGTTACACTTAAGAACGGGAAAAGCACTGTACTGTTTGGATTATAATCGGTTCCCGGATCAATAACAGTACCCATAGCCGATGTTGTATACCATCTTGAAATTTCACCCCCGATAAAACCATTACCTAAAGTGCAAGTAAAATTACCCGAAGACATTGAAGCAAAGTTTCCGATGTATAATTTATTAGAACCAAGAGCTACTCTGGCATTATTCAATCTAAGAATATTTTTAATTCTAACATTATTAAGTTGCCAATCAACATTAGGAATGGCAGTACTTGTATTACTAATCGTTAATTGATTAATTATACCTGCGGTATTAGTTGTTGTAGTCGAAACTACCGTACCCCCTAAAACACCAGTTCCATCAGAAGTAATTGTTTGAAGTGTAGAACCAAATAAAGTTAGAGATCCTATACCAACACCTGTATTTCCAACTGATACATCTAATCGACCGCTAGAAGCTAAATCAATATTATGACCTACTTTTAATGATTTTCCATTTGTTCCTTGGTACACATTAAATCTAGCTCCTGAGCCACTAATTAATAAATCGTTATTTACTGTAAACTCATCACTTAAAACGCCAAAATCAATTACTGCATTAGATCCGGCTATATATAAATTATTAGCACCTAGGTTTCTATTGTCAATAGTTACAGTGTGACCAGCATTTATTACTACATCATCAGCAGGAGAAGGCACGTAACCTAAATCCCAAGTAGATGGATTTGTAAAATTTCCGCTAGCAACCGAAGCAATCTCATTTCCACCAGCTCTAGATACCACGGAAATATTATCAATAGCAGCAGGTGGGTTTGTTCCTCCACCATTACCATTTGTCCACATAAAAATTAATCTGACAGTAGTCCCTGCAAAATTTGGTGGAATAAATCCAAAAGCCGTTTGTGTAACAGCATTAATACTCCCATAAGTTATAGAAGTTGCTCCTGCAAGAGTTGCCGGAACAGTCGTTTGTAAATCTGTACCAACAGGCGTATAACTGGTTGGCGCAGCAAAAACTTGCCAAGAAGCACCGCTAGTTCCAACCGACTTCCAGTTGAAACTCAAAGCAATATTAGTTTGTCCTACAGGAACAGTAATATCTCTATAAAAGAACACTGTTCTGGCACCGGAAATACCAACATAAGAATTGGTTTCTCCATTGTCAAGCGAAATGTAAGCTGAATTCCCGGCAATGGCTCCGGAATTAACAGCAGTTCCCACTACCCATTTAACCGGACCTACACCATCATTGGCAACAGTCCAACCGTTAGCAGCGAACGTACTGCCTGAGTCAAATGCTCCATCCGAAACCGGAATAAGTTGTGTTTGAGCTTTCATGGTTGTTAATGCGAAGAGTAGCATCAAAACAACTAAAGCAAAACCAATTGAACTTGGTTTCTGTCCAAAGGCTTTTCCGGTCAAAGACGACAAAGAACCTGATGAACTTTTCAAAAAGTAATTTTTAAACATAATTATTTGAATTGGTTAATTTAGAGAAGTAAAAGTATTATGTCGATACTACATAAAAAAAGACAACACTTTCTAATTTAACGAAATTCAAAAGGACTTTATACAAAAACGTTGTCGCTATACAACTAATCATTGGACTTCTAAACAGACAAAAACTCCCCAATTTCTTGGGGAGTTTCATATTATAGATATTTTAAAGTTCAATCTGAAATCATTCCTGTAGAAACTTTAATCAACAATATTCGATGTTTTAATTTCATTATCGATAAATACTTACAAAATCCTTAAAATGTAAGATAAAAATGTAAAAAATATTTTTTAATGGATTACCTATCTTTGAATATGGTCTTGAAGGTTTACCTTTCTATCAGACGGAAATGGAGTTGTGGAATACTCACAGAGTATAAGGATTTTACTTTTTTGTAATTCGATAGAGTTTTCCGCTATCGGTAATAGCATATAATGCACCGTCCTTTCCTTGTGCAACATCTCTAAAACGCTCACCTTCTTCGGTAAGCAGTCTCTCTTCTCCGATTACTTTATTGTTTTGAATAACTAATCGTACAACATGCTGGCTACTCAGTCCTCCAATAAATAGATTATTTTCCCATTCAGGGATTATTTTTCCACTGTAAAATGTCATACCGCTCGGAGAGACAACCGGATCCCAATAATATACCGGCTGCTCCATTCCTTCCATTTGGGTTTTAACTTCTCCAATAGTATTTCCATCATATTCTATTCCATAAGTAATAATGGGCCAACCATAATTTTTCCCTGCAACGATTCGATTCAACTCATCACCTCCGCGAGGACCAAATTCGTTTTCCCATAAATCACCCGTAACCGGATGGAAAGCCAAACCCTGTACATTTCGGTGGCCGTAAGAATACAATTCGGGTCTAGCGTTAGGATTATTTGTAAATGGATTACCTTTTGCTGGCTCACCATTTACCGTTATTCGGATTATTTTACCAAGAGCCGAATTAAGGGATTGGGCTTCAGGTCGAGTTTCCCGATCAGAGCGTTCCCCGGTACTAAAAACCAGATTCCCTGTTTTGTCAAAAAGTATTCTTGAACCATAATGTAAAACGCCTTTATAGGCAGGAGTAGCTCGATAAATAACTTTTGCGTTCTCGATAATACGTTCGTTATTTGACAAACGACCTTTAGCTACCGCTGTAAGGTTACCTTGTGGCGATTTTTCTGAAAATGTCCAATAAACCATTCGGTTTTGAGTAAAGTCAGGATCAATAGTTATGTCTAAAAGCCCGCCTTGCCCACTATCATTTACTTCCGGAATCCCAGTGATTTCCTCACTAACATTACCCGACGCCTCTGCTAGGCGAAGTGTTCCGCCCTTTTCAGTGATTAGCAAACGTCCATCCGGCAGTGGCGCTATTCCCCAAGGCCTTTTTAGCGTATTATCTAAAACTTTGATTTCGATTGGCATTTTGGTCTTTACGCCAACTATACGTGTTTGTCCGGTAAATGCAGGTTTGTATTTGGCATTTGGCGCTTCTGTTTCAACAGGAACACCTTCAAGGGTTTGTACTTGATCCTGCTTTTTATTGCAGGTGGCGAGGAAAAATGATAACGCAATAGTTGTTAGGACAGTTTTCATAACGTTGCAATTAATTTATGTAAAATTAGAATTATCGCTATCACCAAAGTTATATTATTTTCGAAAATTATTGTAGAATAAACAGTAATGTGCTTAAAATAAGATTTGTAGTTTCCAAAAGAGTAGCTTGTTATAAATATTCCAACGTACGTTCTAATGCCATTCCACGGGAACCTTTTATTAGAATTATTTGGTGTTCCAACTTTATTGCCGCTAAATATTTAGCAAAATCTTCAAATGTCGGATAAAAATTCAAATACTTATTCCCTATTGCATTGGCATAAAAATCTTTACCCACAAAATGACAATCAAATGAAACGACTTTATCTAAAAACTCAACAATATATTTATGTTCCGAAAGGCTTTCGTTACCCAACTCATACATATCACCAATCACAATAGTTTTATTAGACTTATCCAATTGGATAAAATTTTCCAAAGCTACTTTCATACTACTCGGATTAGCATTATAAGCATCGAGTATGATTTCGTTAGTTCCTTTGGTTAACAATTGAGAACGATTATTTTCGGGAATATAACTTTCAATTGCTTCTTTAATTTCTGTCGGATTTACTCCAAAATAATGTCCGATAGCTATCGCCGCACTAATATTATTGGCATTGTACAAACCAATCAAATGGGAATTAACATCAACGCCAAGTGATTTTATTTTCACAAAAGGATTAGCCACAATACTTTCAATAGAAACATCGGCTGCTTTATCTTTTTGGCTAAAAGTATATCGCTTAATATCGATTGTCTTACTGTCTTGAATTTCATCATCTAAATTGACAAAAACAGATTTAGCCTTGGATTTTAAATAAGCATACATTTCGCTTTTGCCCTTAATCACGCCTTCTACTCCACCGAAACCTTCTAAATGAGCTTTCCCGAAATTGGTGATAAATCCATAATCAGGTTGTGCTAATTCACATAAAAATTCGATCTCTTTTTGGTGATTGGCACCCATTTCAACAATCCCGATTTCAGTTTCCTTTGTAAAAGACAATAAGGTTAATGGCACTCCAATATGATTATTTAAATTACCAACTGTAGCCACAGTCTTGAATTTTTTAGACAAAACAACATTGATGAGTTCCTTGGTTGTGGTTTTACCATTACTTCCGGTTAAAGCAATTATAGGAAGCTTTAAATAGTTTCTGTGGTATTGCGCTAATTCTTGTAATGATTTCAAACTGTCTTCTACCAATATCGTTCTGCCATCAATATAATAATTACTATTATCAATCATCACATAAGCCGCGCCTTTAGCTAAGGCCTCATTGGCAAAAGTATTGGCATCAAATCGTTCTCCTTTAATGGCCACAAAAAAAGAGTTGGGTTCAATTTTTCGAGTGTCAATAGAAACTTGGGAACACTTTAAAAACAAGTCATGAATTTGCTGAATGGTCATTGGTATGGAATTAAAATAAAAAAGCCCTTAAAAATAGGGCTTTTTTGGTTTTATTCATAAAACTAAAATTAGTTTCTAGGTCTTTTCTTTTTGTCTGCTTTTGGACCAACTCTAGACATGGCACATCTAAAACCGATGTAGTCTGTTGCGATATCTTGTGGGAAGTATCTTCTTTGAGCCGGATCTAACCAATAGGCTCTATCTCTCCAAGAACCACCTTTGTAAACTCTAACATCATCATTAACTAAAGTCGTTCTCTTATTTGACTTGTCATATTTTTTGATCATGTTACCCAAACTGTCGGTAGAAACATTGTGTTGAGGAGAATCATACATTCTTTGGTCGTCTCTCAATTTTCCTTTTTCATCGCCTTCTTCTGAGTTACCAAATTTGAAATATCTTGTTGATTGTTTATCTCCATCACGATAATTTCTGTTGTCAGATTTGTCAAAGTTTTGTCTCAAATAAGTTTCTTTATCATCAACAGGCACTTGTGAAATTTGACCCGGCATATTTCTCGCTACAATTTTTCCGTTTGATAAGGTATCAAAAACTTGAGTTTCAGCAGTAACTAATTCAACTTTACCATCTTCTCCAATTTTGTTTTTCATATAAACGTTACCTCTGTAGTAGTTGAAGTCATTCGCTTCATCATCAACGATAGGTCTGTAAACGTCGGCAACCCATTCGGCAACGTTTCCTGCCATATCATATAATCCAAAATCATTTGGAGGATATGATTTAACTTTGTTCGTGATATCGGCTCCATCATCAGACCATCCTGCGATTCCACCGTAATCTCCTTTTCCTTGTTTGAAGTTAGCCAATTGATCTCCTCTTACTTGTCTTTTACCCGAACGAGTATAAGTTCCAGACCAAGGATATTTCTTTTGACCTTTGTAGGCATTGTATTCTCTTTGACCTACATCAGCAGCAGCGGCATATTCCCACTCAGCTTCAGTTGGTAATCTGTACTCAGGTAAAATTAAACCTGAACTTCTTTGAGCATAAACATTTTTTGGGCTGTTTCCTGCAGTATTTGTAGATCCCGCAGCAGCAGCTTTAGGAGCTTTACCAGCTTTTTGTCCTTTTTGTAAAACAAGATTAGTATCTCCACCTTTCGATGTTGAAGGAGAAGCAAGGTACGCTTCAGTACTGAATACTTTATCAGCCGCCATGTCTGTTACCTTTGAATCTTTCTTCAAATAACGTTGGTCTTCAAGAATTTTTTCGTTTACACGGTCAGTTCTCCAAATAGCAAACTCAGTCGCTTGAATCCAATTCACACCCACTACAGGATATTCAGCATAAGCCGGATGTCTTAAATAGTTATTGGTCATTGTTTCGTTATATCCTAAACGGTTTCTCCATACTAAAGTATCAGGAGAAGCGCCTTCATATATGTTTTTGTAATTTTCTTGGTCTGGTGGGAAAACTGTTTTTAACCAATTTAAGTACTCCATGTACATCATATTGGTTACTTCTGTTTCATCCATGTAGAATGACATAACGTGTTGCTGATTTGGAGTATTGTTCCAATCGTGCATAACATCATCCTGAACTTTACCCATGGTAAATGTTCCACCTTCAACCATTACTAAACCCGGACCAGTTGCTTGTTTTTTAAACTTCGAAGCATACTGAAAACCACCTTTTTTATCGTTGATTTTCCATCCGGTAGCTTTGGAACCACCTTTTGAATCGGATTTTTTACTACAACTAGTAAAACCAATCATTATCACTAATGACAGTAATAATTTTACAGCAATAATTTTGTTTACTTTCATATTTTTAGTAGGTAAAAATTTAGAGGCGCAATATAGGAATTAACCATTAAATCGCAACATCTTTTTTAAATTAATACTAAATTCGTCATTCATTGACGCATTTTATATACAACGCAAAAATAATAGTTTTATTGTATTTTGAACTAAAAAAAATATTTTTTTCCTTTTTAATACTATTTTGTTGAAATTTGCGTTTATTCTATACTATGAAAAAGATTATTACCGTTTTATTGCTATTTGTTACCTTCATAAGTATTTCTCAAGAGCAAGGAAGCGTTACTTTGAATTGGACTGAGAAAAAAGTGTTCTATCAAGGTGACTATTCCTTTAATATTCCACAATTTAATGTTGAAAATTTCCAGTTTGACAGTTACTCAAAAACCCTCAACTATTTACTGACTTTTAATCTCACTAGTGATATTCCAGAAAACGGCATGCAAATCACTAATCTGGTTTTTGAACCTATAGCAGAAAACCAATTGGGTGATTTAGATCCAAAAAACATCCCTACTTCTTTTAAATATAGTTTTAGAACTAATGCAGCCCGTGATCAATTTTATGGAAATTTATCTGTTTCTCCTATTATTAAGGAAGGTAATTCATTTAAAAAATTAATCTCTTTCAATTATTTGGCTCAGCAAAACCAAGCCAACAGAACTATAAACTCATCCAATAATGTAGAAGCCATTCAAAACTCTGTTTTAAGCTCAGGGAATTGGTATCGTTTTTACATTAAAAAATCAGGCGTCTACAAAATCAGCAAGAGCTTCCTTCAAAGTTTAGGCTTAGACACTAATGTTGATCCGAGAAAAATCAAAATTTTTGGCAGTGGCGGCAAAATGTTACCCCTATTAAATTCTGTTGCGTATCCCATAGATTTAGAAGAAAATGCCATTCAATTTATAGGTGAAAGCGATGGTGTTTTTGACAGTCAGGATTATATTCTTTTCTATGCGGATGGATTAGACAATTGGAATGATGATTACAAAACCAATCTGAACATCTACACCGAAAAGGCTTACTTTTATGTCACAACAACCGGTGGAATAGGTAAAAGAATCACTGAAATGGCTCAACCCACCGGAACGGCTAATACCAACATTACCACTTTTGACGATTATCAATTTTACGAAACGGAAAAGATAAATTTCACCCGTTTGGGCAGGCTGTGGTTTGGAGAAGATTTCAACTTCAATAACATACAAGAATTTGATTTCAACTTTCCGAATTTAGTTACCACTGCTCCTATGCAAATATCGGTTCATGCCGGTTCTTCTGCTTTTACGGCTACCAATTTTAAGGTTGAGGCCAACTCTCAATTGGTAGGAAACATCAACATAGGCGCACTTAATGTTGTGAGCAGTGTAAAAATCTTGGAAGGCATTGTAACCAACAATGTAAATATTTCTTCAGAAGACGTGACCATCACAATCACTTATGATAATGGTAGTGTTCCGAGTTCTAAAGGATATTTAGACTTCATCAACATCAAAGCCAAAAGAAACCTTCAAGGCTATGGAAAACAATTTAGATTTCAGTTTGACCAAGCCAATGCTTTGTCCGGGATAGGAGAATATCAACTCTCAAATGCAGCAGGAATAAGTCAGGTTTGGGACATTACTGATATATATAATGTAACCAAAGTTGAAAATGCCAATGCGAGTTCATTTTCGTTCAAATCCGATTTAGGAGAAATCAGAAAATATATTGCCATTGACAACACGGATTTTTATATTCCTTCCAAAGAATCTAAAGCTAAAGTAGACAATCAAAATCTAAAAGGAACCATATTTACCAATGCGCAAGGGCAATTTCAAGATGTTGACTACTTAATCATAACACCCAAAAATCTCAATTCTCAAGCGGAGAAGTTGGCTAATTTCCATAGAAATTATTCCAATTTAAAAGTCAAAGTGGTGAATTTAGAAAACATATATCCCGAATTCTCTTCAGGAAAACAAGATATTGCAGCCATCAGAAACTTTGTCAAATATGTTTATGAAAACGCTTCTTCTTCTGACAATCGCGTTAGATACCTAAATCTCTTCGGTGATGGTTCTTATGATTTTAAAGATCGAATTCCAAATAACACGAACATTGTCCCAACCTACCAAAGCTTGAACAGCTTTACCGAATCAGAATCTTCTTTTACCTCTGATGACTTTTTTGGATTAATGTCACCCAATGAAGGCCGAATGGATTTTGGCACTTTACCTTTAAATGGGCAATTGAGCATTACTCCTAATTACGGTCAACTTGATATTGCTGTAGGCCGAATGATTGTCAGCTCAACACAACAGGCAGAAGAAATGGTAAACAAAATCATCGAATACCATGATATAAAATCTTATGGTAATTGGAGAAACAACTACGTCAGCATTGCCGACGATCCATCAATTGGCAGCAATGGCCAAGCTACTTCAGACAATCAATTACAGTACTTTCAAAACCGATTGACAGATAGAATCACACTGGAAAAACCTTTTATCAATCCTAAAAAAATAATCTTGGACGCGTATGTTCAAGAAACTTCTGCCGGTGGAAAACGCTATCCTAAAGCCCGTGAAGAACTCTTTGCTGCTTTCGAAAAAGGCGCTTTGGTCTTTAATTATTTAGGACATGGCGGTGAAGACGGCTTATCCGAAGAACGCATTTGGGAAAAATCAGACGGACAAAATTTAGCCAATCGATACAAATATCCTTTATTCATAACGATTACTTGTGACTTTTCCAGATTTGACAATCCCTACCGACCAACAGCCGGAGAATACACTTATTGGAACCCAAAAGGCGGTGCTATCGCCATGATAACCACAGTTCGGTCTATTGGACAAACTACTGCTCAATCTTTTAATGATGTTATGGCGCAACAGCTTTTTGCTTACGGAAGCAACAATTATCCTTCTATTGCAGAAGCTTTACGTAGGGCTAAAAACATCAGCCCAAATTCGGCCACTAATATTGTATTCTATCTTGGAGATCCGGCTTTAATGTTGGCTATTGCCAAACCTAAAATAGTGTTGACTGAAGTCAATGACATGCCTATAACGGGACCAATTGACGATCTAAAATCATTGGCCTATGTGAAATTATCCGGACAAGTTTTAGATGAAAACGACAATCCTTTGCCAACTTACAACGGTGAATTATCGGTAAATATTTTCGACAAAAACATTACTGTTAATACACTAAGGAATGACGGCACTAACGCCTATAATCCTAGTGGAACTACACCAGCCCCAGCCACAATGGCTTTTACAGCTTTAGGCGAAACCATTTTCAGAGGAAATGCGTCTGTAAATAATGGCCAATTTGAATTTGGATTTGTTGTACCCAGAGATATTAGAATCCCGGTTGACAATGGAAAAATCAGTTTCTACTCTAAACGAAATCAGATATTACTAGACAAAAGCGGTTACAATACCGATATTAAAATCGGTGGTATTAACACCAATGCTGTAGCCGATAATACCGGCCCAACAGTAAGACTGTACATGAATGATGAAACATTCGTCAATGGTGGAATTACGAATGAATCACCGTTTTTACTGGCTATTTTAGAAGATGAACACGGAATAAATACAGCAAGCGGTATTGGTCACGACATAGTAGGCATTCTTGATGGAGACGAAAGCAAACCGTACATCATGAATGATTATTATGAAACCGAGTTAGACGATTACACCAAAGGAAGGGTTTATTTCCCTTTCCGAAATTTAGCGGTCGGTTTGCATACACTTACTTTCAAAGCTTGGGATGTATACAACAACCCAATCACAGCCGAAATTCAATTCGTAGTAGTGGGCGACGAAACTATTGCACTCGACCATGTTTTGAATTATCCAAATCCGTTTGTGAGCTACACCGAATTTTGGTTTTCTCACAACAGACCTTTTGAACCTTTAGACGTACAAGTACAAGTGATGACTATTACCGGTAAAATTGTTTGGTCTAAAAATCAAACCGTAACCACCGATGGTTTTCTTTGTAGAGAAATTACTTGGGACGGAAAAGATGATTTCGGCGACCGAATTGGAAAAGGGGTTTACGTCTATAAATTGACCGTAAAATCCACTTTATCGAATAAAAAAGCAGAAAAAATAGAAAAACTTGTAATCCTTTAGGAAAATACTATATTTGTTAACTTTTATTAAAATTGAAAATGAAAAAAATTGTAATCCTCTTTATATTATTTACCACAATACCATCTATAAAAGCCCAGCAAGATAGTCGTGTAATCACAACAGGAGTTCCATTTCTATTAGTGGCAGCTGATGCTCGTGCAGCTGGTTTGGCTGACCAAGGAGTAGCCACTTCAGCCGATGCTTTTTCACAACAGTGGAACCCGGCCAAATATGCTTTTTCACTTGACAAACAAGGCTTTACCGCAAGTTACACACCTTACTTAACTGATTTGGTGAATGACATTTCATTAGGCCAAGCCACTTACTACAACAGAATAAACGAAAGAAGTGCTTTTGGGGTGAGTTTACGTTACTTCGGATTAGGAGAAATTGAATTCAGAAGAGAAGCAGAAGATGTTCCGGTAATTGTAAAACCAAACGAATTAGCCTTAGACGGTTCCTACTCTTTGAAACTAAGTGAAAGATTCGCCATGTCGGTTGCAGGTAGATATATCCGTTCTCAATTAAGATTCCCAACCGAATCAGGTGGCGATGCCAAACCAGCCAGTACTTTTGCAGTGGATATTGCCGGTTTTTACCAAAGTGAAGAAACTGCATTGGCCGATTTTAACGGACGCTTGAGATTGGGTTTCAACTTTCAAAACCTAGGACCGAAAATCAATTATGATGCTGGTGCTTCTGATGATGATAGTGCCAACTTCCTTCCGGCCAACATGAGAATTGGTGGTGGTTATGATTTTATTTTTGACGAATACAACAAAGTATCGGTAAGTGTCGAATTAGCCAAACTTTTAGTGCCAACACCACAAAGTGCCGACCTAGATGGTGATGGATTAATCACATCACCTGAAGAATTGGCTTTAAGAGATGAAAACAATGCTGAATACAACAAAGTAAACTGGGTTTCAGGTATCTTCAAGTCATTTGGTGATGCGCCCGGTGGTTTTAGCGAAGAATTACAAGAGTTCACCTACTCTGTAGGTGCTGAATATGTATACCAAGATTCATTTGCAATGCGTTTAGGTTACTTTAATGAAAGCCCGGAAAAAGGGGCTAGAAAATTTTTCTCTCTGGGTGCCGGATTTAAATACAACGTAGTTAAAGTAGATGTATCTTATTTATTCTCTGCTTCGAAAGTGAAAAACCCATTAGAAAACACCCTTCGTTTCTCCTTAACATTTAACTTTGGTGATAAATACGAAGAATATTAGTAGGTAATCAATCATAAGTATAACATCCAAATTTCAAAATAGAAATTTGGATTTTTTTTCCTCAATAATGAAATAACCATTTGAAATAATTCAATCAAAACTGTAAATCCTAATAATGGTTATTCCATTTTCCAATAAAAAATTATTTAATTCGAATGAAAGAAATAAACATCAATACCTCGTTCACCGTTTTTCAGTCTGTCAATGAACTTCCGCAAGATGTACAATCATTAATGCAACAAGCAGTTAAAATCAGAAAAAAAGCGTATGCGCCTTATTCTAAATTCAGAGTAGGTGCTGCATTACTCTTAGATAACGGAAAAATTGTTTTGGGTTCCAATCAGGAAAACGCTGCTTATCCTTCAGGGCTTTGTGCCGAAAGAGTTGCTATTTTTCAAAGCGGCGCCATTTATCCGGATGCCAAAATAATCAAATTAGCGGTTACAGCTGCCTCGGACAACAACGAAACTAAATCTCCAATTCCACCATGTGGTGCTTGTCGCCAATCGATTTCTGAATACGAATTCAAACAAGATTCGCCAATAGAAATCTATTTTATGGGCGAAAGCGGAGAAGTTTACAAATCAGATTCGATTAAAAATTTACTACCGTTAAGTTTCGACAAAAACTTCTTGTAACAAGCAAAAATTACTGCTTTTAAATTTTACTTCTTAAGTGGAATGTTTTACTTTTGCCTTTCGCAAATTTGTGTGTGAGTGAACTATTTTGCGTTGAATAATAATTTAGATCTTAATAACGCTTTAGCAAAAAGAAACAAATGAAAGAAGTAACAAGAGAAGTTTATTTGAAATGGTATGAAGACATGCTGTTTTGGAGAAAGTTTGAAGACAAACTTGCCGCACTCTATATTCAACAAAAAGTTAGAGGATTTCTTCACTTATATAATGGTCAGGAAGCCGTTTTGGCCGGTGCATTGCACGCTATGAACTTAGGCGGAAAAGACAAAATGATTACGGCCTATCGTAATCACGTTCAACCAATCGGAATGGGTGTTGACCCAAAGAAAGTAATGGCGGAACTTTTAGGAAAAGTAACGGGAACTTCCAAAGGAATGGGCGGTTCAATGCACATCTTTTCTAAAGAACACGGATTTTATGGTGGTCATGGTATCGTAGGAGCTCAAATTCCTGTGGGTGCCGGTATGGCTTTCGCCGATAAATATTTTGAAACCGGTGGTGTAACCCTAACCTATTTTGGGGATGGTGCAGCACGTCAAGGTTCATTACACGAAGCTTTCAACATGGCCATGTTATGGAAATTACCGGTAGTATTCATTTGTGAAAACAATGGATATGCGATGGGAACTTCTGTTGAAAGAACAGCTAACCACACCGACATTTGGAAACTGGGTTTAGGGTATGAAATGCCTTGCGGACCAGTCGATGGAATGAACCCGGTAAAAGTAGCCGAAGCCATGCATGAAGCGATGGAAAGAGCGCGTCGTGGAGACGGACCCACTTTCTTAGAAATGAAAACATACCGCTATAGAGGTCACTCTATGTCGGATGCTCAATTATACCGTTCTAAAGACGAAGTGGAAGAATACAAAAAAATTGACCCAATTACCCAAGTATTGGATGTCATCAAAGAGAAAAAGTATGCTACTGAAGCAGAAATTGAAGCGATAGACGAAAGAGTAAAAGATTTAGTAGAAGAGTGTGCCACATTCGCCGAAGAATCTCCTTTCCCGGAAGCGCAACAATTATATGATGTGGTGTACGAACAAGAAAATTATCCTTTCATCCCTCACAGACTATAATTATGGCAACAAAAATCACAATGCCGCGTTTGAGCGACACGATGACGGAAGGAACTGTAGCCACTTGGTTGAAAAAAGTAGGTGACGCAGTTAAAGAAGGCGATATTTTAGCAGAAATCGAAACCGATAAAGCCACCATGGAGTTTGAATCTTTCAACGCCGGTACATTATTATACATAGGAATCAAAGAAGGAGAAACTGCCACAGTTGATTCGCTTTTAGCCATCATCGGTAAAGAAGGCGAAGATATTACAGGATTAATTTCGGGAGGCAATTCAACACCTGCAACTCCTGAGGCAAAAGCAGCAGCCCCGGCTCAAGCTGAAACCCAGCCGACAACCGATAACAGTCAACCGACAACTTTTCCAAAAGGAGTTGTAGTAGTAACAATGCCTCGTCTAAGTGATACGATGACCGAAGGTACCGTAGCCACTTGGTTGAAAAAAGTAGGTGACGAAGTTAAAGAAGGAGACATTTTAGCCGAAATCGAAACTGATAAAGCCACAATGGAATTCGAATCTTTCAACGCCGGTACTTTATTATTCATCGGAATCAATGAAGGACAATCGGCACCAGTTGACAGCGTTTTAGCCATCATCGGTCCGGCAGGAACTGACATCAACGGCATAGCCGAAAATTATAAAAAAGGTGGCGCTGCTTCAGCTGCTACTCCGGTAGCGACTGAACAAGCTACAGCAACGACACCTATTGCCGAAGCAACGCAAACAGCAGATGGCGGAAGAATTTTTGCTTCTCCATTAGCCAAACAAATTGCGAAGGACAAAGGAATCAACTTGTCTCAAGTAAAAGGCTCAGGAGAAAACGGTCGCATCACCAAAAGTGATGTGGAGAATTTCACTCCATCCAATGTTACACCGAGCGCAGTCGAGGTGCAACAACCGACAACTGACAACCGACAACCGACAACTTCTGTACAACCATTTGTTCCGGCCGGAGAAAAGTTCAGCGAAGAAATCAAAAACTCGCAAATGCGTAAAACCATTGCGAAACGTCTTTCGGAATCAATCTTTACTGCGCCACATTTCTATTTGACTATTGAAGTTGGCATGGACGAAGCGATGAAATCTCGTGCCGTTATCAATACCGTTCCGGATACGAAAGTATCATTTAACGATATGGTAGTAAAAGCTTGTGCTATGGCTTTGAAAAAGCACCCACAAGTGAATTCTCAATGGAGAGAAGACGCAATGATCATCAATCACCACGTCAATATTGGCGTAGCCGTAGCTGTTGAAGACGGTTTAGTCGTTCCGGTATTGAACTTTACAGATCAAATGAGTTTAACTCAAATTGGTGCCAGCGTAAGAGACTTAGCCGGTAAAGCCAAAAACAAAAAACTAACACCTGCCGAAATGGACGGAAGTACGTTTACCGTTTCTAACTTAGGAATGTTTGGCATTCAGTCATTCACTTCTATCATCAACCAGCCAAACTCAGCTATACTATCCGTAGGCGCGATAGAAGAAAAACCGGTGGTTAGAAATGGTCAGATTGTAGTGGGCAATACCATGACCTTAACTTTAGCTTGCGACCACAGAACCGTTGACGGTGCTACAGGAGCGCAATTCTTGCAGACATTGAGAATCTTCTTGGAGAATCCGGTAACGATGTTGGCGTAATAATTAAACGTTCAATTATAATTAATAAAACCCGCTCATTTGAGTGGGTTTTTTATTTATCATTATTCTTTGACAATCCTTAATGTCTTTTGACCGGTTTCTCCTTCCACTTTTAGAAAATAGTTTCCGGAAGTTAGAGTGCTTAAATCCATTGTCACATTATTATCACTAAATGATCGCTCCAATATTTTTTGTCCCAAAATAGTATAAATCACTACCGACTTTAAAACCACACCTGAAGATAAAGTCAAACTATTCTTAACCGGATTGGGCGCATATTGGATGGATAAAATATCATTACTGGTTGTTCCCAATATCAACTGTACCGTCACAGGTAATTTTGCTTCACTTTCTATACCGTTAATGGTTTGTGTCGCGTAATAGGTCGTATCATCGACCAACAATGTGCTTAATGGTAAAGGAAGCGCTGTTTCATTTTTATCAGTAGCCGAAGCATACCATTGGACATTGGTTCCATTCACAGCAATATTGGCTAATGTTGCGCCGGGAGCCAATGTTTGGGTAGTTAAGCCTGTTGGCGCAGGGACTTCTGACTCTACTATTGCTACATCTGTTATTATCAACGGATCACAACTATAATTTAATCCTCCTTCACTATCCCAAATAGTAACCACATGTAATCCTAAAGAAACATTTTCAAAAACATTACTCGCTTGTCGGGGACCAATATCCAAACTATACTCATAAATACCATAACCGCTTACAGAAACAATAATACTTTGCACTCCTGATAAATTAATGACATTATAGCCAGCAGGAACCGCTTGAACTATAGCTGCCTGACCGGACTGTATAACAGAAAATGGTGCTGCAGTTGCAGTACATCCTAATGGAGAATTCGATGTTACAGTAACGGAATAATCTCTAGTCGCTCCGGTTAAATCTGGAGTATCTACAATGTAAGTATGGTTATTAACACCCGCAATTAAAGCTCCGTTTTCATACCATTGAAAACTATAAGAAGATGAATTTGCAACTCCACTATCTAATGTCAAAGGGCTAACTACAGTACCGGTCATAAAATCTACACAAATAATATTTACATTATTAACTGTATTAATTACAGGATTAGGGCTAGTCTCTACTTGTATATTTATAGTAGTAAGAGCATAACATCCTGTTGAATTATTTTCAACTCTTACCCAAATAGTCTGTCCATTTGTAGCAACGTAATTTGTGGATGGAATTATAGGAGTAATTCCAGCATCTGCATTTGCTTGAGTGGTAAAATATCTGACAGTATATAAATTAGGATTCTGACCATTTAATATTGCGGGAGCAAACATTGTCAAATTAAGTGCCATAATACCATTATATGGATTCCCGTCAGTGTCACAAGTTGATAATGACTGTGGTCCTGTAGCATGAGTTTTTGGGTTAACAATTATTTGAAATTGACCAAAAGCTACTTCATTAGTATTAACATTTCTAATTCTCACATAAATAGTTTGCGCGGTTGATTGAATATTATAATAAATACTCGGACTTCCTATCCCACCACCTCCAACTTGTGCATCGGTTGAACTTTCATGATATGTAATTTGATAATCTGATGTAACTCCCGTTTGGACGTTCAAGATTACTGTGCTTTGAACTGTCAAATCAAACAGAGCAAATCCGTCATAATCATCATCACACACAGATATATTTGCCAATGTTGGCATTGTAGGAACAGTTAAATCCAGCGCTATAGGATTTGCAACACAAATAGGACACACAAATAATGTCATCAACCAAAAACAAAAATACTTCATAAAAACAGTTTGAAAACCAAATGTATAAAAAACATTTGTAAGACTATACTATATTTAATTAATATTTATCAAAGCTCAAAACATAAAAAAATTATTCTTCACCTATGCTCTCAATTCTTTCATCAAAGAAATTAATCTAATCCACAAACTTCAAAAATCTCCTTAGAAAGATATTTTAAAATAACTTGTTCCATAATCCCGTTAGGGATATAATATCGGTAAAACAATTCCCTAACATAAAAAATCCCGTAGGGATGATATATAGATAACAACGGGTTTCAAGCCGCTACCCAATAAAATCAGTCTCTAACCTCCTTTCAGTACATAGCTCAAAAACTGTTTAACATTATTTTAATATTATGCGCACATACAATGGCAAGCTGTTTGTAAGACGTTCTGTGTGAGATGATTCACAACCAATCTTTAAACAAAATCATTATGAGATCAACTTCAGAAACCAGTTACGGAGCAAGAATCGGTAACGCAGAAAAATTGGTAGCAGCTTTACAGAATTTCGATAACTACCTACCAATTAAACCAGAGTATAGCATAGACAGTTATACAGATTTAATTAATACAACAAAACGTTTGAACAAAACAGTTGCCGAAAAAAAACAAACTTATTCCCTCGCAGTCGAAGAAAGAATTCAAATTTTTGAAAAAAGACCGGGAGCAATAAACAAAATCTTGTCACCAATAAACAGTACCATCAAAGGAATATATGGTCGAACCGGCAAAGAATCCATAGATGTGGCAGGGATTATTGCAAAGATGAGAGGAGCCAATTCAAAAAATACTATTTCAATGAATTCAAATGAAGCCACAGTAAGTCAATCTTATCAATCTTACAATTCAAGAGCCCAGTATTTCTCAGACCTAATCGTTAATCTTACCAATTTTGGTACTAACTATGAACCTGCTAATACTATTTTGGCGGTTCAAAGTTTAAATGACCTCTATAATGAAGCGATTACTTCGAATGCTTTAGTAATGGATACTTATACAAAGTTTGCCCAAAACAACGCATCGCGTATTGACAGTTACTACACACTATCCCAAACTGCAATCAGAATAAAGGACAGTGTCAAAGCACAATACGGAAACAATTCAACAGAGTACCTGCTGATAAAAGGATTAAGAATATAATCCGGTTAAAATTTTATAAAGCCTGATAGTTTTAAAGCTATCAGGCTTTTTTACTTTATAGCAAATTGTCTATGGATAACCATACTAATCATTGGAATAACCAACCTAATCATTAGAACAGCGAGCCTAACCTTTTGAATTGCTAACCTTACCGTTTGAATTATCAACCTAACCATTAGTATAGCAAACCTAACCGTTTAAATTACCAAGCTAACCATTAGTATAGACAACCTATGCCATCATACAACAAGTATTGTCGATAGCAAATAACAATATCCCTGCACAATGTCTCCCTGAGCGCAGTCGAAGGGCTTATAAAACAAAAACATCGTTTAATGAAAAGGTTTCAAAAAAAAGCCTGTCTGCCGGTAGCCAGGGCAGCGGATTAACCCAAGGTGCACGCCGCACCTATAACAAAAAACCCCTCATCGTTAGATGAAGGGTTTTCAAAAAAAGGCGGCGACCCCCGATAGCTATCGTCCCGAAAGCTTTCGGGACCACATAACTGTAGTACCTATAAACAAAAAAGTCCTTTACTTTCGTAAAGGACTCTCTAAAAAAAAGGCGGCGACATACTCTCCCACATAACTGCAGTACCATCTGCGCAATCGGGCTTAACTTCTCTGTTCGGAATGTTCAGCCGTGAGCCCCGACATTTGAAATTAAAAGGAGGAAGCCCAGTGGGCTTCAGGTACGCGAACTTTAGTTCGCCAATAACAATATAAAACAAAAAACCCTATCCAAATAAATGAATAGGGCTTCAAAAAAAAGGCGGCGACATACTCTCCCACATAACTGCAGTACCATCTGCGCAATCGGGCTTAACTTCTCTGTTCGGAATGGGAAGAGGTGAGCCCCGACGCAATAACCACCTTAAGTCGTTTTGCAAGGGTCTCGTTATTAAAACGAGAACAATACATAATATCTTAACATACTGAGATAAAGAAATTTTAATTACCGCGAAGCGGAAATATAAAAGAAAGAAAGTTTCTCCAGCCTCTTGCGAGGCTGGATGACGTACATAAGCTTACGGGTTATTAGTACTACTCGACTATGACATTACTGCCTTTACATCTATAGCCTATCAACGTGGTCATCTCCCACGACCCTTAAAAGAAATCTCATCTTGTGGTGGGTTTCGCGCTTATATGCTTTCAGCGCTTATCCCTTCCCAACGTAGCTACTCTGCGGTGCTCCTGGCGGAACAACAGATACACCAGAGGTTAGTCCAATTCGGTCCTCTCGTACTAGAATCAGATCCACTCAAATTTCTTGCGCCCACAGTAGATAGAGACCGAACTGTCTCACGACGTTCTGAACCCAGCTCGCGTGCCACTTTAATGGGCGAACAGCCCAACCCTTGGGACCTTCTCCAGCCCCAGGATGTGACGAGCCGACATCGAGGTGCCAAACCCCCCCGTCGATATGAGCTCTTGGGGGAGATCAGCCTGTTATCCCCGGCGTACCTTTTATCCTTTGAGCGATGGCCCTTCCATGCGGAACCACCGGATCACTATGCTCTACTTTCGTACCTGATCGACCTGTATGTCTCTCAGTCAAGCTCCCTTATGCCATTGCACTCTACGCACGGTTACCAAGCGTGCTGAGGGAACCTTTAGAAGCCTCCGTTACTCTTTTGGAGGCGACCACCCCAGTCAAACTACCCACCAAGCAATGTCCCCCACATAAGCGGGGTTAGACCTCAGATAAGCAAAGGGTGGTATTTCAACAATGACTCCACAACGCCTAGCGACGCCACTTCATAGTCTCCCACCTATCCTACACATCACTTATCCAAGACCAATACTAAGCTATAGTAAAGGTGCACAGGGTCTTTTCGTCCCACTGCGGGTAATCGGCATCTTCACCGATACTACAATTTCACCGAGCTCATGGCTGAGACAGTGTCCAGATCGTTACACCATTCGTGCAGGTCGGAACTTACCCGACAAGGAATTTCGCTACCTTAGGACCGTTATAGTTACGGCCGCCGTTTACTGGGGCTTCAATTCAATGCTTCTCCGAAGATAACATCTCCTCTTAACCTTCCAGCACCGGGCAGGTGTCAGGCCCTATACTTCATCTTACGATTTGGCAGAGCCCTGTGTTTTTGATAAACAGTCGCCTGGACCTTTTCACTGCGGCCAGCATTGCTGCTGGCGACCTTTCTCCCGAAGTTACAGGTCTATTTTGCCTAATTCCTTAGCCATGAATCTCTCGAGCACCTTAGGATTCTCTCCTCGACTACCTGTGTCGGTTTACGGTACGGGTTCTTATAATCTAAGTTTAGAGGTTTTTCTTGGAAGCCCTTAGGCACACTATCTCTTTGCCCGAAGGCTCCGAGTACTATCGTATTTCCCCAAGCCGCGTGGATTTGCCTGCGCAGCTTATAGGTAGGTACTTCAACGAACTATTCCGTCAGTTCGCGGTGCTTTCATCACTCCGTCACCCCATCACAATTATAAGAAGTACGGGAATATTAACCCGTTGGCCATCGACTGTTCCTTTCGGATTCGCCTTAGGACCCGACTAACCCTCAGCTGATTAGCATAGCTGAGGAAACCTTAGTCTTTCGGTGTGCGGGTTTCTCGCCCGCATTATCGTTACTTATGCCTACATTTTCTTTTCTAACCAGTCCAGCATGCCTTACGACACACCTTCAACCCTGTTAGAATGCTCCCCTACCACTTGACATAGTCAAGTCCATAGCTTCGGTAATATGCTTATGCCCGATTATTATCCATGCTCGTCCGCTCGACTAGTGAGCTGTTACGCACTCTTTAAATGAATGGCTGCTTCCAAGCCAACATCCTAGCTGTCTGGGCAGACAAACCTCGTTTTTTCAACTTAGCATATATTTGGGGACCTTAGCTGATGGTCTGGGTTCTTTCCCTCTCGGACATGGACCTTAGCACCCATGCCCTCACTGTTAGTAAACATTATATAGCATTCGGAGTTTGTCAGGAATTGGTAGGCGGTGAAGCCCCCGCATCCAATCAGTAGCTCTACCTCTATATAACTTTACGACTAACGCTGCACCTAAATGCATTTCGGGGAGTACGAGCTATTTCCGAGTTTGATTGGCCTTTCACCCCTACCCACAGGTCATCCGAAGACTTTTCAACGTCAACCGGTTCGGACCTCCACTATGTGTTACCACAGCTTCATCCTGCCCATGGGTAGATCACACGGTTTCGCGTCTAACACTACTGACTAAAGCGCCCTATTCAGACTCGCTTTCGCTACGGATCCATACCTTAAGTACTTATCCTTGCCAGCAACGTTAACTCGTAGGCTCATTATGCAAAAGGCACGCCGTCACCCCACTAAAGGGCTCCGACCGCTTGTAAGCGTATGGTTTCAGGATCTATTTCACTCCGTTATTCACGGTTCTTTTCACCTTTCCCTCACGGTACTGGTTCACTATCGGTCTCTCAGGAGTATTTAGCCTTAGCGGATGGTCCCGCCAAATTCAGACAGGGTTTCACGTGCCCCGCCCTACTCAGGATACCACTATCCTTATCTTCTCTTACTTATACGGGACTATCACCCTCTGTGGTTAACCTTTCCAGGTTATTCTAATTCAATCCGCAAGAAATGTCGTGGTCCTACAACCCCAAAATTGCCGTAACAACTTTGGTTTGGGCTAATCCGCGTTCGCTCGCCACTACTTACGGAATCACTTTTGTTTTCTTCTCCTCCGCCTACTTAGATGTTTCAGTTCAGCGGGTTTGCTTTCCTTTCGGAATGACATGTCTTCAACATGCCGGGTTGCCCCATTCAGGTATCTACGGATCAATTCGTGTGTGCCAATCCCCGTAGCTTTTCGCAGCTTATCACGCCTTTCTTCGCCTCTGAGAGCCTAGGCATCCCCCATACGCCCTTATTTTGCTTATTGTACTTTTGCTTCTATACATTACTGCATAAAAACGTGTTCTTTCTACTTTTTAAATTTTCTTATCTCAATATGTCAATGAACTTGTGGCGAGTCGCCACTGACAAATAATTATCAGCGTGACTTTAGCCATTGTGGAGAATATCGGAGTCGAACCGATGACCTCCTGCGTGCAAGGCAGGCGCTCTAGCCAGCTGAGCTAATCCCCCGTTTCTCTAGTAGGCAGTGTTCAGTGTTCAGTTTCTCAGTAACCTAAACTACATGCAAACCAGCAGTGAATTTTCAACCTCCAGAATTTCCTTTTATAAACATAAACAGTCTTTGTAATTACCAATTATTAACTATCAATTGTCAATTAAAAAGTAGTCCCGCCCAGACTCGAACTGGGGACCCCTACATTATCAGTGTAGTACTCTAACCAGCTGAGCTACGAGACTCTGTTTTTTTGCTTATTATAATATTTGAACTAACAGCGAGAGTAAAAAATTCTTCCAATTTGAGGACTATCCTCTATATCGTCTCTAGAAAGGAGGTGTTCCAGCCGCACCTTCCGGTACGGCTACCTTGTTACGACTTAGCCCCAGTTACCAGTTTTACCCTAGGCAGCTCCTTACGGTCACCGACTTCAGGTACCCCCAGCTTCCATGGCTTGACGGGCGGTGTGTACAAGGCCCGGGAACGTATTCACCGGATCATGGCTGATATCCGATTACTAGCGATTCCAGCTTCACGGAGTCGAGTTGCAGACTCCGATCCGAACTGAGAACGGTTTTGTAGATTCGCTCCTGGTCACCCAGTGGCTGCTCTCTGTACCGTCCATTGTAGCACGTGTGTAGCCCAAGGCGTAAGGGCCGTGATGATTTGACGTCATCCCCACCTTCCTCACAGTTTACACTGGCAGTCTTGTTAGAGTTCCCGACTTGACTCGCTGGCAACTAACAACAGGGGTTGCGCTCGTTATAGGACTTAACCTGACACCTCACGGCACGAGCTGACGACAACCATGCAGCACCTTGTAAATTGTCCGAAGAAAAAACTGTTTCCAGTCCTGTCAATCTACATTTAAGCCTTGGTAAGGTTCCTCGCGTATCATCGAATTAAACCACATGCTCCACCGCTTGTGCGGGCCCCCGTCAATTCCTTTGAGTTTCATTCTTGCGAACGTACTCCCCAGGTGGGATACTTATCACTTTCGCTTAGCCACTGAACTTGCGCCCAACAGCTAGTATCCATCGTTTACGGCGTGGACTACCAGGGTATCTAATCCTGTTCGCTCCCCACGCTTTCGTCCATCAGCGTCAATCAATTGTTAGTAACCTGCCTTCGCAATTGGTATTCCATGTAATATCTAAGCATTTCACCGCTACACTACATATTCTAGTTACTTCACAATAATTCAAGTCTAACAGTATCAATGGCCGTTTGATCGTTGAGCGACCAGATTTCACCACTGACTTATTAAACCGCCTACGGACCCTTTAAACCCAATGATTCCGGATAACGCTTGGATCCTCCGTATTACCGCGGCTGCTGGCACGGAGTTAGCCGATCCTTATTCTTACGGTACCGTCAAGCTCCGACACGTCGGAGTGTTTCTTCCCGTACAAAAGCAGTTTACACACCATAGATGCGTCTTCCTGCACGCGGCATGGCTGGATCAGGCTTGCGCCCATTGTCCAATATTCCTCACTGCTGCCTCCCGTAGGAGTCTGGTCCGTGTCTCAGTACCAGTGTGGGGGATCTCCCTCTCAGGACCCCTACCTATCGTAGCCATGGTAAGCCGTTACCTTACCATCTAGCTAATAGGACGCATGCCCATCTTTTACCGTTGGAACTTTAATAATTAAATGATGCCATTCAATTATACCATGGGGCATTAATCCAAATTTCTCTGGGCTATTCCCCTGTAAAAGGTAGGTTGCATACGCGTTACGCACCCGTGCGCCGGTCTCTAGTATTGCTACTATACCCCTCGACTTGCATGTGTTAAGCCTGCCGCTAGCGTTCATCCTGAGCCAGGATCAAACTCTTCATCGTATGTTGTTGATAATTTCTTATCGTTTTTTTAGACAAAGGCTAGTCTTTTTCAAATCTTTCGACTCTCTTACTCTCTTTTATTTGTCCTAACATCTCTGTTAGAACGGCTGTCAATTCAATATGTCTATGAACGTTTTCTTCTTATTATATCGCCTCTCTTTCGGTTAGCGGGTGCAAAAGTAAGTAACTTTTTTATTCTGGCAAGCTTTTTTGAAAATATTTTTAAATTTATTTTCTCCCAACTTGTTTCTCCAGCTTTTCAATGAACTCCCTCTCTTGCGGGGTGCAAATATAAAAACTATTTTTCTCCCAATCCAAATAAAAACAACCCTTTTTTGAACTTTTTTTTAACCGTCTGATAACATGAATTTTACAAATGCAGTTCGCCAATAGTTTTATAAATCCCTGACAAACGAACCCAAAAGCCACCCCTTTAGCCCCGATTGAAACGGCGCCGTGCAGAGTGAAAAGCGGGAATTGCCATAACCAACAAAGACCAAACCTTTCGCTACTATTCGAAACGAATGGATTTTGACGGTGTAATTTTGGTGATAATAAAGGAAGGAATTAATAAAACGAGTAGGCAGATGGCTACGGTTCCTATATTTAAGAGCAATATGTAGAATAGATTGATGTCGACAGGCGCTTCGTTGACGTAGTAACTTTCAGGATTGAGTTTGATGATGCCGAAGTATTTTTGCAACAACAAAAATCCGATACCAACGATGTTACCCCAAAGCAATCCTCTTCCAATTAGGTAAGCGGCATTGTAGAGGAATATTTTCCGGACAGTCCAATTGTTGGCGCCGATTGATTTTAGGATTCCGATCATCTGGGTTCGTTCTAAAATCAAAACCAATAGCGCGACTACCATATTAATAGTAGAAACGGCTATCATAACGATTAGAATGACGATGATATTGAAATCGAAAAGTTTGAGCCATTCAAAGATGTAATAGAATTTTTCGACTATGGTTTGGGTATCTAATGTGGATGAAGTTTCTGCGTAGACTTGCTGTCCTTTTTGTTCGATTTGTTTAAAATCGTCGACGAAGACTTCGAAAGAACCGATTTCGTTGGGCTTCCATTTGTTGATTCTCTGAACGTGACGAATATCTCCAATTACATAACTCGCATCGAATTCTTGAAATCCGGAATTGTAAATACCCACTATATTAAAATTTCGCAGGTTATACCCTTCACTATTTTCCTTCATGAAATAAGTCACAAACTTATCATTGAGTTTTAGGCCTAAACGATTGGCTAGATATTGTGAAATCAAAACTTCTTCGTTGAGATTGGCTTTGAAATTGGGCAGTCTGCCTTCGACCAAATATTCTTTAAGATTGGTCATTTCGTAATCTTTGCCGACTCCTTTGAAAATGACGCCTTCGAAAGCGGTTTCTGTTCTTATGATTCCGGCTTTACTGGCGACAGCTTGCACATGAGTGATTCCGTCAACATTTTTAAACTTAGGATAAAAACTTTGGTTAATGGAAATCGGTTTGGTACTAACATCCGAATTGTTGTCGTTGTAACCGGAAATTATAATGTGTCCGTTGAAAGCGGAAACCTTTTGGCGTATTTTTTGTTGCAAACCCATACCGGTAGCGATAGAAATTATCATCATGATCATGCCCAAGGCAATGGCCGTGATAGCTATTTTTATTATTGGCGCAGAAATACTACTTTTATGGTCTTTAGCAGTAATGAGTCGTTTCGCTATAAAATATTCTAATTTCAATGGTATGATTTCAAATTTGGTGTTCAAAAATACAGTTTTATTCTCGGTTTTGCTAATGGTTTCGTGTGGAGCTTCGCAGAAGAAAAAAGAGATAAGGGATAAGGCAGAAGATATTCTTCCTAAAAATGTAAAATTCGAAATTCAAACAGGAGCACAAAACACAAATACTTATTTACCTTTATTAAAAGATAAAAAAGTTGGCATTGTGACCAATCAAACAGGAGTATTAAGTAGCGCTAAAGTTAACCATACTTCAGACCCAAAAAACACAACCATTTCAAGAGAAACTGTTCATCTAGTCGATTACCTTTTGGAACAAAAAATCAACGTCCAAAAAATCTACGCGCCCGAACACGGTTTCCGCGGCACGGCTGATGCAGGCGAATTGATTAAAGATGGAAAAGATACCAAAACCGATTTGCCTATCATTTCCTTATACGGTAACAACAAAAAGCCTAAACCGGAACAATTAGCCGGAATAGATGTTTTGGTTTTTGACTTGCAAGATGTTGGTGCCCGTTTTTATACTTACATATCTTCACTACATTATATAATGGAAACTTGTGCGGAAAACAACATTCCGTTGATTGTTTTGGACAGACCAAATCCGAATGGAAGTATTGTTGACGGACCTATATTAGAAAAAGAAAACACCAGCTTTGTGGGTATGCACCAAATCCCATTACTTCACGGGATGACTATTGGTGAATATGCTAAAATGATTAACGGAGAAAAATGGTTAAAAAATGGAATTCAATGCAACTTGACAGTAATTCCGTGCCTGAATTACAAAAGAGAAATGGCTTATAGTTTACCTGTAAAACCTTCGCCCAACTTGCCGAATGATCAATCTATCAATTTATATGCGAGTTTGTGTTTGTTTGAAGGAACCAATGTAAGTTCGGGACGAGGAACTGAAAAACAGTTTCAGATTTACGGCTCGCCTTTTTTACCAAAAAGCGGTTTTAATTTTACTCCCATTCCAAATTTTGGTGCCAAAGAACCAATGCATAAAGACCAATTGTGTTATGGTGAAGATTTGTCGAAGATTGAAAAAGTGACCCGTTTGGAATTAAAATGGCTCATCAAAGCCTATCAAACGACAACAGATAAAAGTAAATTCTTCAATGATTTCTTTACCAAATTGGCCGGAACCAAAACACTACAACAACAAATTGAAGCCGGAACTTCGGAAAACGACATTCGAAAATCTTGGGAGAAAGGGCTGAATGATTTTAAAGTCATGCGCAAAAAGTATTTGATTTATTAAGGATTTCCTTTTACAATTCTTTTCAAAAATCGAAACAAAAAGTACGGAGTAAAAAAGAATACCAAGAGCAATACAGTTATAATCAGCGACAGCATAAACACTTCAAACATTTGGAAAGCAAATGAATTTGTAGGTTCATCGGCATCTATCCAATAACCAAACAAAGCAGTCGCCAAGGAAAATGCATAAATCAACAGCAAATAAAAAGGGAATTTTTTCATAACAGTCTTTTTTTTTAAAACGAAAAAAAAAGTCCTTTATTATGTTACAACCTCAATATTCGGATTGATTTTTAAAAGCTCCTGAATAAAATCGGCGCGTTCTTTTGGAGAAATCAGCACTTCATCATACTTATTGTACACCACCGCAATTCTGTCTAATGATAACGCCGGCGAACTCAGCGGATTGTTGGTGCTGTAAATTTTCCGAATGGATTTAATATCGATTTTTGTCCACCAAATCTGCAGATTTTCTCCATCGATTTTATATTTGATAGATTTGAACATCAAAAAAACCAAACTCAAAACCCCGAAAGAAACAGAGAACATGACATAGTCTTTGCTCAAAATACCTTCAATCATCGGATAACAGAAGACGATAAAAATGATGATAATCAACCACCAATCGATTTTAGATCTATAAACTTTCATGTCAATACATTATAAAGGTAAACGTTTCTTCATTTCTTCAACAATATTATAAGCCGCAGGACAAATCGCCACATTCTTCAAAGTCAAATCGGAGATTTGTTGGAATTTCTTTCGATCGGTATGTGGAAATTCGCGGCAAGCCTTGGGACGAACGTCATAAATCAGGCAATAGTTTTCATTGTCCAAAAACGTACACGGCACATTTTGCAACACATAATCCTTGTCTTCATCAATCCGCAAATACTGATCGATAAACTGTTGTGGCTTTTGTTTCAAATGTTTCGCAATGCGCTCAATATCGGCCAAAGTAAATAATGGTCCGGTCGTTTTACAACAATTGGCACATTTCAAACAATCGGTTCGCTTAAACTCCGCGTCATGCAAATCCTGCATCACATAATCCAAATTCTTGGGCGTTTTCTTTTTCAGCTTGTCGAAATACTTTTTGTTTTCGATATGCTTATCTTTGGCTAACTTTTGGATTTCGTTTAAGGAAGGTTTCAAACTCATGGTGCAAAATTAAACAACTTTACACAATCCATCTGTAAAAACATTTAAAAACTCAGTCACTCAGCATCTCAGTCACTTAGCAACTCAAAAAAATGACACGAGCGAAGCGACTGCATGAGACCTTAAAAAAATAATAAATAAAACGAATGAAAGATTTATTCGGCCAAGCCATACTCGATTTTCAAACCAACAATTCACCCGAAGATTTGATCACTGAAACCAATATCTCCGAAGCCGATGAAATGAGTGTGGATTATCTTTTCCGCGGCTATAATGACATGCCCAAGTTGGAAAAGAAAGCCTTGCAACTCGCCAAAGGCAAAATCCTCGATGTAGGTTGCGGCGCAGGAAGTCACAGTTTGTACTTACAAGAAAAAGGTTTTGACGTTACCGCTATCGACATTTCACCCAATGCGATTAAAGCTTGCCAACTTCGAGGCGTAAAAAATGCCCGAGTTCAGAATCTGTTGGACGTTGAAAACGACCCGAGCGAAAGCGAACAGGCGAAGCAAAAATTCGACACCATTCTATTATTAATGAACGGCACGGGAATCTTTGGCACTTTAGCCGAAACTTCCAAATATTTGCAGAAATTAAAGTCGCTTTTAAATCCGAATGGACAAATTTTGATTGACAGTTCGGACATCATTTATATGTTTGACGAAGACGAAGACGGTAGCTTTCTCGTTCCTGCCAATGGTTATTATGGCGAACTGACATTTACCGTTTCTTATAAAGGACAAACCGAGGACACTTTTCCTTGGCTCTATCTTGATTACAACACTTTGCAAAATGCCGCTCACGCCAATGGTTTGGAATGTGAATTGGTCATTGAAGGCAAGCATTATGATTATTTGGCTAAGCTGTCACACTAATTCTATAAAAGTTAGAAGCTATTTCCGGCTATTCACTATATCTTTTACACCTGTCAGGTTTTAAAAACCTGACAGGTGTAAAAGGATACCGTTACTATCCGGGCTAGGCTTTATGCTTCTATCAAATTGGTTGTTTTAATAATATCTTCTAATGCTTTGTACAAAACATCCAAATCTTCCTGCGAATTATAAGCATTAATCGAATACCTCAAATAAACATTCCCATTCAAAGGCATCACCGGAATTTGGATTTTGTAATGATCGTATAGTAAATCTTTTAACTCAGTCGGTTTTGAAGTTTTTACCGGAATACTCGCCATTTGGCCTAAAAATTCGGCCGTTATCGGTGCCAAAGGTTGGGTTTTGAGTAAATCACAAAAGCGTTGGTAATTGTCAAAAACGATTTGCTTGCAAGCTTTTGATTTGGCCGCCCAATTGTTTTGCGCCAAGAACTCAATTACTTTTGGCGTACACAAAAAAGCTGAATGATCATTGGTTCCTTGGTATTCGTGATAATCTAGGAATTGACTTTCGCTTGGTGCCAGACTTTCGTAACCCCAACTTACCACCAAAGGTTCAATATCGGCTTGGAATTCTTTTTTCACATAGAGAAACGAACTGCCTTTGGGTGCCAACATCCATTTGTGTAAAGTTCCTGTGTAGAAATCGGGATTCAATGCTGTGATGTTTAAATCAATATGACCCGGAACGTGCGCGCCGTCAACAATCGTGATTAAACCTAATTCTTGGGCTTTGTCACAAATCTCCTGAACCGGAAAAATCAAAGCGGTTGAACTCGAAATATGGTTTAGAAAAACAACTTTAGTGTTGCTGTTATAACCTTTCCAAAACTCTTCAATAATTTGTTCTTTGGAAACTATCGGCAAACTAATATTTTGACGGATATACTTAGCTCCCGATTTTTTACAATAAAAATTCCAAGTTCTGTCCATGGCACCATATTCGTGATTGGTTGCCAAAATCTCATCACCAGGTTGCAATGTCAAACTGCGCATGATGGTGTTTATTGCCACCGTCGGATTGGGTACAAAAAAGAAATCTTCTTGATTACATCCAATAAATTGGGCTAATGGAGCTTTGGCCATTTTGAGATACTCGGGTAATTTTTTCTGAATAAATTGAACCGGATCGGATTCTAACTCGCGTTGAAAGCGTTGGAATTCATCAAAGATGGGCTTCGGGCAAGAACCAAAGGAACCGTGATTTAAAAAGGTAATTGACGGGTCAAGTAAAAATTGTGATTTCATGATAGCATTGCCAGTTCGCTGACACTCGTGTAATAATTATTTGGTAAAAATAAAAAATCCCAAACAGTGTTCGGGATTTTAACTTTAATTTATGTTCTGCTACTATTGCATGTATTTCATCATCAAAGCTTGAATTTCTCCTTGTAAACCCGCCATTGATTCTTGTGATTTTTTGGCAATTACTTCTGCTTTGTCCGCCATTTTTTTTCCTACCGGACTGTTATAAAAAGCCAACATCGCTTTGATATCCTCTTTAGAATACTCTTGCATGTAAATTTCAACTGTTGAGTCATTTACTTTTTTCAATAAAACATCAAATTCTACGACAAAAGCTGCTTGCTTATCTTGAGGAATCATTGCCAGAACTTGCTTTTTAGCTGCATTCATTTGACCTGAAGCACCACTTTTTTCAATAACTGCTGCAACATCTTCTTTTGTTGGTTTGTCTTGAGAAAAACCCAATTGAGACACTAATACAAAAACGACTGCGAATAATAATTTTTTCATTTTTTTTTGATTTATTAATAATTTATAAAAATACTACTTTTCTCGGAATACCATCGGGTATTTTATCTCGATGCTGATAGGCTTACCACCACGTTTGGCTGGCTCCCATTTTGGACATTTTTTCAAAACCCTGATGAATTCCGTTGCTGATTCGACATCAAAAAACTCGGTAATTTTAATGTTTTTAACACTGCCGTCTACATCTACGGTGAAAGCACCAACCATTTTTCCGGCTTTGGTTACTTTAGAATAATCAAATTCTTTTCTGATAAATTTGGTAAACTCCTCGATTCCTCCGCCATTGAATTTGGCTTCAATTCTATCTCCACCGAGATACACTTCATCTTCTCCACCAATTTGGGAGAAACCCATCATTGGTACAAGAACAAACAATAATAATCTAACTGACTTCATCTATAGAGTTTAAGGAATATTTAGATATTTATGGGTTTGCAGTGACACTCTCCATTTTGGATTGTTCATGACATAATCAACGATTAATGGTGTCATTTCTTCTTTTTTACTCCATTCGGGTTGTAGAAAAAGAATCGCATTAGGATTTACTTTGGCTGCTTGCTCTTCTGCAAAAGTGAAGTCATGTTTGTTGTAAATAATCACTTTCAACTCGCTTGCTATTTCATAAGCACCGGCAACGGGTAATTTATTTTTCTTTGGAGACAAACAAAACCAATCCCAAGTTCCCGAAACAGGATAAGCGCCCGAGGTTTCAATATGTACTTTTAGATTTTTGGCTTTTAACTTTTGCGTCAGCAATGTCATGTCCCATGTTAAAGGCTCGCCACCGGTTACGACAACCGTATCGGCATATTTAGCCGCATTGTCAACAATAATATCGGTGTTTGTTGGCGGATGCAATTCCGCATTCCAACTTTCTTTCACATCACACCAATGACAACCTACATCGCAACCGCCAATTCGGATAAAGTAAGCCGCCGTTCCTGTATGATATCCTTCGCCTTGAATGGTATAAAATTCTTCCATTAGCGGAAGCATTTCCCCTTTTTCAACGGCCGATTGTGTTTCTTTTGATAACATTATTTAAAATATAGTGGGCAAAGATAATCAATTTGCTTTGCCAGTTGGTTGTGCTCGTATGAAAATGAGTTAATTTAGCTTTGTCCTGTTCGACCTTTGGCTTCGGGCGAAAATTTAAAAATGAAATAAAAAAAACCGCCTCAATAAGATTGAGACGGTTTTTAAAATTATAATGCTTTGCTTATTTCAATAATTTCAGTGATTCAATAGCATAGTTGTTTGCCGGATCAAGAGCTAACGTTTTATTAAAAAACTCAATCGCTTTTGCTTTATCAGAATTTGCATAATGAGCTGCTATATTATTGTATGATTCAATAAATTTTGCTTTATTTTTAGTCACTTCAGCTTCCCCTTTTGCCGTTACTACATCAATATACTGTTGATAGTAAGTTGCCATCATTTCGTCATTCTCCAATAGCGTATTAGTTCTTGCTCTGAAAATGTAGGCATCTTGAGTAGTTGGTGAGGCGGTGATTACATTGCCAAAAGCAACATCGGCTTTTTGCAAAGCTATCGGATCAGGTTTTACCAAATCTTTTCTGGTGTTATCATAGTATATTGAATTTCCTAGGTAGAAATTATCAATCAAATAATTTTTAGAAGTTGGGTTGGTCACCGCAATTTCAAAAACAGCTGCTGCCGCACCAAATGCCTTTTGATCATATAATTTTTTTCCTAATTCGTTCAATTCATTTGTTGCTAAAGGTTCCATGTCTACTGCTTTTTTGATGTCTTCAATAGCCGACGCTAATAATACCGGGTCTACTGTTTTACCATCTTCGCTGGTTCCTTTTTTTATTTTGGCTTGACCTAAATACAAATAATCACGAGGAATTATTTTGCTTGATGGATTAGAAATGAATTTTTGTAAAGCATCCAAAGCTGCATCAGGATTACCATTTTCGTAAGCAGAATAACCTAAGTATCTTAGAATTCTAGGATTTACACCATCTAGTTCTTTCATCTTATTAGCTTCAACTTCCAAAGCTTTGTAATCTTTAGCCAAGATCAAAAAGTCGGCATGACGCATGCGAGAAGTGATTGAATAATCCGTTAAACTCATGTATTTTTCATAAAACCCTAAAGCTTTTTGAATATTTTCGGTGTAAGTTGACGGTACATTATTGCCCCATAAGTAGTAAGTTTCAGCTAACTCTCTGTAAACCGGACCATAATTAGGGTTGATTCCAATTACTTCATTGTAAGCTTTAACCGCTTCAGTATAAGCTTTGGCTCCTTTTAATAAAACGCCCAATTGCATTTTGGCTCTGATTAATGAACTGTCTGCTTGGTAGGCATTTCTATAGGCTACATATGCTTCGTTTTGTTTTTTCTCACCGTAGTAAGCATCTCCTAATGCCAATTGCACTTGTGGATCTGTTGGATTTGCAGTTGCCGCTTTGGTTAAAACCGTAATAGCACTTGCATAATCTGGCTTATCTGCATTCATATAGGCACGTGCAATATAAATATATTCTTCGGTGTCTTTCTTTTTTAAGTCTTTGGTAACCAAATTGAACTTGGCTTGTGCAGCGGTTTTATTATTAGCATCTAAGTCCATTTGACCCAATCCAATATTATTAAATTTGGCTCCATCACTAGCGCTTAAACCCTTTTGAAAATAGATTGACGCTGAGTCAGCAATGTTTTGTTTTAGGTAAATGTTACCCAAAAGAAAAGCGGCTTTCCCACTAGAAGGTTTGGTTTGTATAACGGATTTCAACAACGATTTTGCTTTCTCAAATTGTTCAGCATCAATAGCTTTCTTCGCTGGCTCTAAATCCTGGGCTTTCGCAACGGTTGTTGCTACTAACGCTAAGCTGAATATTTTAAATTTGTTCATCTTGCAATTTTTAATTATTATCTTTTGTATTATTATTTTTAATCACGATTTTTCTGGTTGGAACACGTTCAGGCACTAATCCTGATTTTAAAATGATGCGTTGTCCTCTTTCTCCACCAAGGAAGGAACCAAATCCCATTCCCAATCCGGAATATCCTTGACAGTTGACGATATACAAATGACGTGCCAAAGGATACTTACCCTGGGCTAGATTGTCTTGTGTTGGAAATACATATTCGTTCGAATCTTTGCCTTTCACGCCTAAAACATTCACTTGATCCACTACTTTTTGAAGATCTAATGGCGGTTGAAAAATCCAATTCATCCCTATAACGCCTATCATTCCATTGTTTTCAGCTACATACTTGATAACCTCTTCATTGGTTTTGAATGAAAACACATTTTTCTGTTTGTCAATTTTCATTCCGGCTATTTCAGACATGAATCTGACAGTGCTCGAATTTGGGTTGTCAAACACTAATCCTTTTATATTTGGCACAGGTTTGCCGCTAATAAAATCAATTATATCCTGCAAAACGACTATGGTATCATTGGCTGTTTTACTTTTAATAAAAGCGACAGCATCTGTGGCAAAAGGCGTAATTCTTGGCGTAATCTTTTTGCTTTCTAGAACCTTAATTTCTTTGGTAGAAAGTGTTCTTGTGAGAACAGCAATTTTGGCTGAATCATTTAGTAATGAATTCAAAATCTCATTTTCAGATTGGGCAACCAAATGCAATTTAGCATTGTATTGTGTTTCAAAAACAGCTTCTTGATCTTCTATTATAGGCAATACAGACTCGTCAACATAAATTGTCGCTTTCCCTTCAAGTATGGTATCCGTCTTGCTATCTGCTTTTTCTTGACAAGAAAACACAAATAATAATGTTAGCAAAAGAAAACCCGTAATAGTTTTTGTTATTTTATTCATCTATTTTATTCATCATCTAAATTATTCAAACGCTTTACCTGTGTTATAAAACGGATAAAACCAAATAATATTATAAGGCAACCTACAATTATTTGAAGGTTATTAGGCAAATTCAATTTTAATTGCTCCCAGAACAGCAAAAGCGATCCTAAAAAACAAAAAGCAATAAAATTCAATAAGCTAATAACGAGAAGAAATCGCCCTTTTAGCGATTTCTTCTTAAAATTATCTATGATTTTTGAAATCATTTATTCGGCTGATTGTATAGAAATCGGTAGCGAGTATAATACCCTAACCTTTTTACCATTCTGTTCACCCGGATTCCATCTCGGACAAGATTTCAATACTCTGATGGCTTCTTTTCCGGTTCCGTAACCAATATCTCTTATTACTTTGATATCTGTTAATGAACCATCCTTTTCTACAACGAAAGTTACGAAAATCTTTCCTTTCAATCCATCCTCTTCAGGAACTTGGAAATTTTTACCAATGAATTTGTAAAATTTCTCTAATCCACCAGGGAAATCAGGTTTTACCTCGATACCCGCTGTGTTGTAGATATTATTATCTTCTTCAACTACACTTGGTCCTGTTCCAACCGGCTCAACAGATAAAGGTGCATCAGGATCTCCTTTAATCGTTTCAGCTCCTAGTTTTTTATCTTTAATTTCTTCAACTTTAGGTGGCTCTTCAACAATCTCTTCTGTTTTAGCCACTACCGGTTTTACAAATTTCACCTGATCCTGTTTTGGAGGCGGTGGAGGCGGTGGTGGAAGATTTTCAGGCGGTTTCTCTTTTGGAGGTAACTTAATGGTGACAATCTTTTGATCCAAAGAAGTGTCTTCAGTACCTTCCGGTATTAAGCTAATGATGAGTGGTGCACTTACGGCTAAACCGAATATAACAGCTCCTATCGCTAGTGAACGCAAAGTAGTTTTGGGGTTTTCTTTACGCAACTCATAAGCACCATAGGCTTTGTTGCGTCCCTCAAAAACGATGTCTATCCACTGTCTTTTTAATAAGTCTAATTTCATATTTTTACTTTTTAAAGATTAGCACAAGACATTACTTGTTCATTTCGTCTACTAGTTTTTGTTCTTCAGGAGTGATGTCATTTACAATCGCATAAGATGGAACCTTGCAAATTGCCATTTCATCCAGTATATCAACTAAATTTCTATATGTTGATTTCTTACTTGGTTTGATAATTACTATCAATCCGTCCCCTTTTTTATAGGTTGGTAAAGTTTGGCAATACTCATTAACAGAAACTACTCTTTTCAAAATTTCTTTGCGCAAACCATTCTTTCCATAAACCGCATTAGTTGGAGCTCCACCCGGTTCAGGTGTCTCTAACAACCCATGAAACCATTTTATTTGGTTGTCTTTTCCCATGATAATAGTCATGGTTCTTTTTTGGTCAACTTTTATATTATCTTTAGGTTCATCCTCTTTATTCTTATCCGGTAAACCCAAATCCATAGATTGTGGTTTTGATAAAGACGTTGTCAACATAAAGAACGTAATCAATAAGAATGCCAAATCCACCATGGCAGTAAGATCCACTTTTGCATTGGACTTTTTACTTCTTACTTTTTTACTGCCTTTTTTGCCACCGCCGTCGCCGGTATTTAATTCAGCCATTTTATATTATTATTAAAATTAATAATCTTTTCCTCTTAAACCAGTAACTAAATTAAAGCTATTGATTTTTTGGTCCTGTAAAATATCCATCACTCTTTTAATCTGAGGATATTCTTCCTTAGCATCACCTTTGATTGCAAATTGAAGTTCTTTAGTAGCACCTTCATTGATATTTGCCAATCTTGCGCCTTGTATCCAATCTTGCAATTGATTGTTGATAGAGTCATGAGGAATACCAGGTTGCACTCCTTTTTTTACTCTATCCGCAGCTTTCATCGCCAGTAATTGCTTTAAACTTTCAATAGGAACACCAAACTCGTCAACAAGTGCGAATTGGGCTTTTTCTTCCTCTGTAAAAGTCAGTTTGTATTTCTGAGCCATATAATCAAGAGCACCCGAACGAATTGCTCTATCTTTCATTCCATAAAACACTTGTTCCTTACCATCGCTTTTCCCGACTGTTAACATCACCAAACCCGTTTCCGGCAATTTAGTCTGAACAGTGGAAGAAGGCGTATCTACCGGTAACGGCTCGGGCATTTTGGCCGTAGCTGTTAAGATAAAAAAGGTAAGCAAAAGGAAAGCCACATCACACATCGCCGTCATGTCGATGGCGCCTGCTGCCTTATGCGATTTTATTTTAGCCATTTATTTACT
Source organism: Flavobacterium sp. 102 (assembly GCF_003634615.1). Taxonomy (NCBI): domain Bacteria; kingdom Pseudomonadati; phylum Bacteroidota; class Flavobacteriia; order Flavobacteriales; family Flavobacteriaceae; genus Flavobacterium; species Flavobacterium sp. 102. The sequence continues at coordinate 1,386,110 of NZ_RBKX01000001.1, read as the reverse complement.
TGTTTTTAAATTACAATAAGTAGAATACCTAATTACTGAATTATGATTTTAAACTTCCTCTGAATTTTCTGTATGTGTTCACAATAGTTGAACCTGCCTCATCAATTGAGTAAGTTAAAGTATCGATTTTAGAAGTAAAGAAGTTGTAAGTTACAATTGCTAGGGCAGAAGTTGAGATACCGGTTGCAGTATTGATCAAAGCTTCAGAAATACCATTTGCTAATGCCGCTTGGTCAGGAGTACCTGTAGAAGCTAACGCACCAAATGCTTTAATCATCCCTGTTACTGTTCCTAATAATCCGGCAAGTGTTCCAAGAGCTACAAGTGTAGACAAAATAGTCATGTTTTTTTCTAACATTGGCATTTCCAATGAAGTTGCTTCTTCGATTTCTTTGTGAATTGTTTCCGCAGCTTCTTCGCTCGTAAACCCTTCTTTTTTAACCTCTTGATATTTTACTAGAGCTGATTTGATTGCATTAGCAACAGAACCTTGTTGTTTGTCACAAGCATTGATTGCATCATCAATATTTCCAGCTTTAACGCTAGCTTGTACATTTCTCATGAAAGTATCTAAGTTCCCTTTTCCTCCTGCTTTTGAAATAACAAAGAAACGCTCAATTGAAAATACCACTACCATTAATAATAGTCCCATCAAAACCGGAACAATTGGCCCACCTTTATATACCATTGCTAGGTAATTTCCTGGTAGCGGATGACCTGTATTCACGTTGCCTTCAAAGTTAGCACCATTACCCATTATAAACTGCCAAATTAACCATCCAACAAAAATACATGCTACAATGATGATTCCCGACATCATCCCTAAACCATTCGAACCAGATTCTTTTTTAACGTTTGCCATTTTTTTAAATTTTAAAAGTTTTAATAAATTATAAGTTTTAGTTGTTAATAAACTTGATTAGGAGCAAATTTAATTTTTTACTTCAAATAAAAAAACTTTTTTTAATTTTAATAACATATCGTTTTAAATACACTTTTGAGGGTGTTTCTAACATTTAAAACAATCATTAAATAATAAATAAAAATAAGTCTAATTTTCAAGGTTTTAATACACATTTATTATGTATAACGTGAAAAGTATTGAAAATGTATTTTCACTTCCTCCTTTTTCAATAATTTAAATTTATAACTTTTTTATCCCTGAATGAAAACAATTAACATTTCATAAATTTTAAAAATTACATTATTTTGCAATACCTTTATATTTAAATTAATAAAAACCCAAAAAAGTAAATGGCAACAGCATCCGATTTTTCAAAACACATCAATGACGGCTATACCTCAAAAGGCGAAAGTATTATTCTTGGCGGTGCCATTTTAAACGGCGAAGCTTTAGCAGATACTTTTGTAAAAGTGCCCTTAAAAACATTGAACCGTCACGGATTAATTGCCGGCGCTACCGGAACTGGAAAAACCAAAACTATCCAAGTCCTTTCAGAACAATTATCTTCCTTTGGAATTCCTGTTTTGATGATGGACATTAAAGGCGATTTTTCAGGTATTGCTAAAGAAGGCGAAGAAAAACCATTTATTACAGAACGACATACCAAAATAAACATTCCTTACAACACCGCCAGTTTTCCTGTAGAGCTGATGTCGCTATCCCAACAAGATGGCGTGAGATTACGCGCTACCATTTCTGAATTTGGGCCAGTACTGTTCTCAAGAATTCTTGATTTAAATGATACCCAAGCCGGTGTGATGGCTGTTATTTTCAAATATTGTGATGACAAACGAATGCCTTTATTGGATTTAAAAGACATCAAAAAAGTAATCAACTTCATCACTGAAGAAGGCAAAGAAGAAATCACGGAACACTATGGGAAAATCTCGACCTCAACCACTGGGATTATCCTTCGTAAAATCATTGAACTGGAACAACAAGGCGGCGATATTTTCTTTGGAGAATTGTCCTTTGAAATAGACGACTTAATGCGCATTGATGAGAATGGAAAAGGATACATCAATATTATTCGTTTAACCGATATTCAAGACAAACCTAAATTATTCTCAACCTTTATGTTGAGTTTGTTAGCAGAAATCTACCAACAAATGCCTGAAAAAGGCGATGCAGACCAACCGGAATTAGTGATTTTTATTGATGAAGCGCATTTGATTTTTAACGAAGCCAGTGATGCGTTGTTAAACCAAATTGAAACCATCATCAAACTCATCCGTTCCAAAGGCATCGGTGTTTATTTTGTAACCCAAAATCCTATGGATGTCCCGGCGAGTGTTTTGGCTCAATTGGGTTTGAAAATACAGCACGCCTTAAGAGCTTTTACCGCCAATGACAGACAAGCCATCAAACAAACTGCTGAAAATTATCCACTATCAGATTATTATAACACTGCCGAAGTATTGACTTCGCTTGGAATAGGAGAAGCTTTTGTAACGGCGTTAAACGAAAAAGGAGTTCCGACGCCTTTAGCAGCCACGATGATGCGCGCACCGATGAGTCGAATGGATGTTTTGACCGAAAGTGAAATTCAACAAATCAATACCAAATCAAAATTGGTTAGAAAATATTCAGAAGAAATCGATCGCGAAAGCGCTTATGAAATGCTGACCAAAAAAATTGAAGCGGCTAATCAACAAGCAGAAGAAACGCAAGAAAGTCAACAAGAAGAAAAGAGAAAAAGCAGTGAACCCAGTACGGATGAAGTCATTGGTAAATCGGTAACGAAAGTAGTAACCAGCGCCACTTTTATCCGCGGTGTTTTTGGTATCCTAACTAAGCTTTTCAGAAAATAATGAAATCGTTTTTGACCATTGGCTTACTAGTATTATCAAACGTCTTTATGACTTTGGCTTGGTATGGTCATTTAAAATTCAAAGAACTGAAATGGTTTGAAAATGCCGGATTAATCACCATCGTTTTAATCAGTTGGGGATTGGCATTTTTTGAATATTGTTTCCAAGTTCCGGCGAATAAAATAGGGTTTGAAGGCAATGGCGGACCGTTTTCCCTAATGCAATTAAAAGTCATACAAGAAGTCATCACGTTGGTAATCTTTGTGATTTTCTCTTTACTGTTTTTTAAAAATGAAACCTTCCGCTGGAATCACGCCGTTGGGTTTTGCTTTTTGATTTTAGCCGTTTATTTCATATTCAAAAAATAACCCTGAAATCGAAGATTCACGAATACAAACACAACAATATAAAAGAATGAGTAATAAATACTTTATCCAAAAAGCACCTTTTGTCGTGCCGACCACAGATGGCAAACTCATCGAAGAACATCACGGGAATGCGACAACCAATAATGCTGACATTTCAATAGCGCACATGATTGCGCCACCTAAATGGGCCGAACCGTTTCAAACGCCTGAATTTGACGAATACACGTATATCATTACGGGGAAAAAGCAATTTATCATTGAAGATGAAACCGTAATTGTCGAAGCCGGACAATCTATCAAAATTGAAAAAAATACCCGAGTGCAATATTCCAATCCGTTTGATGAACCTTGTGAATACATTGCGATTTGCCAACCGGCTTTTGATTTTAACAAAGTACATCGAGAGGAATAAAAAAATAACAATATCGATGGCAATAATTGAATATTGAAATTGCTATTGAAATCTTATTTCAGTAAATCAATAATTTTGTTTTCAACTTCAGGGCTATTCCAGTTTTCTTCAATATTCGGCATTTGCATTACTTCTTCCATGATTTTGTTTTGAAAATCGCCCAACGCCAACGCTTCGGAATAAGGATGCAAACTAAAAGTCACTCTGCTGTACAAAGGCAACCATTTATCGGGATGTTTGTCGGAGAACCATTTCTCTATTTTCTTTTGTAAAAGAAAGTTTTCATCGGCGGTTTTGGTACTCATTTCGATAAAGTTTCGAAGAGACAATTCAGCAATTGCATCAGCATTCGGCTTTCGTGATTTTTCGTATTCGGAGAAAATCATTCCCCAATCGTCGCCATATTTTGACATCATTTCGCTTAAAACGGTAATGTCTTCAAAACCGGCATTCATTCCTTGTCCGTAAAAAGGAACAATCGCATGAGAAGCATCGCCTATCAAAGCGACTTTATCCTCAAAAGTCCATGGGTAACATTTCATCATCACCAAATAACTCGTTGGGTTTTTGAAGAAATCTTCGACTAAATCTGGAATCACTTCCTTGGTATCCGGAAAATATTGGGCAAAGAAATTAACTAAAGATTCCTTGTCTTTCAATTGCTCAAAAGAATTTTCGCCTTCAAAAGGCATGAACAACGTACAAGTAAAACTGCCGTCTAAATTGGCCAAAGCCATCAACATAAAATTGCCGCGTGGCCAAATGTGTAAAGAGTTTTTATCGACTTTGTGCGTTCCATCGGGATTAGCCGGAATGTGCAATTCTTTGTAGCCGATTTTCATAAACTCTTGTGAGTAATCAAACATGCTTTGGCGCTGCATGCGGTGGCGAATTCTGGAAAAAGCACCATCGGCACCAAAGACTTTGTCATATTTTAACTCAGTCCACTCGCCTCTTTCGGTTTCACCAATGTGCAAAGTTGCGTCTGCTAAGGTGACATCCCAAATTTTATGTTCAAAGAAAAATTCAACGCCTTCGGCTTCTGCCAAATCAATCATTCTGCGGTTTAAAACACCTCTTGACAATGAAAAAATAGCTTCGCCGTCTTTACCATAATATTGATAATTGAGTTTACCGTCTTTTAAATGAATCGCTCTTTTGTCTACCGGAATTCCGATTTTTCGGATTTCATCATCTAAACCAACGTCTTCCATGGCTTTCCAGCCACGAGTTGACATCACCAAATTAATGGAACGACCTGAGAATTCAACCGTTCTAATATCGGGACTACGATCATAAACATGAACATTGTGTCCTTGTCTTTTGAGATAAATTGCCAACAAAGTTCCGACTAAGCCTGAACCAACAACAGCAATTTTTTGAGGATTTTGCATTGAAATTTTATAAACGGTTTTGCAAATTTACTTATTTAAACACAAATTTCACAGATTAACACAGATAAAGCCACCTAAAAAGACAATCTGTTTTTTACTGTTACAATAATTTGTGTTAATCTGTGAAATCTGTGTTTTACTTTTTAGGTTTGAAAACTAATTTAGTCGAAGTCGCTTCAATTTCTTTTTTATTCAACTTCATCTTTCTGAATTTTCCGTTTACAAATAACGCAGCTTGGTCTTTATAATACTTGCTCATTGGGTTGCCTGATTGCCCTGTTGGCAAAACACTCAAACTGTTTTCAATATCTGAAAAGTCGATAATACGTCGTGTTGATGGTCCGCCTTTGACCGGAATTACCGCATCATCGGTGTAAATGAACAATTGGTTATCGATAACTTCATTCGAACCTGCTATCGGAAACGAACCAACATTGAAAAATTTGCTGAACATTTTAACTTTACCAATTGGATGTTGGAAAGTTACTTGGTGCACTTTTCCCCATGTCCACTGCTCCACCTCATTTCCTAATTGTTTTTCCAATGAGGCAATGGCTTCTTTAAACGACTTAGTAAGGACTTCCGATTGGGTTTCTTTTTTCCCTTTTGTATTGATATTGTCCCACCAAGGCGAATTCGCGTTTTGGGTTTGGGCTTCAATCATTTGTTTGACGATATGCGTGCTCAATAATAATTTGAAGTTTTCTTCTCCAAATTCATCTTCCAATGTCGCTTTTAGATAAAAATAGAGCCATTTATTATAAATGGTTGGCGCGATGTCTTCTAAATTATGTGTTGCTTTCCATGTTTGCAAAACATTTAGCGCATCCTTTTCTATTTTTGAAAGTTTAGCCGGATTTATCGGTTTGGTCATATTACCCACTATGGTTTGAGCGGTTGCCGAAGTATTATCGACTATCATTTTAGAAACGTCTTCTTTCGTCCAATCGTTTTTCGGTTTCAATAAACTATCAATTCTCGTTGCTCTGTCTTTGGGTAAATAGTAGCCCGGATACAAATAGCCGTCGATTGGTGAAGGTTGGTTATTCGAACTGTACACATAGTGCCACGGTGGATTTATCGCCTGCGGATTTTTGGTGAAAGCCAGAAACTCTTTCTTGTCATCAATGCCGTTGGCGCCGTTGAGAATAAAGTTGGTGTTGACACTTTTGTCCACTTTATACAATTTCCCGGAAGTTATCCAAGCGATATTGCCTTTGGCATCGCCATACATAATATTCAATCCCGGCGCGTGAATTAATTCGATATTTTTGTGAAAGCTTTCCAGGTTTTTAGCATGTGACAACGCATAAACTGCATCGAGTATTTGGTTTTTTTGTTGGGTATATATCCAATGCATCGCAACAGACTTATCGGTTTTCAAACCGTCTAACAATCCTGTTATAATTGGACCGTGCTTACTGGTTTTTACATTTAGTTTGACATCGATGCTGTCTTTTACTTTGATGGTTTTTTGTTTGTAAGTGTAGTTTTTATAACCTTCCTGCGTTTTGTATTGTTTTGGATTATTCGGATTTTCTGCTTCTTGAAAAAAATCAACATCGTCGTTTTCAAACATCGTTAAACCATAAGCATAATTGTGATTGTGACCTAATAACGGAAAAGGCGTTCCGGCGATGTAATAACCATAGATTTCATAATCCGGACAAACGATGTGTGCTTCGTACCAAGTTCCGGGTTGGGAATGCATAATGTGTGGATCATTGGCCAAAATTACTTTGCCGCTTTTAGTCTTTTCGCCACCAATTACCCAACTGTTGCTACCAATAAAAGCCGGAACCGGAGAAGCTTCGAGCAAATTCGCAACCGATTTTGAGATTTCGCTGTATGCTGCGTATTTTCCTTTAAATGACTTTAGTTGTTGCGTACTTAATTCGCCTTGGATTCCGAAATCTTTTAGATATTCCATTCCAAATCGGTCGCGAATATCGGTCAATAAAGGATCTGTTTTTTGTGCCATCGCAAAGCTAAAAGACATAAATCCGAAAATATTATAAACATCTTTTAAGGTGAAATTTTCTTGTTCAATACCGAGTAATCGGATTTCAATCGGTGTATCTCCTTCGGCAATGTATTGATTGATCCCTTTGAGATAGGCTTGCGCCAGAATATAAGTTGGCGAGTTTTTATCCAATTGCGAGACTGCGGTAGTCGAATTTTCATCGATACCAATTCCTGTAAAGAACTTATCTGTTTTCAAAGCCGCACCTCCAAAAATTTCGGAAAGTCTTCCCGGAGCAATACGTCGCAAGAGTTCCATTTGCCAAAGTCGGTCTTGCGCGTGAACATAACCCAAAGTCGTCATGGCGTCTTTTTGAGTAGCGGCATAAATATGTGGCACACCATAATCGTCAAAGTATACCGTTGTCGATTTTGATATATTTGTTAAGCTAACTTCTCCCTCATATTTGGGTTTTGTAGTTTGAAGATAACCAAAGAAAGCTATTGCTATCACCACTATTAAAATTAAGAGAATGTAGATAAATTTCTTAAAGTATTTCATGATTAAAATGTTTAATAACAAATATAATCAAATTGTTTATGCTATTGAATGAGGGGCAATTTGACTCCCATAACATTTAAAAAAGGACGGTAGTTTACTTAAATTTCAAAACAAAAAACCCAGCCATAGCCGGGTTTTTAATATATAATATATATAAAATTATTTTTTCTTATCATCGATAATGGCTCCGGTTCCTGCGCCTACTCCGGCTCCCGCCAAACCACCAATAATGGCACCTTCGGCTTTTTTCTTACTTATCGCCGCTCCAGTTATGGCGCCAACTCCGGCTCCAATTACGGCTCCTTTAGCAGCACCACTCCATTTTTTTCTTTGAGGTGCAGCAGCTGCAGGTGTCTGCTGATTTACAACCACTACTTGTTTTTCCATTAAAACTTTCTCATTTTCTACTTTCATAGAATCGATGATTCGTTGTTTCTCAGCGACAGCGTTCATAGAATCAATGGTAGTCGTCCGAATATCTGAATCAACCACACCTTGTTTGTCTGTATTTTTACACGAGTTCAAACTTAAAACTCCTACTGTTGCTAAAATCATTACTATACTTCTCATTACATAAAATTTTAAGGTTATGAGGCAAAGTAACAGCAAAAATCAATTAGATGATTTACATGATTTAACGTAAAAGTTATAACATTTGGGTGCTAACTCCTTGGGAAATTAATTTTCTGGCCAACATTCAATCCACTGTTTTTAGCTAAAACGCCACACATATGAAATAACATTCTGGCTCCAACATTGCCATCCCAATCGTCAGTTTCTCCCGGCGCTACTTCGACTAAATCAAAACCTATGATTTCTTTACCGCTTTCGGCTAATTTATTGAACAAATACGTAGCTTGTTCAAACGAAAACCCACCCGGAACCGGAGTTCCTGTATTGGGGCAATACCATGGATACATACCGTCAATGTCAAAACTAACGCAAACTTTTTGCGGCAAGGTTGCTATAATCGCATCACATTGTTGCGCCCATGTTTTACCTTCAAACATTTCCGCTTTTAAATCGGCGTCAGTGTTTATTAACACTCTTCCTTTAGATTGATTCACGACCTCAACTTCCTGTTCACAGAAATCACGAATTCCAACTTGAACTATTTTAGAAATCTGAGGAATTTGCAAAGCGTTATACATAATTGAAGCATGCGAATAAGTAAAGCCTTCGTAAGCAATTCTCAAGTCCATATGCGCATCCAAGTGCAAAATTCCGAAGTTATCATGCATACTGGCTAACGCTTCATAATATCCTAATGGCGTTGAATGATCGCCTCCTAATAGCGCTACTTTTTTACCTTGTTTTGTCCAAAACAAAACTTTTTCTTTTACTTCAGTATGCAAGTCACGACACACTTTGTTGATTTTATCCAAATCAGCTTTCAATGCCGGATAATTCTCGACTGCTTCACCGCTTTCGAGCAATTCAATTATCGGTTGGGCCAATGCTTTGTATTGATCCGAGTTATTTTTCCAATGACTTGGTGCTTCATCTAAATAAATTCCGAGTTTCCATAATTCAGGAAAATCTTGGTGATTTAAATCCACTTGGAAGGAAGCATCTAATATCGCTTCCGGTCCTTCAGAAGCGCCGGCGCCGTAACTTACGGTTACTTCCCAAGGCACAGGAATAATAACAATTTCACTTTGTTCTGCTGAAAAGGGCAATCCAAAAACCGTTGCATCGGCTAAACCGGGTTGGCTTGGATCAAAACTATCTATTATTTGTTGTTTGGTCATTTTACTTTAAGGTTCTAAGACGCAAAGATACTAAGGTTCTGAGGTTTTTACAAGATTTGTTTTTTGAGGCATTTGGATTTTAATTGGCATAAAAAAACCACAACGATTGCTCATTGTGGTTTTAGGTATCTTGAAATAAAACTTATTCTTTAATGAACTTTCTACTTACTTTGGCAGTGTTAAAAGTTACAGTGTAAACTCCTGAAGCCAAATTGGAAACATCAATACTTTGTTCATTTGAAGTAATGGCTTTATTCATGACCAATTGACCAAGGATGTTGTGAATAGATACACTTTCGTTGCTCTCAAATTCTCCTTTTACTGTGATAACATTAGCAGCAGGATTTGGATACATGATAAAATTATTTCTAACATTTTCATTTATGTCAAGGAAAGGTAAAATAGTTAGATTGAAAGTTCTGGAAACAGTTGAACCGCTCGTAGCCACCATAGTTATGGAATAAGTTCCCGGCGCTAAAACTGTTCCGACAACCGGAGATTGTGTTAAACCGGCATCACAACTATTTGTGATTGGATTGGCTAATTCGGCATAACTTGGCAATGTGTAAGTATTTGAAGCACCTGCTTGAACCGTTTGATTAGGAATAGGATTCATTCTTAAAGAAATTGAAGGCATTATATACCCGGCTTCTTCGAATTTTTCTGTCATAAAGGCAACATCTGCACATGGATAGTTCATATCCATAGCCGCAGTTCTTACTGCAATAGCCGCATTTTGTTGGTTTGTATTGCTTGTGGTTAAATCTAAACCATTAAGAAATGCTTTGTCTGTCTTTTCTCTTCCAATTCCATCCCAAATTTTCATTAAAACTGTTCCCCAAATTTGACCATCTGTATGGATTTGGCCCACTAATCCGCCACTGTATGACGCTCCATAATCGGTGGTTCTTCCATTCCAAAAAGTATTGTGTCCATCCCAACCGAAAACCCAGTTGTAATGAGCTGTATTAGAAGCCCATTGATTCAAACTTCTGCTATAAGAAACAGCCCAATAATCTCCTGAACCTTCACTTAAACCGTTAACTTGTGACAATCCACCACCGGTAATCCAATCATGTAATCCGTGTCCTAATTCGTGTAAAACCACATCGGCATCTTCAGCATCATCAACACCACCTTCGCCAAACTGTAATTGTCCATTTGAATAAAATGAATTGTCTTGACTATTGGCACCATGAGGATCAAAGAAAACAACACCAGCATTAGCCGCTTGGTAAGGCAAACATGGAATACCTAAAGTTTCATTGATATAACGCATACTTTTATCAATATGGTAAAAAGCATTTACCGCTTCAAATCCATCTTCAGATCTGGTGAAATTAAAAGTTGAAGTAGCTTGAGTAAAAAGACCTTTGGCAGGAGAACCCAATTCTTTGATTTCAGCATAAGTACTTTTTAGTTTATAAACACCACCTGTCAAATCAATTTGTGGTAATGTAACCGAAGTTCTTGCATTGTTCAACTGCGTAGTTGCTGCATCATTCCCATCAGTATATCCTGCAGCTCCATAAGCTACACCTGCTTGAGAAAGCGGATCAGGATTAAACACCATTCCGCTTCCCGAAACAAAAGCTAAAGGCGCCATTGATACCGGAGGATTGCTCTCTTTTTTGTCGTGTTTGTGTTTGTTATAGTAGTAAGCAATGTCTTTAACACTTAAAACTTCTCCCGTTTGCGCATCCACTATAGTTTCCCAACTTCCTGCTTTAGAAAATGAATCGGTTACAACTCTGTAAACTAATTTAGTTCCGCCAAGCTTATCATATACTACCAATTTGTTTTCTTGGAAAGTAATATCTCCTGAAATCTCCAATGCTTGATTGGAAATGGCAATTGCATTTTCTTTAGTAATGGAAGGTGTTGTATTAATATCAGCGATTGAAGCTTTATACGTTGAAGCCGTGCTTGTAATTTCACCATAAGGAGAAAAATGCACTAATATTTCTGAATCAAAAACAGGCACACCATTTTTCAATTGTTGGAATCGAAGTGTTTCCCCGGCTTGTGTTTTTCTAACAAATCGAAGTGAAAAAGTATCATCAGGATTGATTAGCAATTCTTTTTCATTTTCTTTTATCCATAATCTTGCTTCTGATTCTTTTTCTGAAACTTGGGCATTGCTTGTCGCTATAAAGACAAAAAAAGCAACGATTCCAAAATGTAATTTAGTTTTCATTTCTATTTTTTTTGGTTTGTGGTATAAGTCAATAATATATTGCAAATCAACGAATTGTTTTTTATAAAACCAATATTATTTGGTTAAAATTCCACGTTTTAAGATTTGTCCGAACTCATACATATCTTCATAAGAACAATAAAAAGGAGCTGGTGCCAGGCGGATTACGTTGGGTTCACGCCAATCGGTAATCACCCCGTTTTTCATTAAATAGTCGAACAAACTTCTGCCTTGTCCGTGAAGGAAAACGGACAGTTGACAAGCTCTTTCTTCTTGATTGTTTGGCGTGATGATTTCAAACTCTGTTCCGTCTATGGCTGCGTCAATTTCGTGAAGGATAAATTCTAAGTAAGCTGTCAATTGGTTTCGTTTCTTGATTAGTTTTTCCATACCCACTTCGGCGAACATTTCGGCTGAAGCCAAATAAGGTGCTAAAGACAATATCGGCAAGTTGCTTACTTGCCAACCATCAGCGCCATGAACCGGATCAAATTGCGGTTCCATTTTAAAACGACGCTCTTTATTATGTCCCCACCAACCGGCAAAACGAGGTAAATCGGCATGATGGTGTTTTTCATGCACAAAACATCCCGAAGCATTTCCCGGTCCGGAATTCATGTATTTGTAACTGCACCATGCGGCAAAATCAACATTCCATTCGTGTAATTTTAATTCTATATTTCCGGCGGCGTGTGCCAAATCAAATCCGACGATTGCACCCACTTTGTGTCCGGCTTCGGTGATGGTTTTCATATCGAAAACTTGTCCGGTGTAATAATTCACACCACCGATTAATACTAAGGCTAACTCATCGCCTACTTCATTGATTTTGGCTACAACGTCTTCCAAGCGGATGTTGTGTTCGCCTTCTCTGCGTTTGATTTCAACTATAGCATCTTCGGTTTTGTAACCTCTAAAGTTCACTTGACTTTGGAACATGTATTGGTCGGAAGGAAAGGCTTTCTCTTCGCAAATGATTTTATATCGAGTAGTTGTTGGTTTGTAAAAAGATACCATTAACAAGTGTAAATTCACCGTCAAAGTATTCATTACTGTAATTTCGGAAGGTTTTGCACCAACTATTCCGCTCAACGGATTGGCAAATCTTTCGTGGTAATCCCACCAAGGTTTTTCGGCGTAGAAATGGCCTTCAACGGCTAGATTTCCCCAATCGTTCATGACCTCATCAACATATTTTTTGGTGCGTTTGGGTTGTAATCCCAAAGAGTTCCCAGTAAAATAAATGACGTTTTTGCCATTGTGTTGTGGAAAAATGAACTCATTTCGGTAGTTATTTAATTCGTCTTGCGAATCCAATTGTTGTGCAAATTCGCGGGTATTTTGAAAAGTCATGTGTGTGGTTTAGTTTAATTTCATTCAGTTCGTCCATTTGGCCTCGTGTGAGGTGTAAAAGTAAAAAAAAGGGTTAAGAAAAAAGGGATAAGGAATAAGTTTTAATGTGCAGATGACCTTAGCCCTGATTGCAGTGGAAATCCTTTATAGATTTCCTTTCCGGAAATCTATAAAGATTGTAACGGAAAGCGGGACACAAGCTCCTAAAAGAGCGAACTGGCGAAGCAAATGGCTCCAAAAAAAAATCCCAACATTACTGTTAGGATTTAGTATATAAAACGGTCTTCGACTCCCGAAGCTTCGGGACAGACTTACATTTAGATGATTAACATTGCATCTCCATAAGAGTAGAAACGGTATTTTTCTTTGATGGCTTCTTCGTAAGCTTTTTTCATTAAATCATGACCGCAAAAAGCTGAAACCATCATCAATAAAGTTGATTTTGGCGTATGGAAATTGGTCACCATACAATCGGCGATGCTGAAATCGTAAGGTGGAAAAATGAATTTATTCGTCCAACCTGTGTAAGGATTCATCGTTCTTGCTGAAGAAACCGAACTTTCAATCGCTCTCATCGAAGTAGTTCCGATACAGCATATTTTTTTCTTTTTCACTTTGGCACTGTTGACAATGTCGCAAGCTTCTTGGGAAATGATTAGTTCTTCGGAGTCCATTTTGTGTTTAGACAAATCTTCTACCTCAACCGGATTGAACGTTCCTAAACCAACATGTAAAGTCACCTCGGCAAAGTCAATTCCTTTGATTTCTAATCTTTTCAATAAATGTTTGGAGAAGTGCAAGCCGGCTGTTGGAGCCGCCACTGCGCCTTCTTCTTTGGCATAAATGGTTTGGTAACGCTCGGCATCGTCTTCATTTACTTCGCGGTTGATGTACTTTGGAATCGGCGTTTCTCCTAATTCGGTTAATTTTTTTCTGAATTCGGTGTACGAACCATCGTAAAGGAAACGCAAAGTTCTTCCGCGAGAAGTGGTGTTATCAATAACTTCCGCTACTAATGAATCGTCTTCTCCAAAATATAATTTGTTTCCAATTCTGATTTTACGTGCCGGATCTACTAATACATCCCAAAGACGTTGTTCAGCATTTAGTTCTCTTAATAAGAAAACTTCAATACGCGCGCCGGTTTTTTCTTTGTTTCCGTACATACGCGCCGGAAAAACTTTGGTATTGTTCAAAATCATTACATCGCCATCGTCGAAATAATCGATAATGTCTTTGAATAATTTGTGTTCAATGGTTTTGGTTTTTCGGTTAACGACCATCAATCTTGATTCGTCGCGGTTTTCTACAGGAAATTCAGCTAGTAATTCGGTTGGTAAATTGAATTGAAAGTGAGATAATTTCATTTGAAAGAGTTATAAGTTATGAGTTATGAGTTATGAGTTACCATAATTTTAACTGCGTGCAAATATACTATTGTGAGATAGGCGTTGTCAAGTAAAAAGAGGTTTATTTTTGTAAAAGGTTCTGAGGTGCTAAGTTACTTAGGTTCTAAGGTTTTATTTCAATTCTGAAATGGCAAATCCTATGCTCTTTAAATCTTCCCAAAAGGTCGGATAGGATTTGGAAACGACTTCGGCTTCTTCGATAACCATTGGAACTTTGAGTGCCAATGGTGCAAAAGCCATCGCCATTCGGTGGTCTTGGTAGGTCTTAACAGCAACATTTTCATTTATCGCTACTGATGGTTCCAAAGTTAAACTGTCGTTGGTAACAGACACAATGGCTCCGAGCTTAGTTAATTCCATTTTTAAAGCTTCCAGTCTGTCGGTTTCTTTAATTTTTAGTGTATGCAAACCGGTTAAATGACAACCTATTCCTAACCCGAAGCAAGTAACCGCAATGGTTTGGGCGATGTCTGGAGAGGAATTTAATTGACAATTGACAATTGATAATTGACAATTACCAGCCTTTCTCAAAACTATTGTATTGTTTTCAAAAACTGTTTCTACTCCGAAATATTTATATATTTCTACCAAAGCGCTGTCGCCTTGCAGGCTGTTTTGTTTGTAACTGGAAAGTGTTATTTCAGTTCCAATTTTTGACAACGCTGTAATTGAGTAAAAATAGGATGCTGAAGACCAATCTGATTCAACTACAAGAGATAAGGGATAAGGGATAAGGGATAAGTTTTCAACACTGATTTTATTACCGACGAAAGCCGTTTTTACGCCAATTTCATTGAGTAAAGCTAAAGTCATTTTGATATAAGGAAAAGAAGTGATTTCACCTTCTAAGGTTAGTTCGATTCCGTTTTCTAATTTGGGCGCGATGAGTAAAAGTGCCGAAATATATTGGCTACTGACATTCGCCGGAAGAGAAACTTTCCTTTGTATTAGCTTTTTGCCTTTGATTCTGATTGGCGGAAAACCATCGTTTTCTTCGTAAGTGATTTCGGCTCCGAGTTGTTGTAACGCTTCTACTAAAATCTTGATTGGACGTTCTTTCATTCGGGACGAACCGGTTAAAACCACTTCGCTGTTTTCCTGAATGGCGAAAAAAGCGGTAAGAAAACGCATAGCGGTTCCGGCGTGATGTACATCTACAAGGTTGGAAGCTCGCAATGCTTTAGCCATGACCTCGGAATCATCGGAGTTGGAGGTATTTTCCAAGGTAAGATTTGGATACAAAGCCTTTAGCAGTAATAAACGGTTAGTTTCCGATTTGGAACCGGTAATTTTGATTAAAGATTGCTGATTAACAATTGATGGTTTTAGTTGTAAATCCATTATTTAGAAACAATTTTCAATCCGACTATAGATAAAATTAAAGTTGAAATAAAAAATACGCGCCAAAAAGTAGCGGGTTCTTTGAATACAAGAATCCCAACCAAAACGCTTCCAACAGCGCCAATTCCGGTCCAAACAGCATAAGCGGTTCCGATGGGTAATTCTTTAGTAGCTTTTACCAATAAAAACATGCTAATGGTCAGGCAAACTAAAAATCCCCCGTACCAAAACATTGAAATATTCCCCGAAGTTTCTTTGGCTTTGCCTAAACAAGTGGCAAAACCTACTTCAAACAATCCGGCGATAATTAGTAAAATCCAACTCACTTTATTTTAGTTTTTCGTTGTTCTGATGTCTATCGTGATCGCGATTGGTTTTTAAATCCAGTTTTTTATCAAATGCCGCTTGCAAATCGATTCCAGTTTGGTTCGCCAGGCACAAAACTACAAAAACAACATCGGCCAGTTCTTCGCCAAGGTCTTTATTTTTATCGCTTTCTTTTTCGGATTGTTCTCCGTAGCGACGGGCTATGATTCGGGCTACTTCTCCAACTTCTTCGGTGAGTTGTGCCATATTGGTCAATTCATTAAAATACCGAACACCGTGATTTTTGATCCAGTGGTCTACTTCTTGTTGGGCGTTTTTGATATCCATTTTACATTCTCTTTAAAACGATTTTTTCCGTTTGCTTGTTGATCATTTCTTTGTAGAAGCTTTTCAACGCTTCATAATATTCCGAACCTATAACGGCTTGATTCATGTCAAAGGTATAAAGTAATTGAACTTGATTACCTGTTGTTAAAATATTATATTTCATGCCGGCTAAATTGTCCGGCATTGCTATCGCCTTTGGATCAGGGATTTTTTCTATTGAATAGCCCTCAGGGATTTTGATACTAATATTAAATTTTTGTTGGTGTGGAAATACAAAATCAACCGGATATTTTCTGGTTTCTTGTTTGAATGGATTTTCAGTTAAAGTAAAAAACAACAAAGGTGCAACATACATTTTATCTCCAATAATTTCAACCGAATTACTTGATATAAAAGCATAATTTTCAATGGTGGGTTTTGAAAAATCAGTGGTTTTTTGAACAGTGTATTCTGAAACTTCGAGCCCTTGATAAGTCTTTTCAAGCTTTTCTATTAAGCTTTCCGTAGTATATCCGTCATTTTTTTGTTCGAAAACATAGGCATTGTATTCCCAATATTGGTTTCTGACTTTTCCTAATGCTTCACCTTCGTTGTTAATAGTTACCAAAATATTAGTTGAAGTATGAGAATTTATTTTGGGCATCAAATCAATTTCCTCCGATGTTCCGTCTTTTTTCATCAAAACCCCAAACTGATTCAGAGCTCTGACAGGTATAAAATTAACATTAGAAATTTTGTCCGTAGCATCTAGTAAATAAACTTTGCCTTTTATATTTACTGAGGCAATTACGTAATTAAGGAAAGTTTTATTAGGGAATGCCGCTAAACCATTATCTCTGGTACTTAATAAAATAGGATAAGCTTCTAGCCCGCTTAGTCTGAGCATTGCCGTTAAAATAAGATTGATTTCAGCGACATTACCGGTTCTCTCGTCATACGCTTTATCAATTTCTTTTCTCGGATAATAGCCGTAATTGCCATCCCAATTCATTCTGTTTTTAAGATGATTGAATACTTTATTCATCTTAGTTTCCAGAGAATCTGTTTCTTTTACGATTGTTCTTAAATCGTCAATAAAATATTTGTTTTTCTCTAGCTCGCCACCAAATTCTTTTTGACTATAAATAGATTTGGCTATATCATTCCAAGTCGTTGCGATTGGTTTTGGTTTTTCTTCGGGCATTCTGATAACTTCTAACTCGTGCTTTATTTTACTGTAGTAGTTATTAATATTATTTACATACTCTTCTTCTTGTAATGCTGGAATATTTTGAGCCTTATAAGATGTTTTTACTTGTTTGTAATTCATCGTCATCGTTCTGCTATATTGATCATCAAACGACTGGGAAGCGTTTTCCAAAACGGCATCAGTTTCGATCTCGGCATAACCTGTTTTGATGCCTTTATAGATATAGAATTCAGGGATTTTAGTAGTGTATTCTACTTTGTCTACAGGAATTTCATATTGGTACTGAAAATCGGGTAACTCGGTTAAATTTTCAGTTTTTAGTTGATAATTAAGCTCAATTATGGAACCTACTTTTACATTGGGAAAGGTAATTTTCTTGACATTCCAATTTTCATTGATTCTGTCTTTAAATTTACTTTCTCCTGCTACCTTTACTTTGATGATTTTGTCATTTTCCAGATTATAAGTATAGGCTTTCTTGATTTCCACTGCTTCATCTTCTAAAAACTTATAACCTATGTAGTAAGGAATTTGAAAGTCAGCCCATTTAAGTCCTTTATTTTTATAAATCTTTATTTTCAAAGCTATTTCAGTATAGGAAGTAAATCCTGATTTGCTGGAATACTTGAAATAAGTTCGTCCTTTTTTATATAAAATGGCTGCTGGTGCTGAAGTATCTTTTTCATGTTTGATTTGCTTCAGTTCAGTTTTTGTTACCTCTTCGATACCTAATGATTGAGAATAGACATTGGTAATGACAATCGCAAAAAGAAACAACATCCAATTTCTAAACATGGCTATACTTTTTTAAGCACAATTTTTTCTGTTTGCTTGTTGATCATTTCTTTGTAAAAATTTTTCAACGCTTGATAATATTCCGAACCTATGATGGCTCGGTTGATATCTAAGGTAAATATTACCTGGACTACATTTCCATTATTAGATAAATTATACTTAAAACTTCCCATTTCTTCAGGCATACTAACCGCTTTGGGCTGTGGTAAAGTTTCTACAACATATCCTTCAGGAATGGAGAGATTGATGTTATATTTATCCTGATTTGGATAGACAAAATCTACCGGATATTGGCGGGTTTCTTGTTTAAATGGATTTTCTGTAGTTGCAAAAAACATAAAAGGGGAAACATACATTTTATCGCCAATAATTTCTACTGAATTGGTTGAGGTAAAGCTATAATTTTCTACAATCGGTTTAGATAGGTCGTCTGCATTCAACACTTCATATTCTTCTATTTCTAACCCTTGATGTCTTTTTTCTAACTTTTCAATATAACTTTCCTTGGTGACACCATGGTAATTTACTCTGTAAATAAAGGCATTGTAATCAAAATATTGGTCTCTGATTTTTCCGTTTATATTACCATCGGCACCAATTGTAGCCATTATATTTACAATATCTTTAGAATTGAATGTTGGCATTAAATCTATCTGTGCCGAACTGCCGTTCTTTCTGATGATTCTTCCAAACCAATTCAAATCACGAATTGGCAGAATATTTGGTAACGAGAATTTATTCGTGGCATCCAATAAAACAACTTGATTGTTCAATTCAACACCGGAAATTACATAATCAAAAGCTGCTCTTGAAGGGAAAAGCGAAACGCCGTTAGATCGGGTACTAATCAAAATTGGATTGGCTTCAATTCCGGCATACCTTAACATTGAAGTAAGCATTAAGTTGATTTCGGCCACATTTCCTTTCTTCTCTTGGTAAGCTTTTCTAACGCCATCGTTACAACGATACCCATGCATATCATTCCAATTCATTCTAGACTTCACAAAACTAAATACCGCTATGATTCGCTCTTCTTGAGAAGTAACTCCATTTAAAACAGCATCTAAATCCTTTTCAAAATAACCGGATTTATTGAGTTCAGACCCGAAAGCTTCATTTTCATATATACTTTTTACAATTGTTTCCCAATCGGTAGTAAAGCTTTTAAATGGTTCATTTGGATACTGAACTGACGCCAATTCATGTTTAACTCCGGCTGTGTAATTTTTAATGTTATTTACAAAATCTTCCTCTTTTAAAGCCGGTAAATCTTTAAGAATATATTTTGTGGTTTTTTCTGTAAACTCTAAGGTAGAACTTACTCTTCCGGTAGTTAATCCTTTTGATAAAATTGTATTTGCATCTTCAACATAAGTATAATCAATCTTTCTTACTTTACTTTCATTAATGACTGTTGGAGTAAAATAACCTTTAAGGTGTGAGTTGTATACTTGATACTCGGGAATTTTTGTGGTATATTCAGAATAATTTACGGGTATTCTTTTTTGAAATTCCCAGTCCGGGAAATTAGAAATATAGGGTGAGCGTATCTCGATTTTATATTCAACTATTGAACCTTCTTTAACATTGGGCATAGTAATTTTTTTCAGTATCCAATCATTATTTACTTTCTCCTCAAATTCACCATCGCTATTGAGCTTTGTCTTTTCAATTTTATTATTTACAACATTGTAAGTAAAAGCTTTTGTTATCATTACTTTCTCTTTAGATTTTCCGCCGACAAAATAACCAATGGAATGATTAGCATAACCATATCCTTCCTTTTTATATATTTTGATTTTAGTAGATAACTCCGTAACAATTTCAAAACCGAGATCATGTGAATAATCAAAATAAGTTTTTCCTATGTTAAATAAAATTGCCGCTGGCGCTGAAGTATCACTAGGACATTTTTTTTCATTTAACTCTTCTATGGTAACTTTTCCCAGTTCGTATTTTTGAGAAAAAGTAAATCCGCTAACCAATAATAATAGGGTGACAATTAGTTTTTTCATAATGTTAAACTTTTTTCAGAACGATTTTCTCCGTTTGTTTGTTAATCATTTCTTTGTAGAAACTCTTCAAAGCATCATAATATTCCGAGCCTATAATAGCTTGATTAATATCTAAAACAAATACTATTTGGATTTGATTTCCAGTATTTGAAAGATTGTACTTGAAACTTCCCATTTCTTCAGGCATACTAACCGCTTTAGGCTGTGGTAAAGTTTCTACAACATATCCTTCAGGAATGGTGAGATTGATGTTGTATTTATCTTGGTTTGGATAGACAAAATCTACCGGATACTCGCGAGTTTCTTGTTTAAATGGATTTTCTGTAGTTGCAAAAAACATAAAAGGTGAAACATACATTTTATCGCCAATAATTTCAACTGAATTGGTTGAGGTAAAGCTATAATTTTCCACAATCGGCTTAGACAAGTCGTTTGTATTCAGCACTTCATATTCTTCTATTTCTAACCCTTGATGCCTTTTCTCTAATTTTTCAATATAACTTTCCTTGGCCACACCATGATTATTTATCCTGTAAACAAAGGCATTGTAATCAAGGTATTGATCTCTGATTTTTCCCTTTATGTTACCATCTGCACCAATTGTAGCCATCATATTTATCACGTCTTTAGAATTGAATGTTGGCATTAAGTTAATTTGCGCCGAACTTCCGTTCTTTCTAATGATTCTTCCAAACCAATTCAAATCACGAATTGGCAAAATGTTTGGTAACGAGAATTTATTAGTGGCATCTAATAAAATAACTTGATTATTCAATTCTACACCAGAAATAACATAATCGAAAGCTGTTCTTGAAGGAAACAAAGAAACACCGTTAGAGCGCGTACTAATCAAAATTGGATTGGCTTCAATTCCGGCATACCTTAACATCGAAGTAAGCATTAAGTTGATTTCGGCCACATTTCCTTTTTTCTCTTGATAGGCTTTTTTAACGCCATCGTTACAACTATATCCGTACATATCGTTCCAATTCATTCTTGATTTAACAAAATTGAAAACGACAGCGATTCGCTCTTCTTGAGAGTTGATTCCGCTTAAAATAACATCTAAATCTTTTTCAAAATAACCGGTTTTATTTAATTCTGGTCCGAAATATTCGTTTTCGTATATACTCTTCACCACTGTTTCCCAATCGGTACTGAAGTTTTTAAAAGGCTGATTCGGATACTGAATGGAAGCCAATTCATATTTTATTCCTGCTGTATAATTTTTAATATTATTCACAAACTCTTCATCATTGAGAGCCGGAATATTTTCAAGAACAAATGTTGTTTTGTTTTCGGAATAAGAAATTTGTTCAGAAGAAAATGTGGTCTTTGACACAAGTCCATCACTTCTTTCTTTAGAGGTAAAACTATGTGTTTTAGTCGTTCTATCAGAGGTGATTTTTGGCGCTAAATAACCTCTATTCATAGTGTTATAGATAAAATATTCCGGAATAATTGTTTTTAATTCTGAGTACACCACCGGAATACTACTTTGAAAATACCATTCATCGATTGAATTAAGTCTTTCTGATTCCAACTGGGCTTCATACTCAATAACAGAACCTTCTTTTACATTGGGTAAAGTAATCTTTTTTCTTGCCCAAAATTCATTCACTTTTTCTTCGAATTCTCCGTCACTTTTCAATTTTGATTTTTCGATTTTACCATTAACTAAATTATAGGTGGCTGCATTTGAAAAATTCAATTTATCTTTTCCATTGCTACCAACATAATAACCAATACTTTGATTGGCCCATTCGTATCCTTCTTTTTTGTAAATCTTAATTTTAATTTTATATGTCTTGATAACCGTAAAGCCGTTGGTTTCAGAATACATAAATTTTACATCACAATTTTTAATTAAATAAGCGGCAACTGCAGATGAATCTATTGGCGACACTTTTTCATTTAATTCATCAATGGTTACTTTTCCTAATTCTTTCTTTTGAGCAAAAATAATTCCGCTAAGTAATAATAAGGTAATAGCAATAATTTTTTTCATGGTGTTAAGCTTTGGTGATGACAATTTTTGAATTATCGTTTTTGGCTAAGGTTTCTCTGAATTTTCTATAACTTTCATATTTTGATTTGTCATAAAAGCCCTTTTTGAGAACCATTTTTCTTTTGCATATAATTTTGTTAGCGGTTTCGGCTATGAACTCAATTTTATAATACCCAAATTCGGTATCAAGTGTAATTCCATCCGGTTTGGCTTCAATTACAAATCCGTCAGGAATAGTGATTTCAATTTCGGCCTCATTGGTGTAACCTCTATCCACTTGAAACGGAAACTCTCTTGTTCGGTATCTTTTGGGCACATACGAATTTTGGTCAAAAGCATTCAAAGCAAACAATAATTTCCCACCTGAGTTTTGGGCATAACCTTCTGCTACCAACTCTAAATCTTCAATAAATTCAATAGTCTCAGGATTGTTACTAAAACTGATTTTCTTAACTGTCAAGTTATTAATATTACTAAATTCTTCCTTGTAATTTTTGATTTGGTCTTCTTTACTCATGCGCTCTTTACTGTACGAACTGTCATAACGCAATGCCTTAGAAATGATTTTTACTTTACCTGAAAGATTTCCTTCGGCACTGATTTGATAAGAACCTTTTGTAATTTGCAAATTATCGGCTTCGTTGAAAGTCTTGGTTTTAACAATTTCTCCACCTTCAGGTTTGATAAGCAATACATTTCTATCATCGGTAAAATCACCTTGAAAGCCAAATGGAAGAATTTGGCTTGTGCATTCCAACCAAAGCAATCCTTTGTCAGTTGGTAAGGTCAAAATCACGTGATTTCCTTGTATGGAGGCAAAATCCTCTTGTAAATCTCGAGTCTGATCACTTCCGGCATAAACCACCGTATAATAAGACGGAACTCCGACCGATTTGAGTAAGGAACGTGTATAATTCGTCAACGCTTTACAATCGCCATAACCCAGTTTGTCAACATCTTTAGCTAACATTGGCTTCCATCCGCCAATCCCAACTTGCACACTCACATACCTAGTTTTTTCCTGAACGAATTTATAGATGAGTTTTGCGATTTCGACCGGATTTTTTTCGTTCCCAATAAGTTCCTTTATCTTTAATTGAGTGGCTTCCGGAATCTCCTCAGTATCGGCCAATAGTGAATTATAATACCATTTTCCAAATTCGCCCCAATTAACAGCAATTCCTTCAACATTTTCCAAGGCAAACTTTTCCAAGGCAAAATAAACTACAGGAAATACTTCATTATAACTCGGACTTAGCTCTTCTCTTTTTTTGGCCACCAAATTTTTGGCAGAATAACTGACAGATGTTGGTGTTTCACTTTTCTCAATGGGATATTGATTAGTGAAATTAACCTCTTTCGTTTTAAGGTGCAATTCGGGTTTGAAAGTAATTACTAAGGAAGTATTTTGTGTACTTATCAAATAACCATCCAGTGGCGTCCATGAAGGAATAAAAGCTGTGTTTGCCGTCTCAATCTCTGATTCAAAAACCATAGTAAACGGATAAGTAATTGGAGTATAATCAAGATATAAAGCTCGGTTATCGTTAAAAATTGAAACGCCATCTGCCACACTGGTATCCTTAAAATCTTTTCTTTTGTAAGATTTCAATTCTTTTCCAAACTGATCATAAGCTGTGGCTTCGATTTTGGTTATTCGGCTATTTTTGTCATAATACTCCATCAAATCAAGACTATTCAACCCTAATTCGTTTAAAACCGTAATTATCTTGATTGATTTAAAAGTCATTGATTTTTGAGACGCAATATTAATATTCAACTGATTTGAACGCACAACAGCATTCGCATTTTGCTTCAAACTATCGGGAATGGTAAGGATTGAATATTCTAATTTTTGTGCGGAAACAAAAAAGGAAAAAAACAGGAAAAAATAGGGGAAGATTTTGAATTTCATCGACACAGAATTTGGTCAAATATAGAAAAATTATGTTTTTATTTATAATCTTATTCCTTATTTTTTGTGTCGATAATTAAAGTAACCGGTCCGTCATTTAAAAGTAAAACTTTCATGTCGGCGCCAAATTGTCCGGTTTGGACTTTCTTATCCAACTCGGCTTCCATTTGAACAATAAAACTTTCGTATAACGGAATAGCAACATCAGGTTTAGAAGCCTTAATGTAAGACGGCCGATTGCCTTTTTTGGTCAAGGCATGTAATGTAAATTGGCTCACAATAATCATTTCGCCATTGATGTCTTTTAAAGATAGGTTCATGACGTGGTTTTCATCTCCAAATATTCTGAGATTGGCAATTTTCGCGGTCAGCCAATTAATATCTTCGAAATTGTCTTCGTCTTCAAAACCAACCAACACTAACAATCCTTGTTGGATGTCGGCTACAATTTGACCTTCTATGGATACGGAAGCTTGGGAAACTCGTTGAATTACGGCTTTCATCTAAATAAAAATTTACTAAATACTGCGACTGTAAACTGAATATTACTTCCGGGTTTCATCACTGGCAATTCGGTCATCATTGTAAATATCAGAACGATAATGTTCATCATCACCTTCGAGTATTTTGAGATAACTATTGTAGCGTGACCAGGCAATTTTATTGTCTTCTAAAGCTTGTTTCACAGCGCAATGCGGTTCTTCTTTGTGCAAACAATTGTTGAATTTACACTGTTCTTTTAGCTTAAAAAACTCCGGAAAATAATCACTAATTTCTGATGGTTCCATATCAACGATTCCGAAACCTTTAATTCCGGGCGTATCTATGATTTTGGCATCAAAAGACAGATCATACATTTCGGCAAAAGTGGTGGTGTGTTGCCCTTGTTTGCTTTGTTCGGAAATGTGTTTGGTTTTCAAATTCAAATTGGGTTCCAAAGCATTGACCAAAGTTGATTTCCCAACACCCGAATGTCCCGAGAACATACTGACTTTTCCGGTCATCATCGATTTCAATTCGTCGATTCCTTTTTTCTCAATAGCAGAAGCACGCAAACACTTGTATCCAATTTCAGAATAGATGTATTGCAAATACAATTGCTCATCACGCATAGCTTCATCATAGGTATCAATCTTATTAAAGACTAAAACCGCTTCAATGCCATAAGCTTCGGCCGTAACCAAAAATCTATCTATAAAACTAGTCGTTGTTGGTGGATTATTAATGGTAATCAGCAAAAAAACAATATCAATATTGGAAGCGATAATATGCGTTTGCTTCGACAAATTCACCGATTTTCGGACGATATAATTCTTTCGCTCGTGAATGTTGTGAATGGTTCCCGTAATGTCATCTGACGTATCATCTAACTCAAAATCGACGATGTCGCCAACCGCAATCGGATTGGTACTTTTGATGCCTTTCATGCGAAACTTTCCTTTGATTCGACATTCATAGAACGTAGCATCTTCGGCTTTGACAGTGTACCAACTTCCGGTAGATTTATATACGAGTCCGGTCATTTTTTGAATTTAGGATTCAGCAAAGGTAAAAAAAGGAAACCGTTATTGTATTCAAAAAAAATCAAATAAAAAAAGGCTGCGATAATTTCACAGCCTTTACATTTTTAATCTTCTAGAATCATGCGTCCTAGTTTATCTTGTTTCCTTCTGGAAGAATATATAATAAACTCTTTCTGATTCTTTCTGTAGTAAACTCCCGGACGGATAACTAACTCGGCTTTTACCACTTCTTCAGGATCCTTTCTGGTAATTTGACCTTTATCGTCAAAAATGAAAAGCGCCGGAACTGCGTTGTTATAATTGCCTAATGATTTAATCTCTTCAATATCGGTAACGCCTTTGTTCTTCACATTATCATTGAACAGGATGTTTAAAACACCATTTTTGTAAATCGGAATAGCACCCAAATATTCTGGTCCTTTACCCATTTGCGCTAATGGAATGGCAATTGCACCACCAACCGCAAAATTTCCGTTTCCACCACCGAAACCAAATGCGAATGACATAGTGGTCACAGAAGCTGATTGTTCTTTTGGTAACACATTACTCCAATCTAACGAACCATCCGGTTTTAAA
The DNA here is from genome assembly GCF_003634615.1 of Flavobacterium sp. 102. Classification (NCBI taxonomy): domain Bacteria; kingdom Pseudomonadati; phylum Bacteroidota; class Flavobacteriia; order Flavobacteriales; family Flavobacteriaceae; genus Flavobacterium; species Flavobacterium sp. 102. Next base: position 1,359,911 of record NZ_RBKX01000001.1, on the reverse strand, counting down.
CATGTAATGATGATTTCATTTTTGGTATAAGTTACCGGAGTGAAGGCTAATGGTCCGATTCCTGAACTTTGCCCAACGTAAACAAACTGCAATTCAGACAATACGATGATTCCACCATCGTTTTTCTCAATAAGCGTTGTGATGTTATATAATGGTTTTACATCTCTTCCTTTTTTGGCTTTTCTTTCACCTAATAATTTAACTTTGGTGGCATAATCAAACTCGTTGAATTTTAAGTTGTCATTTGCATTGGTAGCCAAATTAATAGTCGCGTTATAAACTCCTTTTAATTCTTTATTGGCTTTACCATTATCGCGAACGCTTGAGTAAAAACCAACCAATTGTAATGTGTTTTTGTTGGTTGACAACATCTTACAGTTGATGATTTCTTTCCCTTTGATGTTGATGTCTATAACTTCTTTAGTGTAGTTATTGGCTCTTTTGAACGCATGAATTTGGAATTTCTCAATTTGCTCTTTCTTTTTTGAATCTCTGTAACTTTCGTTGATTACCAAAAAGACATCATCTTGAAAATTCAATTCAAAATCAGAAATGGTAAACTCATAATCTTTTTTGCTGTCGTCAAATTTCACTTTTTCTTCACTGGTGAAAAGGGTTGCCAATTTGTCGTCGAACAATTTAACTTCATATTTAATCGCATCTTCTTTAGGAAACCGTGAAGTATGCATGATTAACAATGCGCCTTCATCCGGAGATTGTTTGAAATAAAACCCGCCACGCTCTGATTTTTTGGCTACTTCAGAATTGAATAAGGTAACGGTTGATTTGCTAATGATGCCTTTTTCAGAAATCTCGGCACCAATTAAGTTGAATATTTTTTCTTTTTTATTGAAAACACTTCCAATCGCATAAAGTTTTCCGTTTAATAAAAAGATATCTTCAAAATCGACTTCTTTATCGCTGATTTGAGGGATAACGATTGGGTTCGACGAAATTAATTTCATCGTTTTAGATTCAAATATTTTCAAGAAATAATCTTCCTTTTCTTTGAATCCAAGGGCGTAAATTTTGGTGTCAGTTTCACCGATAATTTTTACGATTTTTTGTTTGTCTTCCGGCAATTCTTCACCATAAGTCATGTTGATTTTATCAATTTTGTTTTGTGCATTCAAGCTTATGCAACTGCAAACAAAAAAGATAAAACCTAAAAAGGTTTGTTTCATTTTGGTTGGTTTAAAAATTAGAGATTGTTTTTATTGTTGCGCAATGATACAAAAAAAACCTACCAATAAATCAGTAGGTTTCATTTTTTAACTTAAATAGACATTAGCTATTAATCACTTTTTCTTGGTGTGTAATACTTTCTTGGTGAATGGCTTTGAAAATCTTCAAGATAAACTCTTCGCTCAGGCCTTTTTCTTCTCCGTCTAGAATCATTTTCCCCAGAATTTCATTCCAACGTTTGTTCTGCAAAACCGCTACATTTTTCTCTTTTTTCAAGGCTCCGATTTTATCGGCAACTTTCATTCTTTTGCCTAAAATCTCTAATAATTTTCCATCATATTCATCAATATCCACACGAAACCTTGCCAAACGACTGTTGTATTCATCAGCATCATCGGTTTCTTTACGAATCCTCAAATCCTCAAAAATTTGTTTTAAAACGGTTGGCGTAACTTGTTGTGCCGCATCACTCCAAGCGTTGTCTGGATCGATATGGGTTTCAATAATCAATCCGTCATAATTCAAATCCAATGCTTGTTGCGAGACTTCCTGAATCATATCGCGTCTTCCGGTAATGTGTGAAGGATCACAAATTAAGGGTAAATCAGGAAAACGATTTTGCAATTCAATCGCCAATTGCCATTCCGGAATGTTTCTGTATTTTGTTTTTTCGTAAGTCGAAAAGCCTCTGTGTATTACGCCTAACTTTTTGATTCCGGCATTGTACAAACGTTCCACACCGCCAATCCACAAAGCCAAATCGGGATTCACCGGATTTTTAACCAAAACGATTTTATCCGTTCCTTCCAACGCATCGGCAATTTCCTGAACCGCAAATGGGTTTACAGTAGTTCTGGCACCAATCCACAGCACATCGATATCATGTTCTAAAGCCAATTTCACATGCGCAGCATTAGCGACTTCAGTGGCCATTAACAATCCTGTTTCGGCTTTGGCTTTTTGCAACCATTTCAAACCAATGGCACCAACGCCTTCAAATCCGCCCGGACGTGTTCGTGGTTTCCAAATTCCGGCGCGATAAATTGAAACGTCTGAGTTTTTCAATTCGTGAGCGATTTTCAAGACTTGTTCTTCGGTTTCGGCACTACATGGTCCGGCAATTACCAACGGGTGACTTAATTTAAAATCATCCAACCATTTTCTATTTTCTGTTGTTATATTCATAGCTTTTTGTTTAGAGCCAAAAGCCATTAGGCATTAGGCAATAGTTTATTTTATTTATTTTTATTTCTATTGGCTCATGGCTATTGCCTTTTGCCTAAAATTAATTCTTTTCTTTTAAAATCTTGCAATTGTCTCTTGTATTTTTTCTTCGGTAACACAAAGTGAAAATCGGATATAACCTTCTCCATTGCTGCCAAAAATAATTCCAGGCGTGATGAAAATGTGCTTTTCGATTAAAACTTGATCAATGAAATCTTCTGCTGAAATTCCGTGAGGTAATTTGGCCCAAACGAATAAGCCAACACTGTTTTTATCGAAAGTACAATGCAGTTTTTCCGCCAATTGGAAAATTAGATTTCTACGTTTGGTGTAAATTTCGTTTTGCTTCTCGAACCAATCTTTCCCGAGTTTCAATGCTTCAATCGCGCCTTTTTGAATCCCGTAAAACATCCCGCTGTCCATATTGCTTTTGACTTTCAAAACCGCATCAATTAATGTAGCATTCCCTAAAACCATTCCGACACGCCAACCGGCCATATTGTAGGTTTTAGATAAGGAATTCAATTCTAAAGCCACTTCTTTTGCGCCATCAACTTGTAAAATGGAGAATGGATTTTCGTTTAAAACAAAGCTATACGGATTGTCATTGACTATTAAAATGTGGTGCTTTTTGCCAAAAGCAATCAGTTTTTCAAACAATTCCACTGTTCCGTTCGCTCCGGTGGGCATGTGCGGATAAGAAACCCACATCAGCTTGACTTTCGACAAATCTTGCTTTTCTAATTGTTCAAAATCGGGTTGCCAATCATTCTCTTCCTTCAAGTCATAACAGATGGCTTTCGCCTGCACCAATTCGGCTACCGAAGCATAGGTCGGATAACCCGGATTCGGAATCAGCACTTCGTCGCCTTCATTTAAAAAAGCCAAGGAAATATGCATAATCCCTTCTTTGGAACCCATTAGCGGGAGAATCTCAGTATTGAAATTTAACGCAACGCCAAACTGATTCGCGTAAAAATCAGCCATGCCTTGTCGCAATTCGGGCAAACCTTGATAGCTTTGGTATTCATGGGCTTTGTCGTCAAACATGGCTTGACTCATGGCGTCAATTACGGTTATATCAGGCGCCAAATCAGGACTACCGATGCCCATATTGATGACCGGTTTTCCTTCGGCCATGAGTTGACGAACTTCACGCAATTTTCTGGAGAAATAATATTCTTGAACGCTGTTTAGTCTGTTAGCTGTTGTGATCATAATCTTCCGTTTTTGTATTCACCCAACACTTTGAAATGCGTGGTCATTAGGGCTAAAATATTTTTGGCTTTTTCGTAATGTTTGTACTTCTCAAAAATGACGTCGACAAAAAAAGAATATTGAAAAGGTGTTTCGATAATCGGCATCGATTGGATTTTGGTCAGATTGAGTTTACAGTTGTTCATTACATTTAATACTGTCGCCAAACTCCCGGCGGTATCATCGAGTTCAAATTTGACAGACGCTTTGTTAATCTGTTCTTTTGGCCATTCTTTATTGGTGGTTTTTACAATCACAAAGCGGGTTTTGTTGCTTTGAATCGTATGAATTCCGGCGGCGAGTATTTCCAAGTCATATAATTGGGCCGCAATCGGAGCAGCAACGGCGCCAATCCCGGTGAGTTTTTGCTCCTGAATTCTGCGTGCGGTTTCAGCAGTATCGCCACTTTCGACCAATTTAATGTGCGGATATTGGCTAAAAAAAACAGCGCATTGCAACAACGCAATCGGGTGCGAATGGACTTCTTTAATGTCTGCTATTTTTTGGCCTTTCAAAACCATTAGATTCATGTGAATGTCGAGATAATGTTCGCCAATAATGTGCAAATTGTTTCGGTCAATCAAAGCATAATTGGGAATAATCGAACCAGCGATAGAATTTTCCAACGCCATCACGCCTTTGTGCGCTTGGTTATTGACCAAACTTTTAACCAAATCATCAAATGACATGCATTCGTCTAAATCATACTCTTGCTGAAAAAACGACTGAGCAACTTGGTGGTGAAAAGAACCTTTAATACCTTGAATAGCGATTTTTGTTTCCATATCATCAAAAAAAAATCCCAACTCTCGTTGGGATTTATATTATTGTTGTTTTTAAAATTTAGTTTTTCACATAACACAATACCAATCCCTTTTTCTGTCCGAAGAAGAAATAAAAGAAATAGTTATAAAAGGTGTTAAATTGTCTCATAGCATTGTTCTGTTTGGCTAATGTAAAAAATTAAAATTTAGTTTCTACAAAAATGTAGTGAAAAATTTACGACAACGTTTTAGCTAATCAGAACACATGAATTGTAATCCTGATTTTAAGAAGCTATTTTTTCAAATGCGATGTAATTAACTAATTCTCCCTTATTGTTGAACTTTGGATAAGCTTGGATTTCACACCAATAAGTTGACCCATCTTTTTTATAATTCACCACTATTTCTTTAAAAGGCAGTTGACTTTTGATTGCTGTTCTTATGGTATCTCGACTTTCTTGCGTTGTTAATTTTCCTTGGAACATTTTGGGTGATTTCCCGATTACTTCGTGTGGATGATAGCCATTCATATGATAAATACCTTGCGTCGCAAAAACAATTTCCTGATTGGCATTGGTGATAATAATTTCGCGTTTTGCTTGATAAACTACTTCACTAAAATTTTCTTTTTTCTTCCAATGATTTTGAAAAGAATTATAGTTATTTATTTCCAAATCATGGCTTGCAAATATATCCCAAGCAATAAGCGGAACAGGAACTATCCTTAGTTTGTTGTAGTATTTAGCCAAAGCTATTTCATATTGTTCTGTCATTATTATTCATTTTTTAAGTTCGAGAAAATGAATAATAAACAATTCTTCATTAGCTAAACGAAGAAATATTCGGCTCAAGCACATCTCGTGATGCTCAAACTAAATCAATGATGTGTATCTGACTTATTCCTAATTTACAGGAAAACACAGTTGCACGACAGTCCAAGATTCTGACTTGGTTCCACATTAGAATAACTCAATTATTCCTAAATTGATTTTATTATGAAAACAAATATACACAATTGTGCAAAACCTAAAACACCATTCTTCACGTTATATAAATGTGCGTTTCTTTTTCCTTTAATTAATTATTACATTTGCTTCAAATAGTATGTTATGTCGATAGAAGTTCAAAATATTTCCAAAAGTTACGGTGCACAAAAAGCATTGGACAACATTTCATTTTCCATTAAAAAAGGAGAAATCGTTGGTTTTCTTGGGCCGAATGGCGCCGGAAAATCTACGTTGATGAAAATTTTGACGACTTATATCAATGCCGATGAAGGTTCGGCTGCCGTAAATGGCAATGATGTTAATAACGCACAAATCTTAGTGCAAAAATCGGTTGGCTATTTACCCGAACACAATCCGTTGTACTTAGACTTATACGTTCGTGAATATTTGGCTTTCAATGCCGATGTGTATAAGGTCGCCAAATCGCGTATCGAAGAAGTAATAGAATTAACCGGTTTAACGCCGGAAAGTCATAAAAAAATAGGACAATTGTCTAAAGGTTTTCGCCAACGTGTTGGTTTAGCGACTGCGCTTTTACACAATCCGGACGTGTTGATTTTGGACGAACCGACTACTGGTCTTGACCCAAATCAATTGGTGGAAATCAGAAATGTGATTAAGAATGTCGGTAAAGATAAAACGGTTTTTCTTTCAACACACATTATGCAAGAAGTGGAAGCCATTTGTGACCGCGTAATCATCATTGACCACGGCAAAATCGTAACCGATAAAAAGCTGGACAAATTGGTTTCTGAAGAAAAAGAGCAAATCATCGAAGTCGAATTTGACAAGGCAATTGACCCCAATTTATTGGCCAATTTAGCCAACATCAAAACGTATAAAAACACCAATGACAATCTTTGGTTACTGACTTTCAACACGGAAGAAGACATGCGTCCGAAAATATTCGACTTTGCGCATGACAACGGGTTGAAAACACTACAAATTAGTTTGAAAAGCAAGAATTTGGAGCAAATCTTTAGGGAGAAAACTAAGAAAAAGAGTAATTAGTAACTAGTGATTAGTTTTATGATAGTCGCTAAGCATTTCAAGTTATATGCCGTTTTATGAAATCGAAACTACGAACAAGTACTGTTTTAATTTGCGTACTTACAACCCTATTTTTTGGTTGTATTTCACTTTCATTTTTTAGAGATTCATCAACATCTTGGAATCAAAATTCCTTACTTGGAAGTATGACTTCTGTGTTATTTTTAGTATTTATTTTTTCAATATATAGATTTGGAAATATTGTAGAGATAAATTTAAGAGATGAAATTCTCATTGTTAGAAAACCTTTCATCTTCAAAAAAATGATTTACAAATTTTCGGACATAATTGGTTTTAGTTTTAGTAGTTATCATGCACGAGGAATTTCGTATAGAGCAATAAAAATTAAAGCTTTGGATAACACTTTTTTTATTTCTGATTTTGAAACAAAGAACTTTAATGATTTAGAAGTTATACTCTTAAATAAATTTCAGTTACTAGACCAAAATAGTAAGATTATAGATAATGAAAGGCGTGAATTAGAAATTCAGAAAAGAGAACATCAAAAACAAAATCAAGCTAAAGAGATTACAACTTTGTTAAGATATGCGAAAATTCTGGGTGGATTTATGGTTTTAGTAACTGTTTGGGATTTAGTTAATCGAGGGATAAATACCCAAAAAATGATTTGGACAATATTCTGCTTAGCTTTTATATGCTATGTATATTATAAATCTCGAAGTATAAATAAAAACATTTAGTAACAACTTCTTGGCTTGGGCTATTCACTAATTACTAATCACTTTTCTATCAAGGATAAATCACATTGCCTTGGTACAATTCTTCCACATCAACAACCGGCGGCACATTTTTTAAGATAATATTTCCGGTGCTGTTCATGGTGCCAATAATACTTTGAATAGGTCTTACTGTCATATCGTTAGAACCACGGTGAAAGACTTTTATATTTTGAGCAATTAGATTCTCAGCTTCTATTCTTCCGTCTCCGAAATAAAAATTAAACTCCGCCAAATTGGTTTGTCCCGAAAGATAAAATCGAGACACATTATTGTTCGCGATGTACAAATAATCATTGTTCACATTCAGAATAAAATCTCCGGTTCCGGCACCGCTTTCACCATCACCATCTTTATCCATCGCTATAAAAGCTATACTTGGGAAAGTCAAAACGCCATTCGAACTGATATTTCTATCCGTTTTTGAATATACTTCTTCCAAAGTTGGCGTGGTCACCAAAATCTTTGTCATACCATAAGAGCGAACCCAATTGCAACTGGCGTCGTCTTTAAAAATCAGTTGGTCACCATTTTGCTTGACTTCCACATTATCGATGAAATTTTCGCCGGCCACAATTTGTACTTTGTATTCCGTTCCTTGCGTAATGACAACTTCAATACCGCGGTAGACTTTTATCTTTTTGAATGGCTGAACCGCTATTTCTTTGGTAATTGTCGCGCCCGAACTCTCAATACAATCACTCGGTTTTTCACAAGCGTTGAACAGCCAAAACAAAATTATCAATACCGAAAACTTTTTCATACTGTCTGTTTTTTAAATTCTATATCCAATGCCAATTTCTAAAGCTTCTGCCAAAAACAAATGCGTTTTAAGCGAAAAAACACCAAAAAACTTATCCGAAAAACGATATTTCATCCCAACCCTATCATAAATCGCAATATCCTTTTTAAAAGGTTGATAAGCGTAATAGCCTAATTGTGCTTCGATTGAAATTTTATTGATGATTAATTCATGTCCAATGAAAATCCCAACTCTCTTGTAATCCGTATCAGAACTGATATTGTCTTCCGGATAGGCAACGGAGTAATAATTAATGTACTCTTCAATTGATTTGGTCAAAAACAATTCGGCGCCCAATTGTAAAGCCGACTTTCTATTGATACGCTTATCTGCATAAAAACCAATGTGGTAAAAAGGATACTGACCACTATTGATAATCGGACTTTCATTGATTCCGGTTCGAAACACAAAGTTGTATCGAATGGGTTCTTTATACTTTTTTGGGACAGTAGTCGTATCAACTTGGCGTTGAAAATCCTTCGAAAAATTATAATTCACCCCAAGATTCAGCAAGTAAGTATTAATACCGCTGTTGGGCGATACAATTCTTCCATTAGAATAATGAACAAATAAAAGTCCCGCCTGCAAACTAATATTATCAAACAAAGACGGCGTAGTATAGGTCAATCCGAAATTGGTGTTGGCCATCAATCGATTTCCGAAAGCTTTATTCTTACTGTTGTCAACTTTGTCATACGGATTGGTAGTGTAGGCAATTCCTTGTGACAATCTAAATTGCAATCGTCTTTTCCAGAAGTGAAAATTGTAAAAAACGCCTGTGGCATAATTCTGTCCTAACGGCTGACTTTTAAAATCCTGGTACAAAAAATAGCCTCCATAATCCGGATAATTATACGCTCGATGCCATTCTTTAGAACCATCAGTTTTTTTGATAACACTCAACATAAAACCTTGCGGATGACCGTTAACCAAATGATGCATGTCTTCCGTATGAGGTAAAATATTGCCCCTTAAAATAGAAGCTTCAACCGCAAAAGGATTGGTATTTTGACCAAATCCAGAAAAGGCTAACAGTAAAAAAAGCAGGTAAGTTTTCTTCATCCTAAAATTTAAAACGCACAAATATAACGGAATATATTTAATAGAATACCTAATTGTCATTTGCTGCGCCAGTTCGCTGTGCTCGTGCCGACTTTAGGAGAAATCAGGAGCGAAAAGTTCGGGCATTTTTGTTGGCCATATTCCCGCTGTCCATGCTACACGGTAGCTATTGCCATCGGGGCTAAATAGGATTGGTCTTTTGTAAAATCAGTTTAAAAAACTTCTTTTGCAATCGCCTTAATATTTTCTGCTTTTCCCATCGAATAGTAATGCAACACCGGAATTCCGGCAGCAACGAGTTCCTTACTTTGAGCAGTACACCATTCGATTCCTATTTGTTTTACTTCATCATTGTCTTTCGCTTTTACAACTGCCATAATCAAATCATCAGGCAATTCTAAACTAAATCGGTGCGGAATTAAATTCAATTGCTTCTTAGTCGCAATAGGTTTCAATCCCGGAATAATCGGAACCGTAATTCCGGCAGCGCGACATTTATCCACAAAATCGAAGAATTTTTTATTGTCAAAAAACATTTGCGTAATGATATATTCCGCGCCGTTTTTGATTTTTTGTTTTAAGAAATGAATATCACTGTCCAAACTCGGTGCTTCCATATGCTTCTCAGGATAACCGGCCACACCGATACAAAAATTAGTTTTGGCCGAATTTTTCAAATCTTCATCCAAGTAAATGCCATTATTCAAATTGCTGATTTGCGTCACCAATTCGGTCGCATATTCATTACCTTCTTTCTCCGGATGGAAATAAGTTTCCGTTTTCAAAGCATCACCGCGAAGTGCCACAACGTTGTCAATTCCAAGAAAATCCAAGTCAATCAACAAGTTCTCGGTATCTTCTTTGGTAAAACCACCACACAATATATGCGGAATCGCATCCACATTGTATTTGTTCTGAATTCCGGCACAAATCCCAACCGTTCCCGGACGCTTTTTGACCACTTTCTTTTGCAACAAACCGCTTGGCAATTCTTTGTACTCATATTCCTCACGATGGTAAGTCACATCAATAAACGGCGGATTGAACTCCATCAACGGGTCAATACTGTCAAAAATAGACTGAATATTTTGCCCTTTCAAAGGCGGTAAAATCTCGAAAGAAAACAGGGGTTTTCCGTTCGCGTTTTGGATATGTTGGGTAACTTTCATTTATGTTGTCTGTTATCTGTTGTCTGTTATCTGTTTTCCATTTTAACTGAAAAGTAACAACCGACAACTGTTGTTAATCTGCTATATTTGGACTTAACCACTTTGTGGCGATTTCAGTTGAAATTCCACGGCGTTTGGCATAGTCAATTACTTGATCTTCTTTTATTTTTCCAAGTCCGAAATACTTGCTTTCCGGATTGGCAAAATAATAGCCCGAAACCGAAGAAGCTGGCCACATTGCCATGCTTTCCGTCAGCTTCACACCTATTGCTTGCTCGACCTTTAAAAGTTTCCAAATCGTGGGTTTCTCCAAATGATCCGGACATGCAGGATAACCCGGCGCGGGACGAATGCCTTTGTATTCTTCGTCAATCAAATCCTGATTCGATAAAGATTCGTCGGAAGCGTAGCCCCAAATTTCTTTACGGACTTTTAAATGTAAATATTCTGCGAATGCTTCGGCCAATCTATCGCCTAAGGCTTTTACTAAAATCGAGTTGTAATCGTCTAATTGTTTTTCAAATTCGGCTGCTTTTTCGTCTACGCCAAATCCGGTAGTAACACAAAAACAACCGATATAATCTTGCTTTCCACTGTCTTTTGGCGCTACAAAATCAGCTAACGCGATATTTGGTGCACCGACTGTTTTTTGAGATTGTTGTCTTAACGTCAAGAATTTTACTAACTCTTTTCCGCTTTCCTCTAAAACCTGAATATCGTCATCATTGACTTGGTTTGCCGGATAAATGCCCAAAATTCCTTTCGCAGTTAACCATTTTTCCGAAACGATTTGGTTTAACATTTTTTGTGCATCTTCAAATAATGAAGTCGCTTGTTCGCCAACTACTTCATCGGTTAAAATCGCAGGATATTTTCCGAACAATTCCCACGAACTGAAAAATGGCGTCCAGTCAATAAAATTAACCAGTTGTGACAATTCAACTTCAACGGTTTTGGTTCCGATAAAATTCGGTTTCACCGGCGTAAAATTGTTCCAATCCAATTGTAATTTATTCTTTCTGGCGTCTTCAATCGAATGGTAATTTTTGTCTCTACTTCTATTCAAATAACCTTCACGCAATTTGTCATATTCGGCACGAACCGTTTTGGCGTATTCCACTTTGGTTTCCGCCTGAAGCAAATTACTCGCTACCGTTACCGCACGCGACGCATCGTTCACATGCACTACAGTTTCTTTGTATTCCGGTGCTATTTTTACAGCAGTATGCGCTCGCGAAGTGGTTGCACCGCCAATCATGACCGGAATTTTGATGTTGAGTTTGTCCATTTCTTTGGCGAGATATACCATTTCGTCTAATGATGGCGTAATCAATCCGCTCAAACCAATGATATCTACTTTTTCACGAACAGCAGCTTCAATGATTTTTTCCGGTGGCACCATAACCCCTAAATCGATAATTTCAAAGTTGTTGCAACCCAAAACTACCGCTACTATATTTTTACCAATATCGTGCACATCTCCTTTTACGGTTGCCATCAAGACTTTTCCGGCGGAAGAAGATTTTCCGTCTTTCGAAGCTTCTATATAAGGTAGCAAATACGCTACGGCTTTTTTCATTACGCGCGCCGATTTGACCACTTGTGGCAAAAACATTTTTCCGCTTCCGAATAAATCGCCTACGACATTCATTCCCGCCATCAAATTGATTTCGATGACTTCAATTGGTTTTGTGGCCAATTGGCGAGCTTCTTCTACATCTATTTCTATAAATTCGTCTATTCCTTTGACTAACGAATGGGTTAATCGGTCTTGAACCGAGCCGCTTCGCCATTCTTGAACGGCTTTCTCGTTGGTTTTAAAATCGCCTTTGTAACTCTCGGCTAAATCAAGTAATCTTTCCGTCGCATCTTCTCTTCTGTTCAATAAAACATCTTCCACATGTTCTAACAAAATTGGGTCGATTTCATCGTAAATCTCGAGCATCTCCGGATTTACAATACCCATCGTCATGCCGTTTTTAATCGCATGGTATAAAAATGCGGAATGCATCGCTTCACGTACTTTGTCATTCCCGCGAAACGAAAACGAAACATTACTCACACCACCTGAAACGCCGGCATACGGTAAGTTTTCACGAATCCATTTGGTTGCTCTGAAGAAATCTAAAGCGTTTAATTTGTGCTCTTCCATTCCGGTGGCGACCGGGAAAATATTGGGATCGAAGATGATGTCTTCTGCCGGAAAATGGACTTCATCGACTAAAATACTATACGAGCGTTTACAGATTTCGATACGTCTTTCATAAGTGTCGGCTTGCCCATCTTCGTCAAAAGCCATTACGATTACAGCGGCGCCATATCTTTTAATCAATTTGGCATGGTGAATGAAAGCCTCTTTCCCTTCTTTTAGTGAAATCGAATTCACGACTCCTTTTCCTTGCACGACTTTCAAACCGGCTTCGATGATTTCCCATTTAGAGCTGTCAATCATTACCGGAACTCGGGCAATATCGGGTTCCGCGGCGATTAGATTTAGGAATTTGGTCATGGCATAAACACCATCCAACATGCCTTCGTCCATATTGACGTCGATGATTTGCGCGCCTCCTTCAACTTGATCCCTTGCTACTGAAAGTGCTTCGTTGTAATTTTCTTCTTTGATTAAGCGAAGGAATTTACGCGAACCGGTTACGTTGGTTCGTTCGCCTACGTTGATGAAATTACTTTCAGGCGTAACGATTAACGGTTCTAATCCGGATAATTTTAGATATTTTGTTGCTGACATTTTATTTGTTTGAACACTGATTATCACAAATCCACACAGATTAAATTGGTGATAATCTGACAAATCTGTGTTAACTTTTATTAAACTAATTGATTTTCATCAATTCTTCTTGGTTTGAATTGTGAGGCAACATCAGCAATGGCTTTGATGTGTTCTGGTGTGGTACCACAACAACCGCCAATGATGTTGACTAAATTATCTTGTAAATATTCTTTAATTAAGGCTTGCATTTCGGCGGCTGTTTGGTCGTATTGCCCGAAAGCATTCGGTAAACCGGCATTTGGATGTGCCGAAATATTTAAACTTGTATTGTGTGCAAGTCTTTTCAAGTATGGTTTTAATTGGTCGGCTCCGAGTGCGCAATTGAATCCGATTGACAATAAAGGAATATGGGAAATAGAAATCAAAAAGGCTTCTACCGTTTGTCCTGATAAAGTTCTTCCTGACACATCGGTAATCGTCCCTGAAACCATCACCGGAATATCGAGATTGCGTTCTTCTTTTACTTCTTCTATGGCGAATAAAGCAGCTTTGGCGTTTAGTGTGTCGAAGATGGTTTCTACCAATAAAACATCACAACCGCCATCAATCAAGGCTTCCACTTGTTGTTTGTAAGCGATGCGTAAATCGTCAAAAGTTACGGCTCGAAATCCGGGATCATTAACATCCGGTGACATAGAAGCGGTTCTGTTGGTTGGCCCGATAGAACCGGCTACAAAACGTGGTCTGTCTGTGAATTCGTCAGCGACTTCTCGGGCGATTCTGGCGGATTCGTAGTTGAGTTCGTAAACCAAATCTTCTAAGTGATAATCGGCCATACCGATGGTGGTTCCTGAGAATGTATTGGTTTCAACAATATCGGCACCGGCTTGAAAATACAGGCGGTGGACTTGCTTTACAGCTTCGGGTTGCGTGATGGAAAGCAAATCGTTGTTGCCTTTTAGCGGATGTGGGAAATCTTTGAAACGCTCGCCACGGAAATCTTCTTCTGAGAAGTTGTTGCGTTGCAGCATGGTTCCCATCGCACCGTCTAGGACAAGGATTCTTTCTTTGATGGCTTGTTGTATTTTTGACATACTTGTTATTTTAACCGCATAGTCCGCAGAGTCATTCGACAAGCTCAGGATGACAACGCAGCGTTCGCAAAGGTTTTTGTTTGCAATAATTTTACAAAAATGGATAACTAATTAGCCCCGATTGACGCAACTGCCATGCAGTGCAAAAAGCGGGAAAATGGACCGCAACAATGCGCAAGCCATTCGCTCGTAAAAAAATATAGTATGTTATCGTGAAAGTGAGAAGAATTCTCGGGGTTATCTGCTCCCAATAAATTGAGATAGAATGTAGCACCTTCTTTTGGCAAAGGGTTGCTAAGCTTTCGACGGGTCTATTCCCTCCAGCTTTCGTGATAACGAACAATAAGTTTATGAACGGTGCAAAGTAATGACATAGAATTGGTTTTTGCAACAGTTTTAAAAAAATAAAAACCTACAACGTTTTCGTGCTGTAGGTTTTCTTGGTTAAAGGTTGATTAGTTAATTTTTAAGCCGGTTATAACCAAACCGCTTCTTTAATTTTAATTTTCTCGGCTACTTTGAGAATGTCGGTAAGAACGCCACGAGCGGTAACCTGTTTTCCGGCTCCCGCTCCTTGAATGACAATAGGAATTTCGCCATAGGATTTGGTATAAATTTCAATTAGATTGTCGGTACCTTTTAATTGGCCTAAAGGAGAACTTTTAGGAACTGAGATTAGTTTCACTTCTAATTGTTTGGTTATGACATCCAATTCGCCCACATAACGCAAAGCATGCTCATCGGCTTGTGTGATTTTGGCAATTTGGAACGGTTTGTCAAACAATGATTTGTTTACAGAATACTCAGATTTAGGACTTTTTTCATTTAAATTAGGGAGCAAAAGAGATTCTATTTTGATATCAGTAAATTCAAACTCTTGCCCTATTTCGCGCGCTAGAATTAATAATTTTCGGGCGACATCGCTTCCGGATAAGTCTTCACGCGAATCCGGTTCGGTGTAGCCTTTTTTCTCTGCCTCAAGTAAGATTTTGGAAAACGGCAATTCTTCTGAAGAAAATCGGTTAAAAATATAACTCAATGAACCGGAGAATACGCCACGGATTTTGGTAATTTTTTCGCCTGAAAAGTATAAGTCATTTATCGTTTGCACAACGGGCAATCCGGCGCCGACATTGGTTTCGTATAAAAATGTTTTGTCATACTTTTTTAAATTTCTTCTCAGTTCTTTGTAGAAATCGAAATGTAACGTATTGGCTTTTTTATTGGCGGCAACGATGTTAAAACCGTTTTGAATTAACGGAATATAATTTTTGATGATGTCTTGACTGGCTGTTGCATCAACGGCAATTAGGTTTTCCAATTGTTGTTCCTGAACGTATTCGATGATGTCTTCAATTCTGAACGGAATGGCGGATTGGGCAAAATTGGCTTCCCACTGGTTTTTCAGTCCGTCTTTTTCGAAGAAAGCTAAAGTAGAATTAGTGATGATTGGAAATCTGAGGTCGATGTTCCTTTTTTCGAGGAAGAACTTTTGACTCTCGATGACTTGGTTGACTAAAGTGCTACCGACGTTGCCGATACCAAAAAGGACTATATTGATTCTAAGCACTGACATAATTTTGTTGTTTTTGTTTGTTAAAAATAGGCCCTAAAATTTGGGCTAATTGTTCGTATTCGATTAAAAACGCATCGTGTCCGTGAATGGAATTGATTTCATGGTAAAACACATTTTCTTTGATTGGTTTTAAAGTTTCAACCGTTTCGCGGTTCTCATCAGGAATAAAAAAGTAGTCTGTGTCTACGGCGACTACGTGAATGTTCCCTTGAATTTCTTTGGCTATCAGCAAAAAATCATTTCGGTCACGAGTAATATCATTTGTTTTAAGCAAATGGTTCATCAATTTGTAAGCCGATAGCCGAAAGCGGTTTTTGAGTTTGATGCCGTGATTGGCCAGCCAATTTTCGATTTGAAAAACCGAGGAACCATTGAATTTATTTCTTTGAAAGCGTTGGTTAATTGATTGCGGTGTTCGGTACAACAACATGGCGTGCAATCTGGCGTCCGCAATGGGATCATCTGAGTTATTGAGAATTTGGTCTTGGATTAAAACATTGGCAATAACCCAATCCGTGGCTTTCCAATCGGTGGCAATCGGAATTAGATTTTGGACAGCATTTGGTTTCAAAACTGCCATTTCCCAAGCTATTGCTCCGCCTAAACTTCCACCTATAACTGCGAAAACATCGTTTATTTTGAGAAACGACAAGCCTTCCCAAAAAATTTTGGCGACATCGAGAATGGTGAAATCTTTGTAATTTGAAATCAAGTTTCCAAAATTGTCATCATAACCATTTCCGGGGATATTGAAAGCAATTACGGTGAAATAATGGGTATCGATGATTTTATCTGTTCCGATTAAATCATTCCACCAGCCGTTTTCTCCGGTAACATTGGAGTTTCCTGTCAAAGCGTGATTCACAATCACAACCGGTGCTAAGCCAATGGGTTGACCAAAAGTTTGATAGAATAACGGAAGATAAGGTCGTTGCTTTCCGTTTTCTAAATCAAAATTAAACAAGTCTATTTTTTCTAATTTTTTCATGTTGCTTTTTTTAACTGCTTTTTAAAAGACTGCCTTCAACCTAAACTTTGAAGACAGTCTTAACAAACAAACAAAACCACCCGAGGCGCTACCGAATTGTATGGAGCACAGCGGAATAAAACCAATGGTTTTTCTTTTTACAGCACAGTTGCTGTTGGTTCATATTCTTTAACCAACACCACTGAAACCGGAGTTGAATTGATCAAATTATCCTGAACCGGGCAACGATTCTCAACCGTAATTAACCAATCTTTTAATTGGCCCAAAGTGGCATCAGTTGTTGGTTTTACTGTTACTTCAATAGATTTAAATCCCGCTCTTTCATCGCTAATTTTCCCTTGGTATTTGTCTAAACTTAAGGTTCCCGAGATTTCAACTTGAAGTGATTTTAAATCGATGCCTTGTTCTTTGGCGACCAATTTTCCGACAGCATTGATGCAACCGGCATAACCGGCCAAAATGTATTCTATCGGACTTGGCCCTTCCAGTTCAGGAAATTGATCATTTTTACTAATTCGGATGTCGAAGTTTTGGGCTTTGACTACGAATTGGTTACTGTTTTTGGCATAGCCTAGTACGTTTACGGTTTTTGTGCTCATGTTGTTATACGGTTTGTGGGGTTTTAATTTTTACGAATGCTTCTTTCAAATCGGCTTTCAAATCGTCGATGTTTTCTAAACCAACGGACAAACGGATTAAGTCTTTGGTTACACCGGTTGATTCTTGCTCAGCGTCAGATAATTGCTGATGTGTTGTGCTTGCCGGATGAATAATTAATGATTTTGTATCGCCTATGTTGGCCAACAAAGAGAATAATTTGGTTTCATCGGCTACTTTTTTCGCTGCTTCGAATCCGCCTTTTAAACCAAAAGTTACGATTCCACTTTTGCCTTCCGGTAAATATTCATCAGCCAAAGCTTTGTATTTGGAAGTTTCCAACCCCGGATAATTTACCCAAGCCACTTCATCTTGTTTTTGCAACCATTGGGCTAAAGCCAAAGCATTTTCACTGTGTTTTTTGATTCTGATTTCCAAAGTTTCTAACCCTTGAATCGTTTGAAATGCGTTGAACGGACTTAAAGCTGCCCCAAAATCGCGCAAACCTTCGATTCTTACTTTGGCAATAAATGACGCTGCGCCTAAAGCTTCGTAGTATTTCAAACCATGATAGCCGGCAGATGGTTCAGTGAATTCAGGGAATTTCCCATTGCTCCAGTCGAAGTTTCCGGCATCGATGATTACGCCACCTAAAGAAGTTCCGTTTCCGGTTATGTATTTGGTTAACGAGTGGATGACAATATCGGCACCATATTGAATTGGGTTTAACAAATAAGGCGTAGCGACAGTATTATCAACAATGAAAGGTACTTTGAAGGCTTTGGCTTCTTTAGATATTGCTTTCAAATCGAGTACGTCTAATTTTGGGTTCCCTAAACTTTCTGCGAAAAATGCTCTCGTGTTTTCTTGTGCGGCTTTGGTAAAGTTTTCAGGGTTTGACGGATCAACGAAGGTGGTGGTGATGCCTAATCTTGGTAAAGTAACATTCAACAAGTTGTACGTTCCGCCGTAAAGACTATTCGAAGCTACGATATGGTCACCTGCTTTGAGCAAAACCAACAAACTGGTGGCGATAGCGGACGTTCCTGAAGCAGTAACGACTGCCCCGATTCCGCCTTCGAGTGCGGCCAAGCGTTGTTCCAAAATGTCGTTGGTTGGATTATTCAAACGGGTGTAGATGAATCCGGCTTCAGCTAGGCCAAACAAGTTGGCGGCGTGGTCTGAATTGTTGAATACATACGAAGTCGTTTGGTAGATTGGAACAGCTCTGGTTCCTGCATTTTTAGTAACGTCGTGTCCTGCGTGCAATGCGTTGGTTGCGAATTTTTGTGTGCTCATGATTTAGATATTTAGATTATTAGATATTTAGATTATTAATTTTTGGAAATAAAAAAAGTCCTTTTGGATGGCTTACCAAAAGGACTTCTAGAGTATAAATATAAACTTCGATTACGTCTTTCGCTTTTGGTAACAAGGTATGTCAATACAACAACACATCATCATGTGCATCATGCGGTTGTTCATCATCATATTTTTTGTTGTTACTTTCATTGTTACTTCGTTTTGTTTTGAGATAGCCCTTCTCCAGAAACTTCGGGAGCGCTCAGGGTGACAATTTGTTTTAAATAAAAAACCCCTGCGGTTAGCAGAGGTTTGATTGTATATATTTTAAAAATTTAAAATTATGCAATATGAGTCCTCTGCGGAAATTTCCACATCATGCGACACATATGACAAATAATAAATTTCATTTTCTTGTTGTTAATTGATGTGGCAAACTTCTGAATGTTTTTTCAATTGACCAAACAAAAATTGAAAATTTAACATTTGGCATTTGTTTATATATATTTAAATACTACGTATTTAGAATTTTGGAATAATCATAAAAAAAATAAAAAAAGCAAAATAGTTTTTTGTATTCTAAATAGTCTTTATACATTTGCAACCGAAAAATGAGAGGAAAAATTTGAACTGATTGCAACCTCGTAAAAAAAATGCTAAAGCAGAAACTCTCCTTTAGCTTTCGTAGCAATCACCTCTTTTTTAACTAAAATTAATATTAAACTAAAATATAGTTATGGCTTATTTATTTACGTCGGAGTCAGTGAGTGAAGGACATCCGGACAAAGTTGCAGACCAAATTAGTGATGCGTTAATCGACAACTTTTTAGCCTTTGATGCTGAGTCAAAAGTAGCTTGTGAAACGTTGGTTACGACCGGTCAGGTAATCTTAGCGGGAGAAGTAAAATCGAGCACTTACCTTGATGTACAACAAATTGCCAGAGAAGTAATTCGTAAAATTGGTTACACCAAAAGTGAATACATGTTTGAAGCCGATTCTTGTGGTGTTTTATCAGCCATTCACGAGCAATCTGCCGACATCAATCAAGGTGTTGACAGAGCCAGTAAAGAAGAGCAAGGCGCCGGTGACCAAGGAATGATGTTTGGCTATGCTACAAACGAAACAGAGAATTACATGCCTTTGGCTTTGGATTTATCTCACGCTTTGTTAATTGAATTGGCTAACTTAAGAAGAGAGAACAACGAAATCACTTATTTACGTCCGGATGCTAAATCGCAAGTGACTTTAGAGTATTCTGATGACAACAAACCGGTTAGAATTGATGCGATTGTAATTTCGACACAACACGATGATTTTGCTGATGAAGCTACGATGTTGGCTAAAATTAAAAGCGATTTGATTTCGATTTTGATTCCGAGAATTAAAGCCAAATACCCACAATACGCTCATTTATTCAATGACAATATTACTTACCACATCAACCCAACCGGAAAATTCGTTATTGGCGGACCACACGGAGATACCGGTTTGACCGGAAGAAAAATTATCGTGGATACTTATGGTGGAAAAGGGGCTCACGGTGGTGGTGCATTCTCCGGAAAAGACCCTTCAAAAGTAGACCGTTCTGCAGCTTATGCCACCCGTCATATTGCTAAAAACTTAGTGGCTGCCGGATTGTGTGAGGAGATTTTAGTACAGGTTTCTTATGCGATTGGCGTAGCAAAACCAACTTCTATCAACGTGAATACTTATGGCACTTCGAAAGTGAATTTAACTGACGGAGAAATCAGCAAAGTGGTTGAAGGTATTTTTGATATGAGACCTTACTTTATTGAGCAACGTTTGAAATTGAGAAATCCAATTTACAGCGAAACTGCCGCTTACGGACACATGGGAAGAACACCTGAAACAGTTACTAAAACTTTCCAATTGCCAAATGGTTCGCCAAAAACAGTAACCGTTGAATTGTTTACTTGGGAGAAATTAGACTTTGTAGATAAGGTAAAATCGGCTTTCGGGATTTAATTTTAACCGCAAAGTACGCAAAGAAAAACCCTAACTCTCTTGATGAAAGTTAGGGTTTTTTATTTTTTAGCCCCGATGGGAACGGCATCCTTTTGTTTTGTACTTCGACATCCCGATAGCTATCGGGACAGCATGACAAAACAAAAGATACAGTGGA
The DNA here is from genome assembly GCF_003634615.1 of Flavobacterium sp. 102. Taxonomy (NCBI): domain Bacteria; kingdom Pseudomonadati; phylum Bacteroidota; class Flavobacteriia; order Flavobacteriales; family Flavobacteriaceae; genus Flavobacterium; species Flavobacterium sp. 102. The sequence goes on along the minus strand of NZ_RBKX01000001.1, from coordinate 1,339,225 downwards.
CAGCGGGATGAGCTACAAATTATATCTCAAACTAAAAATGATATACCTAGGTTGCACTCTGTACTGGGAATTTCGAGTAGAGAATTGGGAGAAGCTGTCGTCATTTAACGAAGTCGTATTCAATAAATTCGTGGCGGCGACTTTGTATTCCCAATGACTGGCTTTCGTTTTTTGATAGGTCAAACTTGCTGATAAAAAGTCGTATTCTTGGTCAACCGTTTTGGCTTTGTTGTAGTAATGAAAAAATTCATATTCACTCACAAAAGAAAAACTTTTCAAGAAGAAATAATCTAATTTAATGGATGGACTATCGGTGTAAAAATTATCATTCGGATATTGGTTTACTGCATAAGAATAAGCCAATTCAATATTGGGCATATTTTTAAAATTAGTGGAAGCACTAAAACGATAGTTCTGGGTGAAGCTTTCGGTATCAACAACATTTTCAGCTGAATTTATTGGGTTTACCTGAATGTTATAGAACTTACTCCAATTTAAATTGGCACTTACATTCGCTTTATAATACTTTAAAAAGGAACGTCCGTAACGCACATTGACCGAAAAGTTTTCGTCACCAAAAGGCGAATTAAACGGCGAACCTATTTGATTTACGCCTTCAAATAATGCTCTGGTTTTGATGGCATCATTGGTTTTGGAATAGTTTAAGTAACCACCGAAGTTTTCAAAATTGAACATATTAAACTTTTGATACGATAAAGTATGACTTTGAACCTCTGAATTGTTCAAATCACGATTTCCGGAAAACAAATTGCTATAACTGTTGAAAATGGTTCCCAATGTGTAATTATTGATATTGGTGAAATTATTGGTGATTCCGAAATTATAGGTCAAGGTTTCCGATTTCTTAATTTGGTAAATCATTTGGAAATCGGGTAATAAACGAAATATTTCCTGATTGACAGCGGTGCCTAATTGGGTGTTCGTCAAATCAAATCGGTGTAAAGTAACACCTGGCGTAAACGTAAATTTACCGCTTAACCATTTGAAATGAAACCCTAAAAAAGTATCATTGAAACGGTAGCTCACGTCGTTGTTGTTTTCTGCAGCGGTTAAATTGTTCGTTGTTCCGTCATCCAAACGCTGAAAAATGGAAGAATTTAAACTTTGGTATACATACGAATTGGCGAACGTGAAATTCAAGTTTGTCTTTGGCGTCAATACGTAATAGTAATCCAAACGGCTGTCGAATTTATTGGTTTTGATAAATCGGCTTTGCGTGAGGTCGTTTCGGTTTTGATTTTCGTTATAACCTAAAAAATCAAACGGTTGAAACTCCAAATTGGCATTGTACAACGGATCTTCATTTTGGTATAAATACTGACTTTCGAAAGCAAAAATGTGCTTATCTGTTGGCGTATAATAAAAACTCAAGTTCTGGTTAATGTTTATCGGATCTTGTTTTTTAGAAGTAAAAACACTTTCATCAGTATTAACCCCTGAAACGTAATTAAACACCTGACGATTGAGTTCGTTGTTTTCTCTTTGTGCCGAAATTCGGTTTAGAATGTCGTAATCCAATTGAAATTTGGCATTGGGTTTATAAGTGGCGCTAAACTTAAATAAGCCTAAATTATTTTTCTGACTTCCGGCGTCGTCTCTAACTTCAGAGGAAGATACGTTGGTGGTATTGGGTTGCAAAATGTTAACTGTAGAATTGGTTTCGGTATCAACCAAGGTAGAAGTACCAATAATAAATCCGCTTAAACTCCAGCTTTTGGATGGATTATAAGAGAAATTGGTGGCGCCAAAATGCGATTCGATTTCCTTAACGCGATTGTCTTGAAAAAAGCTTATTCCAAGAGAATTGCTTCCAACATTGATGCTTCCGCCGCCTTTGCCCATAATGTTTCTAAAACCACCACTAAACCTAAAATAATCCTGAATGGTGAAAGCTTGCTGTCCAACATTATTACTGTTTCCCATAATGTTAATACTGTATTTTGGACTATAGTAAAAAGCTTTTGGCGCAACGACATATCGTGTATCCTCGTGGCCAACACCAATTCCGGCAGTCATGTCACCAAACCAAAAGTTTTTCTTCCCTGCTTTCAATTTGATATTCATGGCCAAATTATCTTGGTTATTTTCTACGCCTTTCATGATGGAATTTTCATTGTAATTGCGTAGAATCTGAACTTTATCAATGGCATCAGCGGGAATGTTTTTTACGCCTAATTTAGTGTCTCCATCAAAAAAATCTTTGCCTTCCACCATCAATTTGGTTACCGATTTTCCTTCGACTTTTACTTGACCTTCGGCATCCACCTCAACTCCGGGTAATTTTTTCAAAACATCTTCCAGTTTTCTTTCGGTTCCGGTTTTAAAAGAATCAGCGTTGTAAACAATCGTATCGCCTTTGATAGAAACCGGCATTTCACGTACGATTTCAACACCGTCTAATTCGATTCCACCGCTTTCCATAGTAATGTTTTGGGTAATATTAACAGCTTGAGTAGCCACTGTAATTTCTTTGTTTTGCATGCCCAAATAACTCAACTTAATAATATAAGTGGTGTTCGTTTTCAGGTTCAGCAAAAATTTCCCTTTATCATTGGTAATGGCATAGGCATCCATCGCTTTGGTCGCTTGGTTCATCGCCATGACATTGGCCATTTCCAAAGGTGCTTTGGTATTGTCTTGTATTGTCCCTTCGAATCGAATGGTTTGGGCAAAAGAAATTGTTGAAGTAAAAAGAAATACAAATAGTACTATTTTTTTCATTGTTTTGGCTTGGATAATTAATGGATTAATGTTGGAAAATAATGACGCCATCTTCATTTTTCATGCTATCCTCTTTTTTCTTCCGAATTTCATCAAACTTCTTTTGGGTGACTTTTTCTCCTGTATTAGGCACTTTGATTTTCGCTTTTTCTTTATTGCTTAAAGTGACTTTGGAACAAAGAAGTATATTCGTTCCGTCATTAACTTCTAGTATCAATCCGGGTAAACCCCAATAATTATCGGGACCAAAACTTACCGGAATTTCAGGGGTATACCAAACGGTAACGACTTTGTCTTCCGGCTTGCTCATTTTGAAAAGAGCTGGTTTTTTTTCTTCTCTTTTCAAGAAATCTTCATAGTCTTGGGTTTGTTTTTCACTCACCGGAATAACCAACTCGGCTTTAAAACAATTGTAGTCACCAATTTTTTTCGTTTCATCGATTAACTTCCAATCCGGTTGGACAAGAGGTTCAACGATTAAGAACTCTTTGCCAAAGATTTCCTCTTCAACAACGCTGTTTTTTTCTTTGATATTAAGGTATTTACTTCCTGCGCTTGAAAAGCTCATTGAAACTGAAATGCCATCTGAATTAGATTCTGGTTTATCTAATTTCTTCTCTTCTTCGTAAAGACTTTCAGCTTTATTAAAAGTAAGCGAGAATTGCTTTTCGGAAGCTCTTTTCATAGCTTCTTGAATCGCTTTTTCTAATTCTGGGTCAATTGGTTCTTTGGTTTTTGACTCCACTTTTTCGGTTTTTTTCTTGGCAATTCTTTTCGAAAAATATTCCGCTTTTCCCTGAAAATCTTGTGCTTTTGCCAAAAAACTCATCAATAAAAAAGAAGAAATAAGTATAACTTTAGTCATTATAAATTTGATTATTGATTGATTATCGGTTCATTCTCATTTGGAAACCGCCACGTCCATTGTTCATCTCTTGCATTTCTTCCATCTTTTTGACTACGATTTCATCATATTCTTTTTGAGACACTTCTTTTCCGTTGTTTGGTGCTTTGATTTCTGTTTTTTCTTTTGGATTTAAAACAATTTTGGAACAAAGAATAGTTGTTTTTCCGTCATTCACTTCTAATATTAATCCCGGTAAACCCCAATAACCTTCAGGACCTTGACTTACCGGAATTTCCGGTGTATACCAAGCGGTCACCGTAATTTCTTTAGGAAGTTCTATTTGATCCATGAAGTTGGTTTTTGTTTCTTCTTTGGCTTTATCCTCTTTTTTTTCTTCTTTTTTAGGTCTGAAGTTTCTAAAATCGGTTTTGCTCGCCGGAATGACGGCTGTCGCTTTGAAACAATTATAGCCGCCAATCACTCTGGTGTCACCACTCATTTGCCAGTTGTAAGTTTTCAAAGAATCTTTTACCAAAAACTCTTTTCCCATGAACTCTTTATCGACCTTATACGTTTTTTCTTTTACGTTTTTGTAATAGGTTCCGCCGCCGCCCATAAAAGACGACATCATTCTCATTCCGCCGCCACCTTGTCCCGGAGCATCAAGTTTTTCTTCTTCTTTATAGACAGAAGCTGATTTGTCAAAGTTTAGAAAAAACGTCTTTTCAAACATCTTCTTCATACGCTCTTCAATCATTTTCTGCATTTCGGGTGTAATTTCTTTGTTGCCTTCAAAACGAGACTTGAAATCGGCAGTGCTGGTTTTTGATTCGTAAACCGCCATACCTTGGAAATCTTTTTGAGCATGTGTAGCTAAATAAGAGAAAACAAAAAACGAAGCGAATACTATTTTTTTCATGACTTAAATTTTTGATAGAACAAATATGACGAATGCTTTCTAATTCTGTTACCAATCTTATGTTAAAATATTGGGTTAGACCAGACGAAATTAATTTGGTTTACCGTAAATTAGCCTTATGATGAAAAATACCATTTATCTTATATTACTAGTGATTTCCGCTTATGGTTTTGGCCAAAATCCGAAACTCGAGACAACCGCTATTAGTTCCGAAACAGTAGAAGATAAAATCTACATTGGTTTTGATGGTTTGGGTAACAATTACTACCTCAAAAACAATGTCTTTATCAAACAAGATCAGTCTCAAACATGGGAATATAAGAATGTGGCATTGGGCAAAATCACCTCGGTTGATTATGTCAATCCATTAAAAATTGTAGTCTTTTACGAAGATTTCAATACGATAATTATGCTCGATAATCAATTGAATGAAATTCAGAAACTCAATCTCTTTGAAATTGACAATACTATTTCCGCTTCTAAAATAGGCATGGCGTCGCAAAATCAATTTTGGATTTACAATGCTTTGACACAACAAGTTCTCCTATTTGACTACTTGAAAAATATTTCCAAAAACATTGGCAATCCAATTCCTGAAAACATCAAATACACCCAAAGCGATTTCAATAATTTTTATTGGATTGATGAAATCAACAATTGGTATGCTATCGATATCTTCGGCAAAGTAACTTTACTAGCTAATATTCCGCCTTTTGAAAAAATCCAAATCATTGATCGTGAAAAATTATTGTTTTTAAAGGACAACACGCTCTACTGCTTGAACAATCAATCGAAAACGGTTTTCGAAATCGACATTGTTGAGAAATCGTTCCAAAATTTTTACTACAAAGACCAAATTTTAGCTATTTTTACCAACCAACAAATTAAGAATTTTAAAATAAAACTACCATAATGCACATAGCAGTAGCAGGAAATATAGGAGCAGGAAAGACCACATTAACCCGATTTTTAGCCAAACATTTTAAATGGGAACCTCATTTTGAAGACGTAGTTGACAATCCGTATTTGGATGATTTTTACCACCAAATGGAACGCTGGTCCTTCAACTTGCAAATTTATTTCTTGAATTCGCGTTTTCGCCAAGTGTTGCAAATTCGCGAAAGCGGCAAAAACATCATTCAAGACAGAACGATTTACGAAGACGCACATATTTTTGCGCCCAACTTACACGCTATGGGTTTGATGACCAACAGAGATTTTCAAAACTATACTGATCTTTTTGAACTGATGGAAGGTTTGGTTGGTTCGCCTGATCTATTGATTTATTTAAGAAGTTCGATTCCCAATTTGGTTTCCCAAATTCACAAACGTGGTCGTGATTACGAAAACACCATTTCGATTGACTATTTGAGCCGATTGAACGAACGCTACGAAGCTTGGATTACGACTTACGACAAAGGAAAACTATTGATTATTGATGTAGACAATGTTGATTTTGTCAACAATCCGGAAGATTTAGGTATGATTATCAACCGAATTGACGCAGAAATTAACGGTTTGTTTTAAAAAAAAGGAGCGAAAGGTTCGGGCATTTTTGTTATCCATATTCCCGCCCTACGTTTTATTCCGAATAATCGGGATGTCACTCCTGTCGGGGCTAAATAAGTTTTGTCTTTTGCAAAATCAGTTTTTCATAACGTCAAACAAGCTCTTAACCTGAATGGCTTTGACCGGTTTAGATAATTTAATTATCACTTTCTGACCCGGCAAAATATCAAAATAATTATCACTGAAAAAAGTTTCCTCCGAAGCTGACAAATACACATTTTTGACCAACACATCAGAAAATATTTCATAAGTCAGTTCATTACGCTTTGTAATTTGGAGGTTAGGGTTGGTCAATTGCAAATCTTTAGGCTTTACAAAATAGAAAAGGGAACTCGCTGATTTATTTTCAGCATTAAACGAAACAGAAAGCACTGCTTTTTTCAAATCAAACCTTTCTAAATCATCTTTAGAAATTTCAAAATGAACCAAATTTGAGCTTCCCGGAATAACTCCAGTATTTTTTGCAGACCAAAGTTTTTTACCATTAAAATCGCGCAAAACTACATCAAATTGACCTTCAAACGGTTTCAAATCATCATTGACAATATAAGCTTTATAGCTACTTTCTTCTTCCTTAATTGAAATCAAAACATTTTCAAAACTCCGCTTCGCCTCATATTGAAACGCTTTCCAACGACCATAATAATCCACCGAACTCCACGAAGTCACCGGCCAACAATCATTCAATTGCCAAAACAATGTTCCCATACATTTTCGATCCGTTCGATGCGCTTCAATCGCCATTTTCATGCCTTCGGCTTGTAACAATTGGGAAACATAAATATAATCTTCAAAGCTCGTTGGCACTTGGTAATCACGCGCCATATAATCGTTGATGGTTTTGTAACCGGTTGGATGTTTTTGGTGATTTTTAATCGCTTCCGAATCGAAGTTCAGTTCGTCACTTTTGGCGAAAGCCTGAAACGTTTTAATATCCGGCATGCTTTGAAAACCATATTCGCTCATGAAACGCCCAACTTTCTGACGATACATTTCAAAAGGTTCATTGCCCCACCAAACACCCCAATAATGCGAATCACCACTGAGTAAACTTTCTTGTCGCCCCCAACCAATTGATGGTGATGATGGCCAATAACGGTTTTCATTCTTGGGTAATAAACTGTCTAACGTTTGCGGAATCAATTCGTGAAATAATTTTTGGTAATCATTCCAAATTTGGATGGAATCTTGCTCCGAATAATTATACTGCTTTTGCCAACCCCAATTGTGCCAGCCTTCATCATTTTCATTATTGCCGCACCAAAGCGCAATACTCGGATGGTTTTGCAAACGGGTTACATTGTCGATGACTTCCTGTTTTACATTCTCCAAAAAGGCTTCATCGCCGGGATACATCGCGCAAGCAAACATAAAATCCTGCCAAACTAAAATACCGTTTTTATCACATTCTTCATAAAAACTATCTTCGGCATAAACACCGCCGCCCCAAACTCGTAGCATATTCATATTGGCATCAACAGCATTTTTGACGATAGATTTGTAAACCGAATCGGTAGCTCGTGGTAAAAAACTATCGGGCGGAATATAATTGGCTCCTTTCATAAATACCGGCTGACCATTGAGTTTGAAATAAAAACTTTTGCCAATTGCGTCTTTTTCTTGCACTAATTCAATGGTTCGCAAGCCTATGTTTAGTTTTCTGCTGTCAATGGTTTGATTGTTATTGGTTAAACTAATTTCAAAAGGATACAAATGCGCTTTGCCTAAACCGTTACTCCACCAAAGCTTTGGGTTATTGATTTCATAAGTTAGCGACAAATTATTTTTGCCTTTTATGAGGTTAACCAATTCGGTCTTATCATTGATATTTAATTCGTATTGAGCTTCATTGACACTATTCAATTCGATTTCAAATTCAACTTTCGCCAAGTCATCATTGGTCAAATCCTGATTGATTTTGATATTGGTTATGGTCGCATTGTTCCAAAAATGAAGCGCTGCTTTCTTATAAATTCCAGCAGTGACGAATCTTGGTCCCCAATCCCAGCCGAAATGGTATTGCGCTTTTCGGGTGAAAATTTTTTCATCTCCGGGGAGAGTATAACTAAGTTTCTTAGCTTCTTCTTTTCCTTTTTTTACGGCGGAAGCAAACGTAATTTTAAGTTGGTTTTGCCCAACTTTTAGCATCTTTTTCACGTCAACTTTCCAAGTTCGGAACATGTTGTTTGCCGAAAGGATTTGGGTTCCGTTTAAAGTTACTTCAGCAAAAGTATCCAAACCGTCGAATTGCAAAATAGTATTTTGATGATTTAGTTCTTCTTTTGAAATGGCAAAAGTCGTTTGGTATTGCCAATCTTCGTTTTCAATCCATTGCAGTTGCTTTTCATTGGCTCCAAAAAATGGATCCGGAATGATTTGGTTCGCCAATAAATCGGTGTGAACTGTTCCCGGAACTTTAGCCGGAAGCCAATTCGTATCGTTTACTTTTCTGAAAATCCATTGCTCCGAACTTAAATTACGCTCACTATTTTGTGACCAAAGAAACATTGGCAACAAAAAAATAATCAGACATTTCAACAACAAAGTTCTCATCTCAATTTAGCTTTTAACGCAAGTATTTCTTTGGGATTAGGTGTTTCACTTCCGTTAGTGATGGCTGAAGAATGATAGAAAATAGCTTTGGTGTTTTGTTGAAGATTTTCAATATTATTTGAGCGTAAACCTCCGCCAGGCATGATAATAATTCTATTATTAGCTACTTTCACCAATTCGGCTAGAAAATCCATTCCTTCTGTTACATTTTGGGCTTGACCCGAAGTCAGAATGGTTGTAAAACCGCAGTCGATGGTTTGTTCCAAGGCTTCAAAAGCATCCATTACTTCGTCAAAAGCGCGGTGAAAGGTGCATGGAAATGGCTTGGCCAAATCGACTAAAATTTTATTCTGTTCCAAATTAACAGTACTATCTTCATTTAAAATCCCGAAAACAAAACCGTCCGCTTTTAATTCTTTTAAAGCCAAAATATCCAATTGCATTTGTTTGAATTCTTCATCAGAATAGATAAAGTTTCCACCTCGCGGTCGAATCATGACATACAAATCGATGCTTAAATTTTCTCTGGCTTGTCTTATAGTTTCAAAATCAGGTGTTGTTCCGCCAACTTCAAATCCGTCACAAAGCTCAACTCTATCAGCACCATTTTCTTGAGCGACTAGGGCTGATTTTATGTTGAAACAAGCGATTTCTAATTTTCTATTAGAGGATATTGATTTTTTGGCCACAGATTATACTGATTGAACGGATTAAAACAGATTTATTAGGATAATTATTTTAAAAAGTAGTCAGCGTCAACCAACTTGTTTCCGGAATTGTCATTGACAGCATAATTAAATCCGCCTTGAATACAATAGGCCCCGTAATTCCCTTGTTTGTCGAGCGCGATGAAACCTACTTGAATGTCTTTGAGGTTTTTGTTTCTGTTTTTGGTCAGTTTTACAATGCGCGAAACTGCTTCTTCACAAGCTTGTCGTGGTGATTTTCCTTGTCGCATCAACTCGACTACCAAATGACAGCCGGCGATACGAATTACTTCTTCGCCATGACCGGTTGCTGTAGCTGCACCAATTTCATTATCGACATACAACCCGGCTCCGATTATTGGTGAATCGCCAACTCTACCATGCATTTTAAAAGCCATTCCGCTCGTTGTGCATGCACCTGAAAGATTACCGTGGCTGTCTAACGCAATCATGCCAATCGTATCGTGATTTTCAATATTGGCTATCGGTTTGTATTGACTGGTTTTGAGCCATTCCTTCCATTCTTTTTTGGAGTCTTCAACTAAGAGATTTTCTTTTTTGAATCCTTGCGACAACGCAAATTGCAAAGCACCATCGCCTACCAACATCACATGCGGCGTTTTTTCCATCACAGCACGTGCGACAGAAATAGGATGCTTAATGTGTTCCAAAGCCGCTACCGAACCAATATTCGAAAACTCGTCCATAATACAAGCATCGAGGGTCACTTTTCCGTCTCGGTCAGGTCTTCCGCCGTAGCCGACGCTTCTTTCTTTGGGATCGGCTTCAGGAATTTTTACACCGGCTTCGACTGCATCTAAAGCTCGTCCGTTATTTTTTAGAATTTCCCATGCAGCACCATTGGCTTGTACGCCGAAATTCCACGTTGAAATGACGATGGGCTTGTTGATTTTGCCCTTTGGCTTTGCCGAATTTTCCTCTTTTGATGTAAAAGAATTTAAAGCTAAAGCCACTGAACCGACTGCGGCCGTTTTGATAAAATTTCTTCGATTTGACATGACTTATTCTACTGTTATTTCATCTGCAAAAAGCCACGCTTTATTTCCTGCTCCAGGTTGACCGTCGGGAATTGTACCGAAGTTTTCGACTGTAACTTTCACAAATTGAATATTTTTTTTATCGCAATCTACGGTGATTTGACCGTTGCATTTTTGAATTTCTTCTAACGAAAAAGTTTTAACTTCCTCAAATTTCATCAGATCTTCCGAAACCCAAAATGTTATTTTTTTGGGGAAATAAATCCATGACGAAGGACTGCTCAATAGTCCGATTTCCATACGATTGATTTTTTGTTTGTTCCCTAAATCGATAGTAGCTATTAAATCGGTTCCGGAAAACCCAAGCCAATGTTGACCAAATTTGGCTTTATCGCCTTTGATGCCGTCCACCAAAGTAAATCCGCCGCCTTTGGTGTAATTTCCGTTAGGTTGATTTTGCAGCGAAACCAAACAACTTGTGGCTTTATGAATGTGGAATTGTTGTTCAGTTATATTGCTTTTGGCAGTACCTTTTTCAAAATAAATCGCTTTAATAGTTTGCGATTTGGCAATTTCTAACGGTTGACTGTATACTTTAGACTGATTTGTCGGCTGAGCTCCATCGGTTGTATAGTTAATCCCAATGGGCGATTGATTGGTTTTCAATAAATACAAAACACCTTTTCCGCCGGGTTTAGGCATTACTTCGGCTGTAACTTCAAAAATTGCTCTACTATAATTGATTGCTTTTTTATCTAAAATAGAAAAATGTTGAATCATGCGGTTTTGAAAATCGGCATACTTTTCCGGATTTGAGGTTCCCCAAAGCACTTCGGATAACGCCATCATTCTGGGAAAAATCATGTATTCTACATGTTTGGGAGTTTCAATATACTCTGTCCACACATTGGCTTGCGCTCCAAGAATGTATTTCGCTTCTTCGGTTGACAATTCCTTTGGCGTAGGATTAAACGAATACACTTTTTCGACCGGTGTGTAACCGCCAAAAGCTAACGGTTCATTTTTAGGGTCGCCTTGGTAATGGTCGAAATAGCAATGAGAACCGGGCGACATTACAACGTAGTGTTTTTGTTTTGCCGCTGCGATTCCGCCTTCGGTACCTCGCCAACTCATTACGGCTGCATTGGGTGCCAAACCGCCTTCTAGAATTTCGTCCCAACCAATAATTTTTCTTCCTTTGGCATTGACAAATTTTTCAATTCTTTGGATAAAATAACTTTGTAGTTCGTGTTCGTCATTTAGTCGTTCCGTTTTCATTAAGTTTTGGCAATGTGGACAGTTTTTCCAACGTATTTTCGGGCATTCATCGCCACCAATGTGAATGTATTGGGATGGAAATAAAGCGATGACTTCAGTTAAAATGTTTTCCAAAAAGGTGAACGTTTCTTCTTTAGGACAAAACACATCATCTAAAACGCCCCATTGTTTGCCTACTTCAAATGGCCCGCCGGTACACGAATATTGCGGATAAGCGGCCAAAGCGGCTACGGCATGCCCGGGCATTTCGATTTCGGGAACTACTGTAATGTGACGTTGTTGAGCATAAGCCACGACTTCTTTGATCTGGTCTTGCGTATAAAAACCGCCATAGCGTTTGTCATCATACCTTTGTTCGTTGTAATGCCCAATCATAGAACCGTTTCGCCAAGCTCCAACTTCAGTGAGTTTTGGATATTGTTTGATTTCGATGCGCCAACCTTGGTCATCTGTTAAGTGCCAATGAAAGGTGTTGAACTTGTACATCGCTAAATAATCGATATACTTTTTGACAAAATCTACGGAGAAAAAATGTCGGGCGCAATCGAGGTGCATGCCGCGCCAAGTGTATTTGGGTTCATCATGGATATTTAAACACGGTAAAACAAAAGTTTCTTTTTTATCGAGTGGGATTAACTGAAGTAAGGTTTGGATTGCGGCAAAAGCACCTTGGTTAAACGAAGCTGTTATAATTAGTTCTTTTGGTGAAATACTTATATTATATCTTTCCTTGCTCCAATAAGGATCAATAGGGTGCATTTGTTTCAAAATGATTTTAGAATCTGCTTTTGATGCTGTAACAATCTTTAATTGTAAACCTGTTTGTTGTTGAATTGCTTTTTGCAAATATTGCGCTTCAAATGAGTCTTCATCTGCCACAATCAGGGTTTCCTTTTTTAGGCTGAAATTGCCATCCTTAATTTGCATTGTTTTTGGTTGCGGAATCAAAGGCAATGAATTTTGCGAAAAGGCAATATTGAAAAACAGCAGGAAAAAGAAAGTGAATTTGGAAGTCATGAAAATTGTGTTTGTCTTGGCTAATTTAAACAAAAAAGACAAAAAAAATGCCTCACTAAAGTGAGGCATTTTTATATTTTGAGTAAAAGAAAAATTATTTCTTTTTAAATTCTTCAATTTTAGCTGAAACTTCAACATCAGTTCCTTCGAAAGTTTCGGTTGTAGCAGTACCATTAATTGTTTTGGTTACAGTTGCTTTTACTTTACCGTTAACGTTTACTTTTTCGATAGAAATTTCATTTGAAACTGTTTCGGTTACTGCTTGCTTTACTGCCATGTGTTCACAGGTAGCGTTTGTACAACCTTTAGCAACACACTCTTCTTTTGACATTGAAATACATTTTCCTTCAGCAACACAACAAGTAGCTGCTTTTTCAGTTGCAGCACCAGCTTCATGACCACCTAAGATTGGAGCGATTACCAATCCAATCAAACAAGTTAATTTGATTAAGATGTTCATCGATGGACCCGAAGTATCTTTAAATGGATCACCCACAGTATCTCCGGTTACAGCCGCTTTGTGAGCATCAGAACCTTTATATGTCATTTCTCCGTTGATTTCAACACCCGCTTCGAAAGATTTTTTAGCATTATCCCAAGCACCACCGGCGTTGTTTTGGAACACAGCCCAAAGTACACCAGAAACAGTAACTCCGGCCATATAACCACCTAACATTTCAGCGATTAATTGGTTGTTATCAGCATAAACTAATTTACCTAATAATACAATTGCAATTGGGAAACCTATAGTTAAAACACCTGGCAACATCATTTCTCTTAAAGCCGCTTTAGTAGAAATCTCAACACATTTACCATATTCAGGTTTTCCTGTACCTTCCATGATACCCGGAATTTCTTTAAACTGACGACGTACTTCATATACCATGTCCATCGCAGCTTTACCTACCGAATTCATTGCCAAAGCAGAGAACACAACCGGAATCATACCTCCAACGAATAACATCGCTAATACAGGCGCTTTGAAGATATTGATACCATCAATTCCTGTGAAAGTCACATACGCCGCAAATAAAGCCAATGATGTTAACGCCGCAGAAGCGATAGCAAATCCTTTTCCTGTTGCAGCAGTAGTGTTACCTACTGAATCCAAGATGTCTGTTCTAGTTCTAACTTCTTTTGGTAATTCACTCATTTCAGCAATACCACCAGCATTGTCAGAGATTGGTCCGAAGGCGTCGATTGCCAACTGCATAGCCGTTGTAGCCATCATCGCTGAAGCCGCTAAAGCCACACCGTAGAAACCTGCAAAAGCATAAGAAGCCCAAATAGCACCGGCGAATAATAATACGGTTGGGAAGGTTGAAATCATACCAGTCGCTAAACCAGCGATTACGTTAGTTCCTGCACCAGTTGAAGATTTTTGTACAATAGCCAAAACCGGTTTTGTACCTAAACCTGTGTAGTATTCTGTTACAGAAGAAATAACTCCACCCACTACTAATCCAACGATTGTAGCGTAGAATACTCTCATTGAAGAGATTTGTTGTGCGCCTTCTCCGAAGAATTCCATAGTCATTACTTCAGGCAACATATATTGTACTAAGAAGAAACATGAAATAGCGGTTAAAACAATAGAAACCCAGTTTCCAACGTTTAACGCACCTTGTACTTGTTTTTCTTTAGCGTCATCACTTGATATTTTTACTAACATCGTTCCGATGATAGAGAATAAGATTCCGAAACCTGCGATTGCCATTGGCAATAAAATTGGACCAATACCACCGAAAGCGTCTTCGATTTTTCCGCCCATATCTTTGATTACGTAGTTCCCTAAAACCATAGCAGCTAAAACCGTTGCTACATAAGAACCGAATAAATCGGCACCCATTCCGGCAACGTCACCAACGTTGTCACCAACGTTATCTGCAATAGTAGCAGGATTTCTTGGATCATCTTCAGGAATACCAGCTTCAACTTTACCTACTAAGTCAGCACCAACGTCAGCCGCTTTGGTATAAATACCGCCACCAACACGAGCAAACAAAGCAATAGATTCTGCTCCAAGAGAGAAACCGGCTAATGTTTCCAAAACAATAGTCATGTCATCTGTAGATGTCCATACGCCATTCATAAAGAAGTGAAAGAAAACTATAAAGAAGGCCGTTAAACCTAAAACGGCTAAACCGGCAACTCCTAATCCCATTACTGTTCCACCACCGAAAGAAACTTTCAAAGCTTGCGGCAAACTTGTACGAGCAGCTTGAGTCGTTCTTACGTTAGTTTTAGTAGCGATTTTCATTCCCATATTTCCGGCTAATGCCGAAAAGAAAGCTCCGAAAATAAAGGCTATTACAATTAACATATGCGTTTTAACACCTGGAATAAAAGTAATTCCGGCTAAAACAACACTGGCAATAACTACGAAAACAGCCAATAATCTGTATTCTGCTTTAAGGAAAGCCAAGGCACCTTCATAAATATAATCTGATATCTCTTTCATTTTGCCATCACCTGCATCTTGTTTTAAAACCCAAGACCTTTTGATAGCCATAAAAGCTAATCCAATTAATGCCATTACTATCGGCACATAAATCATCATTGATTCCATAAATATAATTTTTGTTATAAATTTTATCGGTCGCAAAAGTAACAAAACTTTAACAAATAAAAACAATATAATTCGGGAATATTAGTTCAATTGATATACACGTATTTAAAGTAAATTATTGCTCACTAAATCAAAAAAACTATTTTTGAGAAATATTTAAATCCAAATGGCGATTAAAACCCTTTCTATCTTAATTCCTGCCTACAACGAAGGTCCAACTATTTATAGAATATTGGACAAAATAAAAGCCGTTTCACTGATTAATGCTATTGAAAAAGAAGTCATTATTGTGAATGATTGCAGTACGGATAACACGTTTGAAAGCGTTCAAACTTATATCCAAACCTATCCCGAGTTCAACATTGTTCTTTTGGAACATTCCAAAAACAAAGGGAAAGGCGCGGCATTACACACCGGAATTGAAAAAGCCACCGGAGAAGTAATTGTCATTCAAGACGCCGATTTGGAATACGATCCGCAAGAATACAATATCCTTTTAAAACCTATAGTCGATGAAGTTGCCGATGTGGTTTACGGCAGTCGCTTTATGGGCGGAAAACCGCATCGCATTTTGTTCTTTTGGCACAGTATAGGAAATAAATTTTTGACTTTTTTGAGCAATATGTTTTCCAATTTGAACTTAACCGACATGGAAACTTGCTATAAAATGTTTCGTGCCGATGTTTTAAAATCGATTACACTCGAAGAAAAACGATTTGGTTTTGAGCCGGAAGTAACTCAGAAAGTTGCACGCATTCCCAAAATCAGAATCTATGAAGTTGGAATTAGTTATTACGGAAGGACTTTTGAAGAAGGAAAAAAAATCAGTTGGCGAGACGGTTTTCATGCCATTTATTGTATTTTGAAGTACGGGATTTTCAAATAAAGCTAGACGATAAACTTGCGGTTTCGCTTGACCAAATAATGATGCCAAAGGAAGAAAGTCGCCATACTGCGGTAAGGTTTCCAATTTTCAGCCAACAAAATCATCGCTTCTTTATCTTGACAACCATACAATTCTTTAATGGTATTGACCACCGCAATATCGCCTATCGGAAGGATATCCGGCGATTGCAACGAGAACATTAGATAGACATCAATCGTCCAATTGCCGATGCCTTTAATTTTAATTAATTCACTTCTGACTTCGTCCGGCTGTTTTTGAGAAAGCGTTTCTAACACTAAGGTTTTGTCTAAAATGGCTTCCGCCAAAGCTTTTAAATAAATCGTCTTTTGCCGACTGACACCACAATTTCGAAGTATTTCTTCCAAAGTTGAAATTATGGTTTTCGGAGCAACATCGCCTAAAGTATTTTCGATTTTCACATAACAAGCACGCGCCGATTCTATTGAAACTTGCTGTTCTAAAATAAGTTTGCACAACGTTTGAAAACCTTCCGGTCTCGATGGAATATAGGGATTGCCGTATTGTTGGTGCAATTTTTGAAAAACTTCATCATTCTCTACCAAATAAGCTATCGCTTCCATTTTTAAAAATAGAACCCGAACGACCCTTTGATGGTAAAATTATCGGTATCCGGTAAATCTCTGTAATTGGCTCTCCAAGCAAAATCCAACCGGAAAACTTTGAAAATGTTTCCAATACCGGCGCTGTATTCCCAGTATGGCTTTTCAGGTGCTTTGTAGATTAATCCCGAAGCATTGATAGCTCTGTTTTCATCGGAAACTGTTCCGTAAACACCTCTTACTCCAACTATCTCGCGAAGATTTAATTTTCTCAAAGCCGGAATTCTGGAGAATATCTTACCGTTAAAGTTGTGTTCCCATTGGAAAGTCGCATATTCATCGGCTACAAATTCGTAAAAATTCAAGTTACTGAAAGTATTTTGTATGATAAAATACGTTTGGTTCCCAGGCACAACACTCATCAATCCAAGTGGAATTTGACCAAAAGTTTTTCCTAATTCCATAGTGAAATTGGAACGACCCAAAGGACCAATAATAACAGGTTGTTTGTAATATAATTGCACTTTTTGATAGTCAAAATCACTATCAATTAACCCTTTAAATCCTTGACTGTAGTTGATAAAAAAGCGACTGTATGGACTATCTACTTCACGTCTTTCGACACCATAACCGATGGTTTTTCGCTTAGGGGTGTACTCTACTTGAAGGTTTATCTCGGATTGTTTTACTTCACTTGCGGTAGAAGTAAAAGTATCATCGGTAAAATAATTCAAACTAAAAGTATCCGAAGCCGATTCCAAGGTTCGGTAGGAAAATCCGAGTTGGAATGTCAAGTTTTTCACCGGCTCAATTTCGGCAGCCAAAGTACTTAAATTGATATTGGTCAGCTTTCCATTGGCACCGGTTGTAAACAATCCGGAAGAAGCATAACTTCTACCCAAAACATCATTGGTACTGGTTAAGCTCGCTCCAATCTGTTCTACATCTCGCCTATTACCACCGGAAAGGATGATTCGGTTTTTCTTATCAACCATCCATTTCCCTGACAAGCCGTATTTGAATTTGTTATCTTCAAATCCGTAAGCCGTATAACCTTGCAAACGCCAAGGATCATTTGGCCCAAAATAAGTTCGGCCGCCGGTTCTTAAACGCCAACCTTCTACTTCGTTAAATCCTACCGTAGAAAAAATCGGTCCGTAATCAAAATTACCCCATTGGATATAGCCGCTTCCCAAGATTGAAACCAGATTGTACATCTGTTTGAAACGTTTAACGGTTTTCAGAGTATCAATCATTTTATAGATAGCGACCTCATCTTTGTTGAGCCTTTCAAAACGATTTTCTTCCCAAAATTCATCGGTTTTACTGTACACTTCATTGTCAATAAAATTCACTTCTTCTTTGTAGAATTTCTCCGGTTTCTTTTCATCGAATTTGAAGTTTCTGTACAATGTAGTTCGCTTTCCGTAAACTCCTTTAGATTCTTCTTTTTTACGCAAAGCAAAATCCGACATCATATAATCTCGCGTTGGCAAGAAAACAGAATCGTTCAATACTTCAAATTCTTGTTCGATATAAATATCTTTTACCCAGTTGATATTGGCACTTTTGGTTACCGCCATATTGATGGTTTTGATGGCAAAAGTGGAATCATTTACCCAAAAATCTCCTTTGAAAGTCAGTTCGTTTTTACGTCTGGGATAAAATACAATATTATAACACCATTTGTTGTCAATGAAAGCCGTATCGGTCAAAACATAGTTATAAACGTCAATTCCGGTCCGCGATAACGGACTGGTAAAACTCTTATCGAAGAAATTCAAATAGTTGTCGTAAATATCAAAATCATTGTACAAATCTTTGATAAACATGTTCACACCATCGCCATTTCCTAAACCGGAGTTTTTATTGGCTTTTAAAACTTCTCTGGATTTCTTGGTTTCATTATCGCCATAAAAATCTGAAATCGATTCGTTGATGAAAATTGGCAAATAGGTTTTCCCGGTAACGCTTGAAGTATCAATATTTTTGAATACAAACTCCATTCCTTTGAAAATTTTCTTTTTCATAAAGGCGCTATCGATGGTGTTCATATCAAACTCAACCTTTTCATATTTTTCGAATTGGTATTGTTTGAACATTTTTAACCCGTTTTTTCTTCTGCGTTCCCAAATTTTTCGCAAAATATCTAAGGCAGGATTGTTCTTTTTGGAAGTTTTTCCGGCAAATATTTTGACTTCTTTCAAAGCATTGCCTTCTTTAAGGATCACCTTAAAGTCATAGTTTACTAATTTGGGTAACGGCACTTCTTTGTCGGGAAACCCAACAAATGAAACTATTATCGCCGTGAAATTATCAGGAGATTCGATGTAAAATCTTCCATCTTCATTGGAAACTACACCGGTTTGAGAGCCTTTAAAAACAATGTTGGCGTAAGGAACCGGCTGGTTCGTATTGTCGAGAACGATACCGCTCACTTTGGTTTGAGCAGAAAGACCATTTGCAAAAGCAAAAAGGAAAACAAATAGCGTAAATATCTTTTTCATTGGCAAAAAAAAACTTCATCTTTTTATTCGGATGAAGTTTCAAATATAAGTATTTTGATTATTAGATTTTTAGACTTCTTAGAATTTTAGATTTTTTTCTGACAATCTAAAGATCTAACAATCTATTTGTAAGTTACTTTTTTTACAGCTTTGATAACATCTTCTGCATTTGGCAACCATTCTTTTAACAAGGTCGGAGAATAAGGCGCCGGTGTGTCTGCTGTTGTGATTCTTTGGATTGGCGCATCTAAATAATCGAACGCTCTTTCCTGAACCATATACGTAATTTCAGAAGCCACACTGGCAAATGGCCAAGCTTCTTCCAATACTACCAATCGATTTGTTTTTTTAACCGAATTGATAATCGCATCGTAATCCATTGGACGAACCGTTCTTAAGTCGATGATTTCACAAGAGATGCCTTCTTTGGCTAATTCGTCAGCAGCAATAAATGCTTCTTTGATGATTTTACCAAAAGAAACAATCGTTACATCTGTTCCTTCTCTTTTAATATCGGCTACTCCTAATGGAATCGTGTATTCTTCTTCCGGCACTTCACCTTTGTCACCATACATTTGCTCTGATTCCATAAAAATTACCGGATCATTATCACGAATGGCGGCTTTCAACAAACCTTTAGCATCATAAACAGTTGATGGAACAACCACTTTCAATCCCGGAGTGTTGGCAAACCAGTTTTCAAAAGCTTGTGAGTGCGTGGCACCTAATTGTCCGGCTGAAGCCGTTGGACCACGAAATACCATCGGCATTGGAAATTGTCCGGCCGACATTTGACGCATTTTAGCTGCGTTGTTGATGATTTGGTCAATTCCAACTAACGAGAAGTTAAAAGTCATGTATTCTACAATCGGACGACAGCCGTTCATCGCTGAACCAACTGCAATTCCGGCAAAGCCAAGTTCTGCAATAGGTGTATCGATTACTCTTTTTGGCCCGAATTCGTCTAACATTCCTTTAGAAGCTTTGTAAGCACCATTGTATTCGGCTACTTCTTCACCCATTAAATATACTGATTCGTCGCGACGCATTTCTTCACTCATTGCTTCGGCAATCGCTTCTCTAAATTGTATAGTTCTCATATGAAAATTACTTTGTATCTATTTTGGAAAGCAAAAGTAAAAATTAAAAACGATAAAAATATTTTTTGGCGGGAATTTATACTTTGTTCAGATAAAAAAAGTGCCGGTTTTTAACGAAAACGATGTAAATTTAAAATAGAGCATTTATTCAAAAAAGTACTCTAAACTAAATCGTGTAAAAAGATTCCCGGAATTGAAGGTTTTATAGTCGCTGATTTTAGTGTAATTTACATTAAAAGGTGTATTTTCAATTTCGAAAGTTATTGTTCCATCACCTAAATCAGTAGAAAACGTTTCCATACTATTTGGAGTGCAATTCCTTGCGTTAATGTTATTGATTGCATTGGTCTGTAAGTGAGATAACATCATAAAAGTTTTTCTCCCATAAGTTGCTTCTGTGGCTAAGGCAAGCGGATTTACTTGATTCGTGTAAGTATACACATTCGTAGGATATACAGCAGTTGTTCCGTCCGGAAACACATTAATAGATTGCTCGTTAATAAGATTGTTATTCGAATCATAAATACTCACAACCCTATCGATATTTTCATTGGCAATCGTTTGATCCTCAAAAAAAGTGCGATTATTATTTTGGTCCAACACTATTTTTAAATTGGCGATAGTGGAATACGTTGCGCCTCCATCAGTACTTCGATTCCATTGTGAAAAAATAGTATCGGCAGTATGCGTAAACGTATGCTTTTGAACGGTTGTAATTTGATTGGAAGCATCAAAGGAATTTTGTCTCATTTCAATCAAATCACCTGAAGAGTTGTATAGGTAATTTGACTGCGAAGTCATGCTGGCATTGGTATGATTTGAAATAGATGCGAGTTTCCCATTGGAGTAAGCATACACCGAATTAGCCGTTTGTGATGTTGCTAATACAGTCGATACCGAACTCACTATTTTATTTTCCGCTAATTCATACTCAATGGTTCTTATGACGTTTCCGGACAAATCGTAATTCTTTTGAATATAATGCGAAATAGCGATTTGATTTTCTTGGTCTACAGTAGTTTCTTCCTCGTTACAAGAGAATAAGAAAAAAGAAAAAAACAATACTAGGCAACAGTTTTTTGTTTTCATAAGGCGATTAAGTTTAAAGGTTATACTTCTATAGACTTACAATTATGAAAAGGTTGCTTTTCATGACTAAAATACTTTCAATCATTCCTCCATTCATTTACCATAGCTACGAAAACGATTGAAATTTGAAAAAATATTATGCATGCATATAAAAATTAGAAATATATTTTATACTTTTACGCTTTGAAAAATTCACTTAATAGACACAACAATGAAAATATTAGTTTGCATCAGTCATGTGCCTGATACTACTTCAAAAATCAACTTCGTTAACGGTGATTCTGAATTTGATACCAATGGTGTTCAATTCGTAATCAATCCCAATGACGAGTTCGGATTAACCAGAGCCATCTGGTTCCAAGAACAACAAGGCGCTAATGTGACGGTTGTCAATGTTGGCGGACCGGATACTGAACCAACTCTAAGAAAAGCATTAGCCATCGGTGCCAATGAAGCCATTCGTGTAAATGCAACGCCTACTGACGGATTTTTTGTAGCAAAGCAATTGACCGAAGTGGTAAAAACCGGCGGTTACGATTTGGTAATCTGCGGAAAAGAATCTTTGGATTACAACGGTGGAATGGTTCCCGGAATGTTAGCCGGTTTGTTAGACTACAACTTTGTAAACTCTTGCACCGAACTGAAAATTGACGGAAACGCAGCCAAAGCAGCTCGCGAAATCGACGGTGGAAAAGAAACCATTGCAGCAACTTTACCTTTAGTGATTGGTGGCCAAAAAGGATTAGTAGAAGAAAAAGACCTTCGAATTCCAAATATGCGTGGTATCATGACTGCCAGAACCAAAGTATTGACAGTTTTAGAGCCCATTGGCGCAAACGTTAATACCAAAGCAGTAAAATTTGAAAAACCGGCACCAAAATCAGCCGTGAAATTATTTGCTGCAGACGATTTGGACGGATTGGTAAATGCACTACACAACGAAGCGAAAGTAATTTAATTACGAATTAAAAATTACGAATTACGAATTCTAAACTTAAAAATCATGTCATTATTAATATATGCAGAATCAGTAGACGGAAAATTCAAAAAAGTTGCCTTTGAATTGGCGTCGTATGCCAAAAAAGTAGCCGAATCATTAGGAACAACCGTAACCGCTGTAACAGTGAACGCCGGAAATGTTTCCGATTTATCCAAATATGGTGTAGACAAAGTGTTAAAAGTATCTAACGACAAGTTAGCCAACTTTAACGCAAAAGCTTACGCCGACGTAGTAAAACAAGCCGCTCAAAAAGAAGGTGCAAAAGTAATTTTATTGTCATCAACCACCGACAGTTTATACATGGCGCCATTGGTAGCCGTTGGTTTAGACGCCGGGTTTGCTTCTAATGTGGTTGGATTGCCTTTGAGCACTTCGCCTTTCCAAGTCAAAAGAAATGCTTTCTCAAACAAAGCGTTTAACATCACCGAAATATCCACTGACGTTAAAGTATTAAGCTTAGCTAAAAACTCTTACGGTTTGGTAGAAAGCGCGGCTTCAGCTGCCGAAGAAGATTTCGCGCCAAGTTTAAACGAAGCCGATTTCAACGTAAAAGTAGAATCCGTAGAAAAATCATCCGGAAAAGTAACCATCGCCGATGCTGACATCGTAGTTTCCGGAGGTCGTGGTTTAAAAGGTCCGGAAAACTGGAATTTAATTGAAGATTTAGCCGCTGTTCTTGGCGCTGCAACCGCTTGTTCGAAACCAGTATCTGATTTAGGTTGGAGACCTCATAGCGAGCACGTTGGGCAAACCGGAAAACCGGTAGCGACCAATTTGTATATCGCCGTGGGAATTTCGGGAGCAATTCAACACATTGCCGGAATCAATTCTTCTAAAGTAAAAGTAGTCATCAACACCGATGCCGAAGCGCCTTTCTTCAAAGTGGCTGATTACGGAATCGTTGGCGATGCTTTCGACATCTTGCCTCGTTTGACTCAAAAACTAAAAGAGTTCAAAGCTCAAAACACATAAACCTTTATTAATTCATTTCAAGAGTCGTCGAAATATAAAATTTTCAACGACTCTTTTTTTTTGTGGTTTCCATTTTTAGAAGCGAAAAGTTTTTGTTACTTTGCACACCATATTCCTGCCATCCGTTGCAATCTTTTTTCAAAAGGATTTGCACTCCTGTCAGGGCTAAGCGGGAAGCCATTTTTGTAATTGTAAACATAAAGTTTGGGCACTTCGTACTCAATACTTGATACTAAAAAATAATGAGTTTAGTAAAACTAACCATAAAAGGAATTTCTTATAGTCAAACACAAAACGGAGCCTATGCTCTGATTTTAAATGAAGTCGACGGCGAGAGAAAATTACCTATTGTCATTGGCGCTTTCGAAGCACAATCCATTGCTATTGCCTTGGAAAAAGAAATCAAACCGCCTAGACCTTTAACCCATGATTTATTCAAAAGTTTTGCCGACCGATTTGATATTGTTGTCAAACAAGTGATTATTCACAAATTAGTTGATGGTGTTTTTTACTCGAGTATCATTTGCGAACGCGACAAAATAGAGGAAATTATCGATGCCCGAACTTCAGATGCTATTGCTTTAGCACTGCGATTCAACGCACCGATTTTTACCTATAAAAACATTCTGGACAAAGCCGGAATTTACCTCAACACGAATCCAACCGATATCGAAAATCAAAACATTGAAGACGAAGGCGTTCTATCAACCCCGGAAACTTTCGGATTGGACAACGAAGGCAAAGCTGGCGATTTGTATGTTAGCATGAGTCTTTCGGAACTACACGAAGCTTTGGAGAAAGCCGTTCAGGACGAAGATTATGAGAAAGCAGCGAAGATAAGAGACGAAATTTCGAAGAGAGAAAGTTAAAACTATTTTGAATGTTGAATGCTAAATGGTTTAGCTAAAGCATAAGACTAATAAATCTTTTGAATTAATTTATCATTCAACATTCAACATTTATAATAATTTTATGAAGCAATACCATGATTTAGTGCAACACGTTTTGGAAAACGGTTGCCAAAAAGGAGACAGAACCGGAACGGGAACCAAAAGTGTTTTTGGCTACCAAATGCGATTTGATTTGAATGAAGGTTTCCCGATGGTAACAACCAAAAAATTACATTTAAAATCCATTGTTTATGAATTGCTATGGTTTTTGAAAGGCGACACCAATATTGAGTATCTCAAAGAAAACGGTGTGAAAATTTGGGACGAATGGGCTGATGAAAATGGCGATTTAGGTCCGGTTTACGGTCACCAATGGCGCAATTGGAACAGCGAAGAAATCGACCAAATCGCAGAGTTAATCGAGACTTTAAAAAATAACCCAAACAGCAGACGCATGTTGGTTTCCGCCTGGAATCCATCGGTTTTGCCGGACACTTCTAAATCATTTGCCGAGAATGTTGCCAATGGCAAAGCGGCTTTACCACCATGTCATGCATTCTTTCAGTTTTATGTAGCTGACGGCAAATTGTCTTGTCAGTTGTACCAAAGAAGTGCTGATATTTTCTTAGGTGTTCCGTTTAACATTGCTTCTTATGCTTTGTTTACGATGATGATTGCTCAAGTTTGTGAGTTACAGGTTGGAGAATTCATCCACACTTTTGGCGATGCTCACATTTACAACAACCATTTCGAGCAAGTGGAGTTGCAATTGTCACGCGAACCAAGACCATTACCCAAAATGATTTTAAACCCTGAAGTAAAAAATATTTTCGACTTTACTTTTGAAGACTTTACTTTAGTGGATTATGATCCGCATCCGCATATTAAAGGTGCTGTGGCAGTGTAAATAAATCAGAATTCATTTATATTTTTTTTATATATTTGAGGTAAATTAAATGCTATTAATCAATCTCTTATGAAAATATCACACTGCTTTTTCGTTGCCTTGTCTCTTTTCAATTTAAACATTGCCAAAGCGCAAAATGAAATAACTGAATCAGAAATTGCGTTAAGAAGTCATCTCGAATTTGAAGCATTGAAAGACGGAGTGTCTTTTGGTAACGGCACCGGTACGTTTTTTATCTTGGATTTAAGTGAAGACAAAAGCGACAATGGTTATTCGGTTATTTTAATTGAAAAATCGATTATCAAAAATGCTACAGAAATTAAACTGTATTTCAAAAAAACAGAGGGTATTGCACCCTATACTATGACCATCCCAAACAATAACACTTATGTTATCGAATCTGACAAAGACTCAAACTTCGCCGCTATTCCCTTAGGGCAATTAAGAACGGAATATAACGCACAAAAAAATCTGGTTGAGCCTCTTTTTTATCCTGAAGATTTTCTCGCTAAAATTTATCCCGGTTCTGAGGAAAAAGACCTTTCGGAAATTAAAAGAATCATGCGTATTCCAATTCCGAAAAAAACAGAGCAAACTCGTTATAAACTAAAAAATCCGCCTCGATAACCGAAACGGATTTTACTTCTAACCAAAACTAAAACCTATAGTGCTAACACACTATTTTCTGCTCCGGCAAATTCGTTATAAGCATAACTGTCTGCCTCAGGATCGTTTACATACGAACCATCCACTAAATATTTAAACTCGAAAGAGTTGTCTTTTGGTAAATCAAAAGTAGCTTTGAAAGTTCCGTTTTTCAATTTTGATAATTCACCTTCCGATGGATTCCAGTTGTTAAAATCTCCTACTACTGCTGCTGTATTTGCTTCTTTTGCCTCGATTGAAAAGGTAACTTTAACAACCGGTTTTGTTTTTATAACTTGTTTCTTGATAGCCATAACTAATTCATTTATAGATTACTGAAGCAAAGTAAAGCGATTTTTTTATAGGTTTTACAAGTCTAATTATTTTTATGACATTGCTAAAAACATAGCCAATTTAAAAGAAGATTTACAATTAATAGACCCTTAAATTTTACATCTTTGATTAAGAAATCGGTTTCGTAATACATTATCTCAAAATGATATTTTAACATTTTAAAAATAAATTCTACCTTTAAGGCACAAATTTCGGCTGTATGGAAAATAATCAACACGAATTATATGAATATGCGAGAGACAGAATCAAACAAAAAAAGCGTTTGTTTGTACATTTTATTGTTCTGGCTATTAGCAGTCTGTTTTTATTTGTAGCCAATCATTGGTTGAACTTTCACGATGAAACCAATTGGTGGATTTGGATTGTGACCGTTTGGTCTTGTATTTTTATTTTCCATATCATTAAAGTACTCATTACAGATAGCTTTATGAATAAAAACTGGGAAAGAGCACAAATAGACAAGCTAATGCTCAAACAAACCAAGAAAATCGAAAAACTGAAAAACGACTTGGAGAATTCAAACCCAACACCATAATGATTACACTCATAGCCGCTGTAGCGGAAAACAATGCGCTTGGCAAAGACAATCAATTACTTTGGCATTTGCCAGAGGATTTCAAAAGATTCAAAGCGTTGACTTCTGGACATTATATCATTATGGGCAGAAAGACTTTTGAAAGTTTTCCAAAACCATTACCCAATAGAACGCATGTTGTTATTTCACGCCAAAAAAACTACCAACCCGAAGGTTGCATTGTAGTTGATTCCTTGGAAAAAGCCATTGAAGTTTGTCCCAAAGAAGAAGACGTTTTTGTGATCGGTGGCGGCCAAATATACAAACAATCTATAGCTTTAGCAGATAAAGTTGACATTACTCGCGTGCATCATTCCTTTGAAGCTGACACTTATTTTCCGGAGATTAAGTTAGACGAATGGCAATTGGTTTTTTCGGAGTTCCATCCAAAAGACGAGCGACACCAATTCGATTTTACTTTCCAAACCTTTGTTCGAAAATAATATTCCGTTCCACAATTCTTAAAGAAAATGATAAGTTTTAGGGCAATTAAAATATTGGCTTATATTTGTCACCCGAGTTTCGTCTTTAAAAGCGAGACGAACTGAACGTAGTTAAAAATTCGAGAATGTCAAAGCAAATTACACCTTATAAAGAATCAACTTTAGGTAAAAAAGAACAAGTCACCCAAATGTTTGATACCATTTCTGGAGAATATGACGGTTTGAACAGGGTCATTTCGATGGGAATTGATGTCAAATGGAGAAAGAAAGTAATTGAATTGGTCAAAGCCAAAAATCCTGAAATTGCCCTTGACATTGCCACCGGAACAGGAGATTTAGCGATTATGATGGCCGAATCAACGGCTGCTAAGAAAATTATCGGTTTAGATTTATCGGTTGGTATGCTGGAAGTAGGTAAGAAAAAAATTCTCGACAAAAACTTGTCAGACAAAATAGAAATGGTCGTTGGAGACAGCGAAAACATTCCTTATCCTGACAATTATTTTGACGCCATTACGGTTTCTTTTGGTATCAGAAATTTTGAAACTTTAGAAAAAGGTTTGGCTGAAATTTACAGGGTTTTAAAACCCAACGGCATTTTTGTGATTTTAGAAACTTCGGTACCAACGAAATTTCCATTCAAGCAAGGATATGGTTTTTATACCAAATTTATTCTTCCGTTAATCGGAAAACTATTTTCAAAAGACAACAAGGCTTATGGTTATCTGTCAGAATCAGCCGCTAATTTTCCTTTTGGCGAAGCCTTAAACAATATTTTGCGAAAAATTTCGTTTATAGATTGTAAAGCCATGCCACAAACGTTTGGAGTAGCGACCATTTATACCGCCACAAAAAAATAAAAAACTGAGTTGTCAGCATTATAATGAAGAAATTAATTGTCCTTTTTATCCTATTTAACCTTACTGCGCAAGCGCAATTTGGAAAAGGTACTTTTGCCAAAGACCCTATTGTTAACTTAGAGAATTTTGACAAGCAAAGAGTCTATTGGGGTTACTTTTTAGGTTTTAGTACCTTCGATTTCAAAACCGATTACAAAGTACCCGGACAAGATATTAACGTAAAAGGCAATAGTGGTTTTAATGTTGGATTGGTTGGCGTGTTGAGATTGCACGAATATGTAGAATTGCGTTTCGAACCGGGATTGTATTATGCCAGCCGAACATTGACTTACTCAGGATTCACCGACGAGAGAGATGCTTTAAGAGAAGTAAAAGCCACTTATATTGACTTTCCTTTAATGTTAAAGTTTTCTTCTTTGCGAACCGGAAACATTAGGCCTTACTTACTTGGCGGCGTTGGAAGCACGTTAAATTTATCGAGTAATTCCAAATCAAAAGACGACAACTCGGAGCAAAAATTCAGGGTAAAACCTTGGACACAAAACTACACTGTTGGTTTTGGTATTGATTTATACTTTGAATACTTCAAATTTTCGCCTTCTATCAGAGGTGTATTCGGATTTAATGATGAGTTAATCCGCGATGACGACCCGAATAGTCCGTGGACAGGAAACGTGGAGTCTTTGAAAACCCGTGCGGTTTTAATCAACTTTACTTTCCACTAGTCAGTTATCCGTTCTCTGTTGTCGGTTAAAAAAGTTATTGGTTCCTTCTGAATTCGCTTAAAAATATAGCCGTTGCTGTAGCTACATTCAAACTTTCGGTTTGTTGCACATCTCCAAATCTCGGAATTGCGATTCTGTTTTTGATGCTTTTTTCTAAAGTTGGAGAAATTCCATTGGCTTCATTACCAAAAATTAAAACGCAGTCTGCTGGTAAAGTTTCTTTGTAAATATTCTTTCCATCCATGAACGTCCCGAAAACCGGAAGCGAAGTATGGGAAACAAATTCATTCAAATCCACATAACTTACATTGACTCTTGTAATCGAACCCATCGTTGCCTGAATTACCTTTGGGTTGTAGACATCGACAGTTTCATTGGAACAAACCAATTGTTTAACACCAAACCAGTCACAAAGTCGGATAATCGTACCTAAATTTCCCGGATCGCGAATATCATCTAAAGCGACAATTAACCCTTTCTCTTCGATTTTGGCAACTTTCGGGATTTTGAAAATAGCGAGGCAAGAACTCGGTGAAGTTAAGACCGAAATTCTTTTCATTTCAGCCTCATTAATCCCTGTTTTTTGCGACGAATTAATCTTTTCAAAAATAGCTTCTGTAACGAATAAATGTTCCAAAACTATATTTGATAATAACAATTCCTGTATTACTTTTACACCTTCGGCTATAAACAATTGATGCTCGTTTCGGTATTTTTTATGTTGAAGACTGGTAATTAATTTTATTTGGTTTTTACTAACCATAAAATACTGTATTTTTGAATTAAATATTTCACACCACTTGAAAAAGAGTATCGCAAAAATATCACTATTTATTCTAATTGGGCTAATTATCTTTGGTTGTGACTCTACAAAAAGAGTTCCTGATGGGAAGAGACTACTCACCAAAAATGACATTTACGTTGATGACAAAAAAGACAATGGTGAAGACATTACCAATCAGTTGTATCAAAAACAAAACAGCTCTATTTTAGGATATCGTCTTCGCTTGAACCTTTATAATTTGGCAAAGCCAAAATCAGATTCGTTGTTCAAGGACAAAATGATTAAAAATCCGAAACGTTATTACCGCAAAGCCAAATGGCTTTCTAAAAAACAAGTCAAACGTTTAGGAGAATCTTTCTTATATTCAGGTCTGGACGATTTTTTGAGAAAAACAGGAGAAGCGCCAGTAGTATTAGACACCTCAAGTACCCGAAAATCAATTCGCCGATTGAAATCCTATTATTATAATCGCGGTTATTTTGATGTAACAGCCAAATATAAAATTGACAGCGTCGACCAGAAAAAAGTCAAGCTCAAATATGACATCAATACCGGAAAGCCTTATATTATTGATAGTATTAGCGCTAATATTTCGAGCAAACCTTTGGATTCCATTTACGAGTTGCGAAAAAGAAATTCATTTATCAAAACCGGTCAACGATATGAAACGAGTAATTTTAACGAAGAAAAGAAACGCATCACCGAAGACTTTAGAAACAATGGTGCTTTTCGCTTCCAACAAAATTATGTCAACTTTGATATTGATACCATCGGTAAAAAGCACAAGCCTAATGTTTATTTAAACATTGATGATGAAAGTATCAGAACAGAAGACAGTATCACTACAAAACCTTTTGAACTGTACAAAATCAGTAAAGTAAATATTTTCACTGATCACAGTCCAACCAATCCCAATGCGGCTATTCAAGATAGCGTAACCTACAACGACATCAATTTATACAGTGTCAACAAATTAAAATACCGTCCAAAAGCACTTACTGATGGTATTTTTGTAACGAAAGGCAATTATTTTTCAGATTTCAGAACCTCGGTAACTTCCAGATATTTGAGTAATCTGAAAGTGTTTAATTATCCTTTGATTCAATATGTAGAAGATCCAACGCAAAAAAACAGTTTGATTGCCAACGTATATTTGACCCCGAGAAAAAAATATACATTTGGATTTTCCACGGATTTTACACATTCCAACATTCAGGATTTTGGGATAACCGGAAATACCTTCTTAGGTATTCGTAATGTATTCAATGGTGCCGAAACGTTTGAAATTGGGTTTAGAGGCAATATTGGTTCGTCTAAAGATTTGGCCAATCCAAACAATACTTTCTTCAATATTTCCGAAATCGGAGTGGACGCCAAGTTGAATTTCCCTCGTATCTTTTTGCCTTTCAAAACAGACAAAATCATTCCGAAAACAATGATTCCTTATACCACTTTGAGTGTAGGTTATTCTAAACAAACGAATATCGGATTAGACAAACAAAACTTTACAAGTTCACTCAGCTACAATTGGACGCCTAAAAGAAACACCACATTCAAATTTGATTTAATCAACATACAGTTCGTTAAAAATTTAAATCCGTCTAACTACTTTAACATTTACAAATCTTCATACAACACGGTTAACGAAATAGCACAAAGTTATCCAACCGTAAATCCGGCGCATTTTGAAGATGGAAATCTCAGAATCGAAGACGGTGTTTTGTCGTTCTTTGATGATGTTGGTGACGGACTTGTACCGGTAACTTTAGCGGATGCCAAATCGTTATTGAGTATCGTAGAAAGGAGAGCAAGATTGATTGAGAACAACTTAATTTTTGCTTCGAATGTTACTTTTACCAAAACATCCAAAAAAGATTTATTCGACAACGAGTTTTATGCCATCAAAGCCAAAGTAGAATCTGCCGGTAATGTACTGGCATTAATCGCAAAAGCTTCGGAGCAATTAAAAAATCAAAATGGCGCCAATACCTTTTTGGACGTCGAATTTTCTCAATACATCAAAACCGAATTTGAGTACATCAAACATTGGGATTTGAGTCGAAAAAAAGTGGTGGCTGTTAAAGCTTTTGGAGGCATAGCGATTCCTTACGGAAATTCGGATGACGTTCCTTTTTCACGAAGTTACTTTGCCGGCGGGACGAATGATATCAGAGCTTGGCAATCTTATAGTTTAGGACCTGGCGCAAGTGGTAGCTTTTTAGATTTTAATGAAGCGAATATGAAACTGACTTTTAGTGCTGAATTTAGATTTAACATTTTTCAAAAATTAAACGGCGCGCTCTTTACTGATGTGGGTAATATTTGGAATGTATTGGACAATACTGAAGAAGAAGATTATATTTTTAACGGATTAAAATCACTCGAAAATATAGCGGTCGGTACCGGATTCGGATTCCGATACGACTTCAATTTCTTCATCATTCGATTGGATTTAGGATTTAAAACCTATAACCCGGCATTGGAAGAAAATGAAAGATGGTTCAGAGAAATACGTTTTAACAAATCAGTTCTAAATATTGGAATAAATTATCCTTTCTAAAATTAGAAATTATTATTTTTGTAACCTTAACTTAAAAACGACACAAAACAATGGCTCACAATATCAAACCAGGAGTTGCAACCGGAGATGAAGTACAAGCGATTTTCAACTATGCTAAAGAAAAAGGATTCGCACTTCCCGCGGTAAACGTAATAGGTTCGAGTACTATCAATGGCGTTTTAGAAACGGCCGCTAAATTAAACGCACCC
The DNA here is from genome assembly GCF_003634615.1 of Flavobacterium sp. 102. Classification (NCBI taxonomy): domain Bacteria; kingdom Pseudomonadati; phylum Bacteroidota; class Flavobacteriia; order Flavobacteriales; family Flavobacteriaceae; genus Flavobacterium; species Flavobacterium sp. 102. Next base: position 1,306,940 of record NZ_RBKX01000001.1, on the reverse strand, counting down.
GTGATTATTCAATTTTCCAATGGTGGCGCACAGTTTAATGCCGGAAAAGGATTGTCAAATGTTGGCGAAAAAGCAGCCATTGCCGGTGGAATTGCCGGAGCCAAACACATTCATACTTTAGCGGAAGCTTATGGCGCGACTGTGATTCTTCATACTGACCATTGTGCCAAAAAATTATTGCCTTGGATTGACGGTTTGCTTGATGCTTCTGAAAAACATTTCGCAGAAACCGGAAAACCATTATACTCTTCACACATGATTGATTTATCTGAAGAGCCTATCGAAGAAAACATCGAAATCTGTAAAGAATACTTAGCTCGTATGAGCAAAATGGGTATGACTTTGGAAATCGAATTAGGCATTACCGGTGGTGAAGAAGATGGTGTTGACAATTCAGATGTGGATAGCTCAAAATTATACACCCAACCTGATGAAGTAGCTTACGCTTATGAAGAGTTGATGAAAATCTCTCCTAAATTCACTATCGCTGCAGCTTTTGGAAACGTACATGGTGTTTACAAACCGGGCAACGTAAAATTGACGCCTAAAATCTTGAAAAACTCTCAAGATTATGTTCAAAATAAATTCAGCACCGGAACAAATCCGGTTGACTTTGTTTTCCATGGTGGTTCAGGTTCGACTTTGGAAGAAATCAGAGAAGCGATTTCTTATGGGGTAATCAAAATGAACATTGATACCGACTTACAATTTGCTTTCACCGAAGGCATCAGAGATTATATGACTTCAAAAATTGATTATTTAAGAACCCAAATCGGAAGTCCAGAAGGCGCTGATTCACCTAACAAAAAACACTATGATCCAAGAAAATGGATTCGTGAAGGTGAAGTAACTTTCAACACGAGATTAGAGCAAGCATTTGCTGACTTAAATAACGTAAACACATTATAATTAACAATTGATAATTGACAATTAATAATTATCAATTATCCATTATCCATTAAAATTATGGCTTGGTTTAAAAGAACAGAAAAAGGGATTACCACCGCAACAGAAGATAAGAAAGACGTTCCTAAAGGACTTTGGTACAAATCGCCTACCGGAAAAATTATTGACCAAGACGAATTGGCTAGAAATCTATGGGTAAGTCCGGAAGATGACTTCCACGTAAGAATTGGCAGTAAAGAATACTTCGAAATTTTGTTTGACAATAATGAATTCAAAGAGTTAGATGCCAAAATGACTTCTAAAGATCCTTTGAATTTTGTGGATACCAAAAAATATGCTGACCGATTAAAAGACGCTATCGACAAGACAGGATTGAAGGATGCTGTTAGAACGGGCGTCGGAAAATCAAAAGGTAAAGACTTGGTCGTTTGTTGTATGGACTTTGCCTTTATCGGAGGTTCAATGGGTGCTGTTGTAGGTGAAAAAATTGCTCGAGGTATTGATTATTCCATCAAAAACAAAATCCCTTTTGTAATGATATCTAAATCGGGTGGTGCTCGTATGATGGAAGCGGCTTATTCTTTAATGCAATTGGCCAAAACTTCCGCAAAATTAGCCCAATTGGCCGAAGCTAAAATCCCATACATTTCATTGTGTACTGATCCAACTACCGGAGGAACAACAGCTTCTTATGCGATGTTAGGCGACATCAATATCTCTGAACCTGGTGCTTTGATTGGATTTGCCGGACCAAGAGTTGTTCGTGATACAACCGGAAAAGATTTACCGGAAGGTTTTCAAACGGCTGAATTCGTTTTAGATCACGGTTTCCTTGATTTTATCGCACCAAGAAAAGAACTGAAAGACAAAATCAACTTATATATCGATTTGATTTTGAATCAGGAGATAAGATAATAACTTCTAAAGAAGTAAAAAATAAAGGCACAAAAAATATATTTTGTGCCTTTTTTATGCTTTATATTTGATTTACAGGAAACTGAAAACTGCAATTGAACTGTGAACACTCATCTATTGCCCACTTCTTATCGCTTCCACCGGATCTAATTTAGAGGCTGAAATAGCTGGTAAAATTCCGGAAATTAATCCAACCACTGCCGATAAGCCGGTTCCGATGATTATATTGTTAAAGCCCAATATGAATTCAAATTCCAGCACATTGGTCATCAGCATGGCTAAAAGCCAAACAATAAGCAAACCAATCATTCCACCAATCAAACAAAGTATAATCGCTTCAAATAAGAACTGCAATAGGATAAACTTGTTTTTGGCACCCAATGATTTCTGAATTCCGATTAAACTGGTTCGTTCTTTTACCGAAACAAACATGATATTGGCAATTCCAAATCCGCCTACCAAAAACGACAAAACACTGATTAGAATTCCACCAACCCTTACTTGCCCGATAGCACCATCAATCAAATCAGCAAATCCGGAAAGCACACTGATAAAAAAGTTGTCAATATCGCCTTGTTTTACGCCTCTAAAATTGCGTAGTTTTTGAGTAATTTCACCTTTTAACGCTTCAATATCAATATCTTTTTCCGGTTTTATGATAATAATAGCTGACACTTTTGGGTTGTTATCACCATAAATTCTTCTCAAAAAATTAGAAGGTAAAAAAGCAGATGCATCATCGCCTCCACCAACACCGATAGCGGATTCACCTTTCTTTTTGGTGACACCAATTATGGTAAATTCTTGTCCATACATACGAATCGATTTCCCAAGCGGATCAACAGCTCCAAAAAGTGACTCAGCAATATCGTGTCCTAAAACCACCACTTGTTTCCCTGAATTGGACTCTGACTCGTTGAAAAATCGTCCTGAAGAAAATTCCATTCTTTGAATATCCGTAAACTCAGAAGTAACCGGAACCATATTTACATTGTCAACTGTATTGGCTTCAAATTTTAAGGTTTGGTTTAAAGTAAAATATTGGAAACAAACGTCTTCCACATTATTCAAAGAACTTTTTAAATACTGGTATTCATCGTAACTTACTTTTGGAAATTGGTCGCGTTTCCATCTCGGAATATCAGTTGGACCAAAAGACATGCTTGTTAAATAAATGGTGTTTTTATCTAACGAACTTAAATCCGCTTTTATTTTTCGATCTAAAGAATCTACTGCTGCTAAAACCGCAATGATGGAAAATATTCCAATGGTAACGCCTAATAAGGAAAGCATCGTACGCAATTTATTGTTTCGCAAAGCATTCATGGCAAAGGCAAAACTTTCTTTTAGCAGTCTTAGGTAGAGTAACATTTATCGCTGATTTTAGTCATGGTAAATTTCAATAAAAATATTGAAAATCCCTATTGTTTTGTACACAGACTTATTTGTGTCAAAAAACAAAATATTGTTACAATTCTTGCTTGAATTTTGCCATTAAAAAAACTACTTTTGTCCCCTTAAACACAACTACACAATGAGCACACAAAAAACAATCCAATCAGCCTTAATTTCAGTCTTTTCAAAAGAGGGTTTAGAGCCAATTGTTCGAAAACTACATGAACAAAATGTAACCCTTTATTCAACGGGCGGAACCGAAGAATTCATCAACAAATTAGGAATTCCTGTGGTTCCTGTAGAAGAAATCACTTCGTTCCCTGAAATTTTGGGCGGAAGAGTAAAAACATTACATCCAAAAATTTTTGGCGGCATCTTAAATCGTCAAGACAATTCTTCGGATGTAGAACAAATGAAGGAGTTTGACATTCCTCAAATTGACTTAGTGATTGTAGATTTATACCCATTTGAAAAAACGGTAGCTTCAGGAGCAAGTGAAGCAGATATTATAGAAAAAATTGACATTGGCGGTATTTCGTTAATTCGCGCTGCCGCGAAAAATTTCAAAGACACCGTAATTGTAGCTTCGGTAAACGAATATGCTCTTTTGTTGGATTTGATATCGACTCAAAATGGCGCTACGACATTGGAACAAAGAAAAATGATGGCCTCAAAAGCATTTCATGTTTCTTCAAATTATGACAGTGCTATTTTCAATTATTTCAATACAGATGAAACGATTTTTAAAGCCAGTATTGATAACGGACAAGTATTGCGTTATGGAGAAAATCCACATCAAAAAGGATTTTTCTTTGGCGAATTTGACCAAATGTTCACCAAATTACACGGTAAAGAATTGTCATACAACAATTTACTAGATGTTGATGCTGCGGTAAACTTAATATTAGAATTCAAAGAAAACGAACCAACCTTTGCCATCTTAAAACACAATAATGCTTGCGGATTGGCCACAAGAAGTACCATAAAAGAAGCTTATTTGGCGGCGCTGGCCGGTGATCCAACTTCTGCTTTTGGCGGTGTATTGATTGCTAATCACAAAATCGATTTGGCAACAGCCAATGAAATCAACAGCTTATTCTGCGAAGTTGTAATCGCGCCAAGTTATGATGACGAAGCCATTGTCATTTTATCTGAAAAGAAAAACAGAATTCTTTTAGTGCAACATGATGTAGCATTGCCAAACCGTCAAGTGAGAACCTGTTTGAACGGTTTATTAGTACAAGACAGAAACAACATTACGGACAATAAAACACACCTAAATTACGTTACTACTACAAAGCCTAGTGAACAAGAAATCGATGATTTATTATTTGCTTCAAAAATTTGTAAAAATACCAAATCAAACACGATTGTATTTGCAAAAAACAGTACATTAGTAGCATCGGGAACCGGTCAAACTTCGCGAGTAGATGCTTTGAAACAAGCAATTGAAAAAGCAAACACTTTTGGATTTGATTTGAACGGTGCTGTAATGGCAAGTGATGCATTTTTCCCTTTTCCGGATTGTGTAGAAATTGCTCACAACGCAGGAATTACGGCGGTTATTCAACCCGGCGGTTCGATAAAAGATGAGTTGAGCATTAATTTTTGCAACGAAAATAAAGTTGCGATGGTATTTACAGGCACACGTCATTTTAAACATTAATTTGTTTAACTTTGTGCGTTAAAATTTTATATAAACGTTTAAACCCTTAAAAGACTTATGGGATTTTTTGATTTCATGACCGAGGATATAGCAATTGACCTTGGTACAGCAAACACACTGATAATTCACAATGACAAAGTTGTAATTGATAGCCCCTCAATTGTAGCTCGTGACCGAATATCAGGTAAAATCATAGCGGTTGGTAAAGAAGCCAATATGATGCAGGGTAAAACCCATGAAAACATCAAGACCATTCGTCCTTTGAAAGATGGGGTTATTGCTGATTTTGATGCATCTGAAAAAATGATCAGTATGTTCATCAAAAGCATTCCGGCTCTAAAGAAAAAAATGTTTACTCCGGCACTTCGCATGGTCGTTTGTATCCCTTCGGGTATTACCGAAGTAGAAATGCGTGCTGTAAAAGAATCGTGTGAGCGCGTAAACGGAAAAGAAGTATACTTAATCCACGAACCAATGGCCGCAGCCATTGGTATCGGTATCGATATTATGCAACCCAAAGGAAACATGATTGTTGATATTGGTGGTGGAACAACTGAAATTGCAGTTATTGCTTTAGGCGGAATAGTTTGTGACAAATCGGTTAAAATTGCCGGTGACGTTTTTACCAATGATATCGTTTACTACATGAGAACCCAACACAATTTATTCGTTGGGGAAAGCACTGCTGAGAAAATCAAAATTACTATTGGAGCGGCTACGGATGATTTAGAAACACCACCGGATGACATGTCGGTACAAGGTCGTGACTTATTGACCGGAAAACCAAAACAAGTTGAAGTATCCTATAGAGAAATCGCCAAAGCCTTAGACAAATCCATCCAACGTATCGAAGATGCAATTATGGAAACCTTATCACAAACACCACCGGAATTAGCTGCCGATATTTATAATACAGGTATTTATCTTGCTGGTGGAGGTTCGATGCTGAGAGGTTTGGACAAACGTATTTCTCAAAAAACAGATTTACCGGTTTACATTGCTGAAGATCCATTAAGAGCGGTAGTTCGCGGTACTGGAATGGCGCTTAAAAATATTCCGAAATTCAGAAGCATACTTATAAAATAGTATAGGTTGTGAAAATACCGGACACTGAATACTGAACACTGAATACTAGAAAAAGATGCAGCAAATTTTTAATTTTATACTTAAAAACAGTAATCGCTTACTGTTTTTGCTGCTTTTGGTAATATCCCTTTCTTTAACGATTCAATCGCATTCGTATCACAAAAGTAAGGTGATTAGCTCGGCTAATTTCTTTACCGGCGGAATTTATGAAAAGGTCAACAACATCGACGAATATTTTCATTTGAAATCTCAAAACGATGAATTGGCCCAAGAAAATGCCCGTTTGAAATCGCTTTTGTTTAATCAAAAAGACACCACTAAATTACCGCAAATTGACACAATCAAAGGCGTTAAGAAAACAGACATTATCGTTTCCAAAGTCATTCGCAATTCTTACAGTGTACACGAAAACTATCTGACCATCAACAACGGTTCAGCTTCCGGAATTAAACCTAACATGGGCGTGATTAACAGCGCCGGTATTATCGGAATTGTAGAAAACACCTCTAAAAACTATTCGACTATCATTAGTATTCTGAATGTCAAATCTCAAATCAATGCTAAAATCAAAAAATCGAATCACTTTGGTTCTTTAGTTTGGAACGGAAAAAGCACAGGGTTTGTTCAACTGATTGACGTCCCAAGATTGGCAGGTGTTCGCAAAGGTGATACCATTGTAACCGGTGGACAATCGATTATTTTCCCGGAAAATATTGGCATTGGCACTATCGACAATGTTTACGTTGACGACGAAACAAATTATTATACCCTAAACATCAAATTGTTTAATGATATGACCAATTTAGGCCATGTGTATATCATTAAAAACAAAGATGCAGAAGAAATTTCTACTTTAGAAAATAAAGGCAAAAAAAATGAATAGTGCGTTGTTAGGAAATATCGCTCGCTTTATCTTGTTGCTTGCAGCACAAGTTTTGATATTCAATAGAATTGACCTGTTTGGGTTTATCAATCCGTTTCCTTATGTTTTATTCATTATCCTTTTTCCTGTAAACGGAAACAAAACCGGACTTTTAATGGCGAGTTTCTTTTTGGGGATTTTGATGGATATGTTTTGTAATTCCGGCGGAGTGCATGCGGCCGCTTGTATCATGTTAGCTTATTTCAGACCGGCTATTTTTAAATTTTCCTTCGGATTGAGTTACGAATATCAAACCGTCAAACTGAACGATGTTTTAACACCTGAGCGCTTTTCATTTATATTAATAGCCGTTGTTTTGCATCACATCATATTGTTTGTATTGGAAGTGTTTAAACTAAGCTTTCTTTGGGACATTTTATTACGCACGGTTTTAAGCACTATTTTTACTCTAATCACTTGTATTATTATCATCTACATCATTAAGCCAAGTAAGCGATGAGAAAAGTTTTGTTGCCCACAATCATTTTTATTGTTGCTATTTTATTGGTAATAAGATTATTTTATCTACAAGTAATTGATGATACTTTAAAATTAAAGTCCGACAATAATGCCATAAAAAAATTATATGAATATCCCGAAAGAGGTTATATCTACGATAGAAACAATAAACTTTTAGTAGCCAACCAACCCTCTTATGACATCATGGTAATTCCAAAAGACGTCAAAGATTTAGACACCACTGAATTTTGTTCTTTACTCAATATTACCAAAGAAGATTTTATAAAAAAAATTGAGAAAGCCAAGGTATACAGTCCTCGCCTTCCGTCGGTATTTTTAGCACAGTTGAACAAAAAAGAATATGCCGCCTTTCAGGAAATGCAAAGAAAGTTTATCGGGTTTTATATTCAAAAGCGTTCTTTGAGAGATTACCAAGTAGCTTTTGGAGCCAATGTTTTTGGCTTTATCACCCAAGTAAATGAAGGTATCATTGCCAAAAATAAATACTATAATAGTGGAGATTTAATTGGAAGACAAGGTGTTGAAGAGAGTTACGAAGACATTTTACGCGGGATAAAAGGGATAAAATACATTCAAAAAGACAAATACAATCGTGACATTGGTTCCTATAAAGAAGGCCGATTTGATACGATTGCCGTACAAGGAAAAGACATTACGCTAACCCTTGATGCCGAATTGCAAAAATATGGCGAAGAATTAATGATTAACAAACGTGGCGGAATCGTGGCAATTGAACCCAGCACAGGTGAGATTTTAGCCTTAGTTACAGCACCATCTTATGATCCTGCGATTTTGGTTGGAAGACAACGTTCCAAAAATTACACCATGCTTTATCATGATTCTATTGCCAAACCATTATATGACCGCGGACTTTTAGCAGAATACACACCCGGTTCTCCATTTAAAATCTTAACAGGATTAGTAGCCTTACAAGAAGAGGTAATCGATGAGAATACCAGTTTTGTTTGTCACCATGGTTTTAGTTATGCTCCGGGAAGATTTATGAGATGCCATGATTCAGGAGTATCTGTTTTGCACAATGGAATATACAATTCGTGCAACACTTACTTTGCCAGCATTTACATGAAAACCATCAATAAATTCCAAAGCGCTCCTGCTGGTGTTGATGCTTGGAGCAAACATTTAAAAAGTTTTGGGTTAGGACAATTTATGGGTTACGACTTACCAACCGGTAAAAAAGGAAGTCTTCCCACTTCTAAAACCTATAAAAAAATGTATCCCGGCTGGGGTTGGTCTAGTAAAACTATTGTTTCCAATGCCATTGGTCAAGGAGAAGTTTTGATGACGCCAATTCAATTGGCTAATATGATTGCGACGGTGGCCAATAGAGGTTTTTATTATACACCTCATATCATCAAAAAGATTAAAGGTGGTCAAATTGATAAAAAATTCACAACAAAGCACGTAACTACCATTGATAAAAAATATTTTGAACCAATGATTAGCGGTTTATTTGATGTTTACAATCTTGGAACTGCGCATGGGTTGAACGTGGAAGGCATTGACATCTGTGGGAAAACCGGAACGGCTGAAAATTACACCAAAATAAATGGTAAAAGAGTCAAGCTTCAAGACCACTCTATTTTTGTTGCTTTTGCACCAAAAGACAATCCAAAGATTGCGATAGCTGTATTTGTAGAAAATGGCTATTGGGGTTCGCGTTGGGCTGGTCCTATCACAAGTTTGATGATTGAGAAATACATCAAAAGAAAAATTACCCGAAAAGATTTAGAGAAACGAATGTTAGAAGGAAGTCTTCAAGCGGAATACAACAAGTACATTGTTAATCCGATTATTGACACTTTAATCAATAAGAGTATTAAAGCTCCGGTAAAAGCTGCCGTTAAAGACACCAATGAAATTAAAAAGAGTACATCTCCACAATAATTTCAACCAAAAATGAAAAATCAAAGTGTAACAAATAATTTAGATTGGATAAGTATCGTCATCTATATTGTCTTAGTGATAATGGGTTGGCTGAATATTTATTCGTCTTCCTTGTCTTCTATAGAACAAGAAACTTCGATTTTTGATTTTAGTCAGATTTACGGGAAGCAGTTTTTGTTTATCCTTTTTTCGATTCCTATGATTTTCGTGGTACTTTCGGTAGATGCCAAGTTCTATGAAAAATATTCCAGTATCATTTTTGCCGTTGCCTTATTGTCCTTGGCCGGATTGTTTCTCTTTGGAAAAACCATCGCCGGACAACGTTGTTGGTATGGCATAGGAAGTTTTACACTTCAACCTTCAGAGTTTGCCAAAGCCGCTACCTCGTTGGCTTTAGCCAAATATTTGAGCGACGTACAAGTCAATTTAAAAGACTTTAATCGTCAGATACAAGCACTAATTATTATTTTTCTTCCCGTAATGCTCATCTTGCCACAACCCGATCCCGGGAGTGCTCTGATTTATACGGTTTTCATTTTAGTGCTTTATCGCGAAGGATTGCCGGCATGGTATGTTTGGACCGGTTTTATAGCCATCTTATTATTTGTTTTAGCTTTAGTCATTAAACCTTTAGCACTAATTGGAATTGCGTTGGCTGTTATCCTTTTTATTTACTATAGAAGCCGAATAATAGACCGAAATTGGATTTTGAGTGCAATCATTTTAGTAGGCGTATCCGGATATGTTTTTTCTGTAGATTATGTCTTTGAAAATGTATTCAAGCAGCACCACCGCGACCGTTTTAATATTCTCTTAGGGAAAGAAGTTGATATGAAAGGCGTTGGATATAATACTAATCAGTCCGAGATTGCTATTGGTTCCGGTGGTTGGTTTGGAAAAGGATATCTGGAAGGAACGCAAACCAAAGGAGGATTCGTACCCGAACAACACACCGATTATATCTTCACCACCGTTGGCGAAGAATGGGGATTCACCGGTTCGCTATTTGTCATTGCCTTATTTGTCATCCTGATCACACGTATCATTTATCTCGCTGAACGGCAAAAGACCAAGTTTAGTCGGGTCTATGGTTATTGTGTTGCCGGAATTTTATTTATCCATTTCTTCGTAAACATTGCTATGGTTGTTGGGGTTTTTCCAACCATCGGAGTACCATTGCCTTTCTTCTCTTATGGCGGTTCCGGTCTATGGGGATTCACTATTTTGCTTTTCATCTTCCTCAAGATGGATGCTAATAAAGTAAATGAATGGTAATTGCGGAATGGTTTTTGTAACTTTGAGATTACACTAAATAGTCCAAGTCATGAAAACAAAATTAACTTTATTATCCTTACTCTCTTTTTGCTGCAGCTTTTCATTAACTGCCCAAGTAGCCACTGATTCGGTTTACAGGCCTACAGACTCCATTGCTTTAAAACAAGTTGAATTGGTGAAGGCCAAAGAGCAAGCCGCTGCAACTTTATCCCCTGAACAAGCAGCCGCCATTAAGAAAGCAGCTTTAGCAAAAGAAAAAGAGGCTGAAAAAATGAAAAAAGCAGCTGAAAAACAAGCCAAAGCTTTAGACAAAGAGCAAAGAAAACTGGAGAAAGAGCAAAAACAATTCGCCAAAGAACAAAAGAAAATTGCTTCAGGAGAAAAATCTTTAATCAAAACAAAAGAAAAAATTAATAAAGAGACAAAGAATCTCGAAAAACTAAAAGCCAAGCTAGAGAAAAGTAAACGAAAAGGGAAAATTTCTGAGATTGATATCGAAAAAGAAAACATCAAAATCAGTAAAAAATTAATCAAAATTCAAGAGTTACAGGATGACCTTGATAAAACAGAAAAGAAAGTAAATAAACTCAGAAACTAAAAAAAGCCTCCAAATTGGAGGCTTTTTTATTATATAAATTCAATTAAGATTTAACTACTTTGTCCTTTTTCAATTTAGAAGACAAACCTTTGTTGTTTTCAGATTGCAAGTCATTTAAAATGTGAATCGCTTCTTCTATATAAATATCTTTTGACAAGCTTTCATGCCATCTGTCTCTTTTCTCTTTAAGTACAGGATCATTTTTCATGCTTTCCACTTCATAAGGAAGCGAATTAAAGTCGAAAGCATTTTTGTAATCTACAATAGGTTTGTACTTTTTATTCTTTTCTTCCAAAGATTTTTGCTCCGCTTTGAATTTATCTATGTTCAAACTATAAACGTTCTCTTTGTTTCTCTCGTCTAACCATTTGGCATTGTCATCAATCAATTGCAATTGCGGGTTATTTTGCATTCTGTTTTTGCTTTTAGATATGGTCAAATCAAAATTGTTTTGCTTGTCCCAAATTTTATAATCGGCAGCATCAATTTTGTCCCAAGGCATAGCATTTTCGATATCTCTTTCACCCATTTTTAGATAAGAATATCTGTCTGGAATAGCAATGTCGCTCTTTACGCCTTCTAGCTGAGTTGAACCACCATTAATTCTATAGAATTTCTGAGTTGTGGTTTTTAAGGCTCCTAAATCACCATAAGTACTACCGCGAACAAACTGATTCAAATCGATTACATTTTGAACTGTTCCCTTACCATAAGACTGCTTGCTTCCAATGACAACGCCGCGTTTGTAATCTTGAATTGCTGCTGCTAAAATTTCAGAAGCCGAAGCCGAAAACTCATTAATCATCACTACTAACGGTCCGTCCCATTGTACTTTTGCATCTCTGTCATACAACACTTCTTTTTTACCGGCAGCCGATTTGATTTGTACAATCGGACCTTGCTCAATAAATAATCCGGCAATATCAACAACGGTTTTCAAAGAACCGCCACCATTATCTCTAACGTCCATTACAATCCCTTGTACACCTTCTTTTTTCAATCTTTCTACTTCAATGGCCACGTCTTTCCCGGCGTCACGACTATTTACATCTTCAAAATCAATATAGAATTTTGGCAAATAAATGATGCCGTATTTGAAACCATCTTTTTCAACAACACTTGATTTCACATAGGTTTCTTCAATTTCCACTTCATCTCTGATGATGGTAATTACTTTTATGGTTCCGTCTGTTTTCTTAACGGTCAAACGAACTTCAGTTCCTTTTGGTCCTTTGATTTTTTTCACCACATCATCCAAACGCATGCCGACTACATCCACCGGTTCTCCATCGGCTTGTGCTACTTTTAAAATAACATCACCTGATTCTAATTCTTTTCCTCTCCAAGCCGGACCGCCTGAAATCAATTCAGAAATCTCAGTGAAGTCATTCTTCTTTTGCAAACGAGCACCGATTCCTTCTAACTTTCCGCTCATACTTAAATCGAATCGCTCTTTTTCATTTGGACCAAAATAAGAAGTGTGCGGGTCAAAACGAGAAGCAATGGCATTTACATAAACTGAAAACCAATCTTCGCGATCTAAATCTTTAATGAAATTGAAATTGTCATTCAAAGAACTCAAAGTGCTTTCACGCGTTTCTTTTTCTAATTGTTCGTATGTTTTTGGCGCTTCCGATTGTTTTTTCTTAGCATTCTCCACAAATTTATTTTCCAATTCAGGCGTTATTCTTTCACCTAAACTTTCTTTGTATTCTTTGAGTCTTTCTTCGATTGATTTTTTAGAATCTTTGGCATAATCCTCTTGCAGTTTTTGCTTTTCAACCAATGAAGACAAAGCTGATAATTTAACTTGCAAACGCCATCTTTCCTTTAATTCTTTAACCGATTTTGCATAAGGCATAACTTCATAATCTGCATTGAAACTCTCGTCTTTTTTATAGTCAAAAGGTTTTTCTAAAGCTTCTTTATAGTAGCTTTTACTTTCCTCTATACGCTTCATTAATCGAGTGTAAGTCAAGTCGAAAAACGTTAGTTCTTTGTTTAAAATCTCATCATCGATTTGCGTTTCATATTTGGCAAATTCATCAATATCCGATTGCAAAAAGAATCGCTTTGACGGATCTAAAGCATTCAAATAATCCTTGTAAACACCTTTTGAAAAGGTATCGTCAACAGTCGCCGGATCGTAATGTCCTTTTTCTATGACAAAAGCCAATAATTCAATTAATAACTTATCTTTTTCTGGGTCTGATTCTTTCTTACTCGGGAATAAACTAAACCCCAATAAGGCCACTGATAGTGTCAAAACTATCAATAGTGCTTTATAATTTCTTTTCATAAACTGCATTATAACATTCATTAATTATTGGTCTAAATTAAACAAAAAACCATGCCAAGGATTTACTGATCAGATAATTTTTTGTTAAAAATCATTTCATTCATTCACTTAAGAATCGCAATTGGTTCAAAGTTATAAAAATTTGTATCGCTGTAAAGCCTTAAAATGGTTAATTTTGCCTTAATAACAAGACAGTCAAAAACTGTGCTAAAAACCGGAAATTAAAAACATGATTACCAAACCTACTATTTTAGTTACCAATGACGATGGCATTAATGCTCCGGGAATTCGCTCTCTGATTGCCGTTATGGCTGAAATTGGCGACGTAATTGTTGTTGCTCCTGACAGTCCGCAAAGCGCCATGGGTCATGCCATTACCATCAACAGTACTTTGTATTTAAATAAAATTTCTGCCGAAAACGCAGCGATTTTGGAATATGCTTGCTCCGGAACACCGGTGGATTGTGTAAAATTGGCAGTTAATGAAATTTTGAAAAAGAAACCTGACTTGTGCGTGTCAGGCGTTAATCACGGCTCTAACTCTTCTATCAATGTGATTTATTCGGGAACTATGAGTGCAGCAGTTGAAGCAGGCATTGAAGGTATTCCGGCAATTGGATTCTCTTTATTAGATTATGACTGGAACGCCGATTTTGAAACCATCAAACCATTTATCAAGAAAATTGCTTTAGAAGTTTTGACCAAAAAACTACCGGAAGGTACGGTTTTAAACGTCAACTTCCCGAAATTGAAATATGATGATATCAAAGGCATCAAAATTTGTCGCCAAGCGAAAGCCATTTGGATGGAAAAATTTGACAAAAGACAAACCCCTTACGGCAAAGATTATTATTGGTTAAGCGGCGAATTTGTCAATTTAGATAAAGGCGAAGATACCGATGAATGGGCTTTGTCGAAAGGCTATATTTCCGTAGTTCCGGTTCAGTTTGATTTGACGGCGCATCATGCCATTCAACAATTAAATTCTTGGGATTTATAAAATATCACGAATGACACGAGCGTAGCGACTGCATTTTTACCAATAGAAAATAAACACGCAAAAAATGAAATACTACATCATTGCCGGCGAAGCTTCGGGCGATTTGCATGGATCCAATTTGATGAAAGCGCTTTATAAAGAAGATGAATCTGCCGAGATTCGTTTTTGGGGTGGCGATTTGATGCAAAGTGTCGGAGGTACTTTGGTTAAACACTACAAAGAATTAGCCTTTATGGGATTTGCTGAAGTAGTAATGAATCTGAAAACCATACTAAATAACATAAAATTTTGTAAAGCCGATATCGAAAAATTTAATCCAGATGTGATTATTTTTATAGATTATCCGGGATTTAATATGCGAATTGCCAAATGGGCGAAAGAACGCGGTATCAAAACCCATTACTATATTGCGCCACAAATTTGGGCCTGGAAAGAAAACCGAATCAAAGCGGTTAAAAGAGATTTCGACAAACTATTTGTAATTCTGCCTTTTGAAAAAGATTTCTTTGAAGTCAAACACCATTTCAAGGTTGATTTTGTTGGGCATCCTTTGATAGATGCCATTCACAACCGTGTAAAAACTGACGAAGTTACTTTTAGAAAAGACAATAATCTCGATGACAAACCTATTATAGCCATCCTGCCCGGAAGTCGCAAGCAAGAGATTTCAAAAATGCTCAGCGTCATGCTTAGCATTGTGAATGATTTTAGCGATTACCAATTTGTGATTGCCGGTGCGCCTAGCCAGGATTATCATTTTTACGAACAGTTTTTGACCAATAAAAATGTCAAATTCATTTCGAATAAAACGTATGATTTGTTGAGTGTTGCCAAAGCAGCGTTGGTAACCTCAGGAACGGCGACTTTGGAAACAGCCTTGTTTAAAGTACCAGAAGTAGTTTGTTATAAAGGTGGTTTTATTTCGTACCAAATTGCCAAAAGAATCATCACCTTAAAATACATTTCTTTGGTGAATTTAATCATGGACGAAGAAGTGGTGACCGAGTTAATTCAGGACAAATTCAATACAAAAAATCTAAAAAAAGAGCTTTCTAAGTTACTTAACGAAGAACACCGAAAATCACTTTTGGAAAAATACAACCAATTGGAAACCAAATTAGGAGGTATTGGTGCCAGTGAAAAAACTGCTAAATTTATCATAAATGATTTGAAGTAGTTTTGATTCCAAACTCTATTTTTTACTTTTGTAAAAACACTTTTATTTGAAAAACATAGTCTATATATCGCTTATCTTACTTTTGTTTACCGCTTGTAAACCTACGTCTAACATTGTAACTTCAAAGGAAGTTGCAGTTAAAAAAGGACTTTATACCGAACCAAAAAACCTTGCTGTTTCAGAAATGAAGAGTGCTGAAAAGAAAAAGAAAAACCAAAACAAGGATATTACACAGAAGCAAAATACCTCCAAAAAAACCGGCGGCGTTAACCATAAAAATGATGAAGATATTGTCATCGAAAGCGAAGATGCGAGTTATTTAATCAAGCAACTTATCAATAGTGCTTCGGACAATTTAGGGGTTAACTATCGTCCCGGCGGCACAACAAAATCCGGTTTTGATTGTTCAGGCTTGGTTTATTCAACTTTTAAAAAATTTGACATTACTTTACCGCGTTCGTCTCATGAAATGGCTACTGTTGGCACTAAAGTTGACTTATCAGATGCCAAAAAAGGCGACCTGATTTTCTTCATCAATCGTGGGCGAAGAATCAACCACGTTGGTATGGTCGTTGAAGTCAGCCATGATGAAGTTAAATTTATTCACTCTTCTACCCAAAGTGGCGTAATCATTTCTTCCACTAAAGAACCTTATTACAATAGAACTTTCGTACAAATAAATCGTGTTTTAATGTAATTTTCTTTCATATTTTAAAAATTTCATGTAATTTAGTTACATGAAAATCTTACAATTTCCATTAGCAAGAGTTGCGTTAACTTTTATTCTAGGCATAATTTTCTATCAAAAGTACCAACCTGAGCCGTTTTTGGTGTTTATAAGTCTTTTGATTGGAATTCTATTTTTATTGTTTTTTCATTTTTTATCTAAAAAAAAACCGATTTACCAATTCATTTTTGGGACTTTAACTTTACTGATTTCATTCAATATTGGCATTTCGACTTGTCTTTTTCACAAAGAAACTTTACGCCAAAATCATTATCTCAATCAGATTGAAGATGATTCATTTCATGAAATCAAACTTGTAGTTCACGAAAAATTAAAAAGTACTCCCAAAAATTCCCGTTATGTCTCGGTAATACATACCATTGACAACCGACAAAGTTTTGGAAAAATCATTCTCAATATTAGAAAACCTAATCAGATTGAAGATTTCCCAATTGGCAGCCATGTCAAAGTTACAGGCAGTATTTATAAAAGCAAAAATCCATTTAACCCTAATCAGTTTGACTATGGTAAGTATTTGGAAAATCAAGAGATTTATGCACAAGTTTATATTGATGAAAAACAAATGACAATTGGTAAATTCGAGTCAACGCTTTGGTCAGGTTTTTCTAATTTTCGCACTAAAATCATTCAAAATCTGAAAACTTCTCGTTTTAAAACTGAAGAACTTAATATAATGATTGCTTTTTTATTAGGGCAACAACAAGACATTTCACCGGAAGTTTTGAAAGATTACCAATTGGCCGGCGCTGTCCACATTTTATCTGTTTCCGGACTTCATGTTGGTTTCATTTTACTGTTTGTTACTTTTCTTTTGAAGCCAATGGCGAATACCAAAAGAAATGCTGTAATCAAACTTATTATTATTCTTTTATCGCTATGGAGTTATGGGATTTTAGCCGGATTAGCGCCTTCGGTAGTGCGTTCTGTGACTATGTTCTCCTTTGTAGCTGTTGGGAATCATTTCAGAAGAACCGTAAATAATTTTCATACGTTATTAGTATCTATGCTATTAATTCTCCTTTGGAAACCTTCATTTTTGTTTGATATTGGATTTCAGCTGAGTTATTTGGCCTTGTTTTTTATTCTTTGGTTACAACCTTTACTATCTGAAATTTGGCAACCAAAATATAAAATCACCCAATACATTTGGGACATCGTAACGGTTTCATTTGCGGCACAAATTGGCACCATGCCTTTAAGCCTATACTATTTTCATCAATTCCCCGGATTGTTTTTTGTAACCAATATCATCGTGCTGCCTTTACTCGGAATTATAATGATTGTAGGTTTGATCGCCATCATAACAGCTTGTTTCGGAAAAGTCTCTTTTCTTGTGGTGAAACCCTTGGAATTCCTGATAGAACTTCAGAACCATATTATTAATTGGATAGCTTCTTTTGAGGATTTTGTCCTCAGCAATATTTCGTTTACCACTGCAATGCTTTGGGTTTCCTATGTAATGATTATCGCTATAATAGTTTGGTTAAAAAAACCTGAATTCAAAAGATTGTCAATAGCTTTACTGAGCACTATAGCATTACAAATTGTTTATATTGACACTAAATTCAAAACAAACAACGTGAAAGAATTGATTGTTTTCAATACAAAAAAGAGCACTATTATTACCCAAAGGCAAAATAGATTTGTGACAGTTTACAGCAATGATAGCATTTTGAATTCCTTGGAAAGCAATCTTTCTATTCAATCGTATTTGGTTGGCAACTTTTGTGAAGCCAAAGAAAAAAAGAAACTACAAAATGTATTCTATTTCAAAAACAAAAGAATAATGTTGATTGACAGTTATGCCGTTTATTCAGAGAAAATAAAACCCGATGTTTTAATCATTACCCATTCGCCAAAGCTCAATTTTG
The DNA here is from genome assembly GCF_003634615.1 of Flavobacterium sp. 102. Lineage (NCBI taxonomy): Bacteria > Pseudomonadati > Bacteroidota > Flavobacteriia > Flavobacteriales > Flavobacteriaceae > Flavobacterium > Flavobacterium sp. 102. Next base: position 1,288,694 of record NZ_RBKX01000001.1, on the reverse strand, counting down.
AACGCTTACTCACAGTATATAAACCCAAAGAAATTGTTGTAGATGGCTCGAATTTTAAAAGCTATGTAAGACTTTGGGAATCGACTTGCCGAAAAGAAAAAATCCCTTTTCACTATACTAATGAAAAGGGATTCTATAAAATTTAATGCTGATTAGTTATGCTTTTTTTGGTGCTAATATTTGTTTGGCACCTTCTAACCAAGGTGTTGGTCCACCGGCAACATAACCTGTACTTCCTAATTGTTCTAAGTTTATTTTTCCGTCTTTTTTAGTAGCATTAACAAACCAAACTGTTGGATAACCTCTTACCCCTAAAGCTTGTTGCAACTCCATGTTTTGTTTTTGAATCTCGGGTTGTTGTGCAGTTCTTCTAGGAAAATCTAATTCAACTAAAACAACATTGTCTTTGGCCCATTTAGCAAACTCAGGTGTTTTTAAAACTTCTTTTTGCAAACGGATACACCAACCACACCAGTCACTTCCGGTAAAAAATAACATTAATGGCTTTTTAGATTTTTTTGAAATTTCCATGGCTTTATTGATATCGGTTTGCCAGGTTAATTCTTGCGCTTGTATCGTTAATGACCCTAAAACCAGGAATAACGTAAGGATTAATTTTTTCATGTGTTATTATTTTTTTTACAAATATAAACAAAAACAGTACCAAAAACTGTCGGCTATTTTACATCTTGCCTTAATTTTTCCCTCAGAAAATGAAATTAATGACATCAATAAACCAAATATTAAAGTTATGGAATTAATTAATTCCTTTTTCTTTCATCACTTTATTTAATTTTTTCACCAAAGCAAACATCAATAAAGTAGCAAACATCAGCAAACCGAAATTCACCCAAAAAAAGTCTGCTTTATCATCGTAAGTATCCCACATACTGGCCAAAACGCCACTCAATTTGTTTCCGATAGAAGTTGATAAAAACCAACCGCCCATCATCAAGGCAGTAATATTTTTTGGGGATAACTTAGAAACAACGGATAATCCCATTGGACTGAGGAAAAGTTCTCCAATAGTAATTACGCCATAATTAGCGACCAACCACCAAACGGAAACTTTCTCGCTTCCATTGTTACCAATATGAACCGCAGCGACCATTACTAAAACAGATAAGGCTGAAATTAATAATCCGAAAGCAATTTTTGTTGGTGTACTCGGCTCTTTTTTTCTACTTCGCAAATAGGTAAAAAAGGCGACTATCAATGGCGTCAAAATAATTACCCAACCCGGATTGATGGACTGACTCAAATTGGTGGCCCAAATACTGATTTTGTTTCCTTCTTCAGGTTTCTTTTCTTCTTTTACGTTTCTGAAATAAATTGGATAATCAACTACCTTTTTTACTTCTCCATTCTCTTTTTGAAGACGGAATCCGGAATCATACAACTCTGTAGAATCCTTTTTATATTCGACTTCTTTAGATAATTTTAAACCGTTAAAAACTGTTTGCGTTGTACCTGTGATTTCTCTGTCGGTATAACGGTCAGCCCAAGTATTTAGTGCAGAACCATTCAATTTGAATACTGCCCAAAATAAAATCACCACCGCAAAAATGGCCAACAAAGCACCGATGGGTCTTTTGTCTTCGGCTTTGGCTTTGAAATACAAACTTCCGTAAAAGAAAATCACCGGAATACAAGCGAAGATAAACGCATCGGTACTATCCGAACCAAAGATGGAGCTATCCGGATTGGCCTCTGTAAGTACTCCTTTTAAAAACCAACCAATTACTCCAAAGATTACCGATGGCACCAAAATAAACAACACTATTTTATAGAAAGGCATATCACCTTCTTGAATCCCCTTTTTCTCGGTTTTATCTCCGTAATGTTTGGTTCCCATTAAGAATACCACAACACCGATAAGCATTCCGACACCGGCAGCCATAAAAGCGTATTGCCAACCTAATACTATTTGCAAAGCGGCTCCAAAGAAATTACAGATAAAAGCACCGACATTGATTCCCATGTAGAAAATGTTGTAACCTTCGTCTTTCTTGTCTTTGTATTGCTCGTCGTTGTAAAAATTCCCTAAAAGTGTAGAAATATTGGGCTTAAAGAATCCGTTTCCAACAATAACCAAAGTCATAGCGACATAAAGCATAGTAATGTCATGAATTCCCATCAGCATATATCCGGCACCCATCATCAAACCTCCAATCACAATTGATTTTTTATAACCGAAATAACGATCGGCAACCAAGCCTCCAATAAAAGGTGTTAAGAATACCAAAGCGATAAAAGTGCCATACAAATCAGACGCTTCTTTCTCGGTCATGGCAAAACCTGCCTCAACATCTTTAAGATACAAGGTAAAAATACCAATCATTAAATAGTATCCGAATCGTTCCCACATTTCGGATAAAAACAAATAAGGCAGCGCTTTAGGGTGACTTTTCCACATAATTTCTTAATTTAAAAAACAAACCTACAAGGGTTTCTTGTAGGTTTGAAAGATATAAAAAATATTTTTAATCTGTGATTATCTCACGCCGTGCATCATTTTTTTGATTACCGGTGTCAATAAGAATAAAATAATAGAAGCAATTCCACAAAGCACTACAAACACCATAAAGAATTCATACAAACTAGTAATTTCAAAGCCTGCAAATGATGGATAATGATCAGTAATTTGGTTTTCCGCCAATAATTTAGTTTGCTCTGCAGTTGGTATGACTGACTTGTCTAAAACACCTTGCAAATCAATCCCTAATTCAGACGCTTTTTTGAATTTATCTCCTGTTGCTGGTAGAATTGAGCCTAAAGTTCCGGATAAAGCATATCCGGCAGCACTCGAAATAAAGAAAACACCATAGGCTAATGAAGCAAAACGCTTTGGCGCTAATTTACCAACCAAAGACAATCCGATTGGAGATAAACACAACTCAGCAAATGTTTGGATTAAATATAACAAAATCAACCATTTGATGGCTAATAACCCTGAGTTCCCCAAATCTTTTACATTATTGGCTATGATAAAATAACTCAATGCAATTAAAAGCAATCCTATCGATTGTTTCACTGTTGAAAGCGGCTCTCTATTTTTGGCTCTTAACTTGTCCCAAAGCACGCTGAAAGGGAAAGCGAAGATTACAACGAATAAACCGTTAAAAATCTGAACCATTGATGGTGGCATATTCCAACCAAACATATTTCTGTCGGTTTGGTTGTCAGCAATGAATGTTAACGACGAACCTGCTTGTTCGAAAGCCGCCCAAAAGAAAATGATAAAGAACGACATAATGTAAATTACCCAAATACGTTGGGTTTCTACTTTGGTCAATGTACTATCTAACAATATTAAAGTGGCAAGTGAAACGCCACTAGCATAAATAAATGGATAAATGTAGATTTTTACCACATTTTCACCTTCAGTAAAATAATTAAAAATAAAGAAGACAACTGCAAAAACAGCAAGTGCAGTAACAATTGACTTCATAGAAAACACCGCTTTTTGTGATTCGCCTTCTTCATAATCTCCTGCATCATTTCCTGATGGAATACCACCAATTGGTTTGCCTTCCGGTGTAACTACATATTTATTTTTCAAGAAAAAGAAAATAGCCGTTCCAATAATCATCGCTATCGATGCTGCCAAGAATCCCCATTTGAAAGCATGAACATCTCTGATACCGCCCGGATCTTTTACATCTCCAATAAGCGGACAGATAAACTGACCTAAAAATGCTCCAATGTTTATTCCCATGTAGAAAATAGTAAAAGCCGTATCCAATTTTGATTTTTCTTGTTTTGGGTATAAACTTCCCACCATTGAAGAAATATTTGGTTTGAAAAATCCATTACCAAAAACAATTACACCTAAGGCTGTCCACATTAAGGTATTTGCTAAACCTAAATTGGTACTAAAAACGCTGGCGCTAAAAAACAGCATCAATTGTCCAATCGCCATCATGGCACCTCCAAGCATAATACAATTTCTATTTCCGAAAAAACGGTCAGAAATAAAGCCTCCTAACATTGGTGTCAAATAACAAAGCCCAAGAAATCCTCCATAAATAATCGAAGCTTCTTCTTCTTTCATCATCAATGAATTCACCATAAATAAGGTTAGAATTGCTCGCATTCCGTAGAAGTTGAACCTTTCCCACATCTCGGTTCCGAATAATACCCAAAGTCCTTTTGGATGTCCTGTTTTTACTGTAGCTTCACTCATAAAATTGGTTTTAGTATGTATTGATTAGTTATAAATTCTCTTTGATAAAATTCGTCATTTTGTTGTACAATTGGATTCTGGTTTTGCCACCATAAATTCCATGATTTTTGTCGGGATAAATCGCCCAGTCAAATTGTTTGTTGGCTTGCACCAAGGCTTCAATCATTTGCATCGTGTTTTGAACATGTACATTGTCATCAGCGGTTCCGTGAATTAAAAGGAATTTTCCCTTCAATTTGTTTACATGATTAATAGGTGAATTATCATCATAACCACTGGCGTTTTCTTGTGGTGTTTGCAGATATCTTTCAGTGTAAATGCTATCATAGAATCTCCAATTGGTTACCGGAGCCACCGCAATCGCCATTTTGAAAACATCAGCACCTTTAAAAAGACAGTTGCTACTCATAAATCCGCCATAAGACCAGCCAAAGATACCGATTCTGGCTTTATCTACATAAGTATAATTTCCGATGACTTTTGCGGCATCGATTTGGTCTTCAACTTCAAATTTACCTAATTCTTTTTGGGTACATTTCTTGAAATTAGCGCCTTTAAAACCGGTTCCTCTTCCGTCTACACAAGCTACAATATAGCCTTGTTGCGCCAACATCATAAACCACATGTCGTTGGTGTCTAACCAATTATTAGCCACTTCCTGCGAACCGGGACCGGAATATTGAAACATAAAAACCGGATATTTTTTTGAGGCGTCAAAATCTTTGGGTTTGATCATCCAAGCATTTAACTTGTGCCCTTTTTCGGTAGTTAACTCGAAGAATTCTTTATTTGGTAAATCGTATTTTTTAAGTTTTTCGGCTAACGCTTTGTTATCAACAATCGATTGAATTTGTTTTCCGTCTTTAGAACTGTTCAAAGTATAAGCTGTTGGTTGGGTCGCGCTCGAATAGGTATTGATAAAATACTCAAAATTCGGACTGAAAGTCGCAGCATTCGTTCCTACTTGTTGTGATAATTTTACTTTATTTTTTCCGTCTAACCCAATTCGGTATACATCTCTCACAATTGAACCATTCTCAACCGATTGATAGAAAACTGTTTTTGTTTTTTCATCAAAACCATAATAAGACGTGACTTCCCAATTGCCTTTGGTCACTTGGTTTTTCAACTTACCGGTTTTGTCATACAAATAAATGTGATTGTAACCGTCTTTTTCGGATGTCCAGATAAAACTATTATCTTTTAAGAATGTTAGGTTGTCGGTTACATCTACATAAGCTTTGTCTTTTTCGTTCAAAACTACTTTCGCAGTTCCGGTAGTTCCGTCAATAAAAAGCAAGTCTAAATTATCTTGGTGACGGTTTAAGACTTGGGCCGAAAGAACATTGGCATCATTAGTCCATTTCATTCTGGCGATGTAGAAATCATTGTAATTACCTAAATTGATAGTTTTTGAAGCAGCCGAAGTCACATCGTAAACATATAAAGAAACTAAAGCATTCTTCTCGCCTGCTTTTGGGTATTTGAAGGTTTCCACCGTTGGATACAAATCTTTTTTGAAAACATTCATTGAAAACTCAGGGACTTCGCTTTCGTCAAAACGGATGTATGCCAGTTTTTTCCCATCGGCACTCCAATCATAAGCTCTCACGAAAGCAAATTCTTCTTCGTAAACCCAATCCGTGATACCATTAATGACACTGTTTTTCTTTCCGTCTGTCGTAACCTGAGTAACTTTTGCGGAAGCGATATCATAAATAAAAAGGTTGTTGGTTTTGGCGAAACCTATTTTAGCACCGTCAGGAGAAAAAGTTGGTTCTTGAACTTGTTCCAAGACTTTGGTTAGTTTTTGGGTCTCTAAATTGTAAAGGAAATAATCTGCGGTAAAGGAGTGACGAAAAATTGGGTTAGTATTATTAGCAATCAACAATTGCTTTTCGTCTTTGCTGAAAACGTAGCTGTCAATACCGTTGGCTAATTCTGAGAAGTTCTTAGTGTCAATTAAAGTATTGATTTTTTTTAGGGTTGCAAAATCATATAAATCGATTTGCATAGTTCTCGTGTTTCTGTCAAAGTTGAGCACGGTGTATTGGTTGGTATTTTTCATGGCAATGAGTTCGTCCATGCCTTGAGCTCTGAATGCTCCTGTGTAAATTTCTTCTACACTTATTTTTTGTTGTGCCGATACTGAAAAGCACGATAATAGGAACAGTACAACTGCTTGTTTTAATTTCATTGTAAAGATTGATTATAAAAGAGGTCAATTTTAGTGAAAAAATTAGAAACTACCTCATATTTTTATGTTAAATGCAGTTTCAGATGGGTTTTTGACTTGTAGAATTATCGAAAACAAAAAACCCCGATAATTTCTTATCGAGGTTTTGTGGTGGTATCTCCAGCCCCGAAGCTTAGGGGAAACCAGTGACATATGGATTAAAAATTATTTTTTGAAATAATATCTATCAAGATTTCTGGATTAACAATGATTTTTTCAATGAAGATTTTACTTTTCATTTTCTTTATAAATTTCTCAAGTCTAAAAGCTTGATCTTTTGAAATACATTCAAACAATAAAACAACTTTCCAGTCTCCAGCTATTTTAGTAAAAGAGCCATCATATGAGTGATTATTATGTTTCAATAACCTATTATCTATATCATTAGTTTCTCCGACATAGAATTTATTGGCTGAAGCGGAATAAAGTACATAAAGAAAATGCATATTGTAAAAATAACAAAAAACCCCGATAATTTCTTATCGAGGTTTTGTGGTGGTATCTCCAGGAATCGAACCAGGGACACATGGATTTTCAGTCCATTGCTCTACCAACTGAGCTAAGATACCTTGCTTTAGCTACGCCCCTTTCGGCTGTATGCCTTGGGTGTTGCGGGTGCAAATATAGAACGATTTTTAATTTATCCAAAACAAATAATAAAAAAAATCTATTCGTACCTTAGCCTCATTAAAAATCGATGTATGCTATTAGCCATAGATGTTGGAAATACTCGTATCAAAACAGCTGTATTTGAAGACAATACTCTTTTAGAGGTTTTTGTTTTTGACAAAAAAGAAATGATTGAAAAACTTGAATTTATTTTAGAACAATATTCGAAAATTAAGTCAATTGTTGTTGCTTCTGTTGGAAATATCGACAAATCGGTCTTTTTGACTTTTGAAAAAACCACTTCAATTCATTTTATTTCTCATCAAAGTCAATTTCCCTTTGATAATTTATACAGTACTCCAAAAACACTTGGCATTGACCGATTGGTTTTAGCTACAGGCGCTACTTTGCAATTTCCCAATCAAAACCGATTGGTAATTGATGCCGGCACTTGTATTACTTATGATTTTGTCGATGAATACAATCAATATTTGGGAGGTGCTATTTCTCCCGGTATTCGTTTGCGTTATGAATCGTTACACCAATTCACGGCGAAGTTACCCTTATTAACAAAAGCCTATCCGGAATATGTAATCGGAAATTCGACAGAAGAATCTATACATTCAGGCATTGTCAATGGCGTGACTCTTGAAATTGATGGCTTTATCGAACAGTATAAAGCGCAATACGCTAAATTTATCATAATTTTAACGGGTGGCGATGCAGAATTTTTGGCTAAACGATTAAAAAATACCATATTTGCCAATTCAAATTTTCTGTTGGAAAGTTTGAACCAAACTTTTCAATACAATCAAAAATGATTAAAAAAATTGCAGTAAGCCTTTGTTTACTTTTTTCATTCTCTGCCTTAGCTCAAGAGGGAACTTCTTCCCCGTATTCTTTTTACGGAATTGGTGATATTAAATTTAAAGGAACCATTGACACTCGCTCTATGGGTGGTGTTTCTGTTTTTCCTGACAGCATTCACTTAAATCTACAAAATCCGGCCCAATTAGCGAGTCTAAAATTGACCGTTTTTGCTCTTGGCGGTACTTACGCAAACACGACATCTAAAACAGAAACCCAAGAAGCAAAAGCCCGTAGAACTGCTTTTGATTACCTAGCCATTGGAATTCCGGTTGGGAAATTAGGATTTGGATTTGGTTTGATTCCTTATTCTTCTGTTGGATACAAAATCCAAACTTTGTCGGATGACGCAACTCCAATCTATTCAAGATACAGTGGTATAGGTGGTGTAAATAAAGTATTTGTTGGCGCAGGTTATCAATTGACAAAAAAAATCAACATTGGTGCAGACATCCAATATAACTTTGGTACTATTGAAACAACCAATTTAAGATACCAAAGTGATATCCAATATGGCACCAGAGAAATTAACACTTCAGAAGTAAGCGGATTTAATGCAAACTTCGGAGCAACTTATCAAACAAAAATAAACAGTAAATTCTCCTTTTTCAGCAGTCTAACCTATACCCCCGAATCGGAATTAAGATTGGGTAATGGGCGCACCATTGACATCATACAATTTTCCGGCTCAGGAAGTATCAACGTTATTGAAAGAGAAGAAGTTGAAGGCATTGGCGACACTAAAATTAAATTACCTTCAAAATTAGCTCTTGGCTCAGGTTTTGGCCAAGTAAAAAAATGGCTGATTGGTGGAGAAGTAACCTTTTTGAACACCAGTGTCACGTCAAATCGATTTACAGATATTGAAGGTGCTTCATTCGAAAATGCTACTCGATATAGCTTAGGCGGTTATTTTATTCCTAACTTTAACTCTTATTCAAGTTATTTTAAAAGAATTACTTACCGTGGTGGGTTGCGATATGAAAATACAGGCTTGGTCATTCAAGGTAAATCCATTACTGATACTGCTGTAAATGTTGGTTTCGGCCTTCCGTTAGGTGGTAGTTTTTCCAAAATTAACATCGGATTGGAAATGGGTAAAAGAGGTACTACTTATTACAACTTGGTAGAAGAAAATTATTTTAATATCAGCGTTGGGTTATCATTAAGTGACAGGTGGTTTGTGAAGCGTAAAATTGACTAAAAATTTCATTATGAAAGCATTTTTTTCTCTAATTGCTATCTTGTTCATTACCAATAGCAATGCTCAAAAGTTTGACTGTTCATCAACAATTACAACTTACCAAGAACTTTTCCAGGCGAGGAATATTGCAGATGCCTATGACACTTGGAGTTTGGTGAGAAAAAATTGCCCAAAACAAAGCGAAATCGTTTATACTGACGGAATCCTTATTCTACAATACAAAATCGATAATGCTGCTAATGCTGAAGAGAAAGAATCTTTGGTACGCGACCTGATGAAATTGTATGACCAATACAACAAAAATTTTCCGTCAACGACAACCGATTTTGAAGTCTACAAAGCGATGGCTTTACACGACAATAAGATGGAAGCAACAGACGAGATTTTAAGTTTACTCGACAACGCTTTTTCAAGAGCCTCAGACAGCATTACCAATGCGAATGCCATTTATACTTATTTCAGTTTGTGCCATGAAAAATACAAAGCCGGAAATCAAAAGTTTAATGCCGAATTGGTTTTGGACAAATACACCTTGGTTAATGCCATGCTTTCCAATTTACAGAATACAAATCCGGATAAAGCCAATGAATACAGAACAGCCCAACGCGGCATCAATTCTTTGGCAAAAGATTTAACAACCTGCGATAATTTGGCCACTTACTATGAAAATAAATACCAATTGAATTCAGACAATAACGATTGGATTTTAGGTGCTTTAACAAATCTTGGTGACAAGTGTAGCGCAAAACCGATTTTCAACAAAATGGCTCAAATTTTTTATGCCACCAAAGCTACTTCTCAATCGGCTTACTTTATGGCCTTAAACTCCTTAAAGCAAAAGAATTTTGAAGAAGCCATAAAGTTTTATACCCAATCCGCAGATTTAGAAGCCAATCCACAGGCAAGAGCAAAAATATATTACACTTTAGCCACCGGATTATTATTTGGTGACAAAGCCAAGTCTAAAGAAAGTTTGAATAAAGCTTTACAATATGACCCAACTTTGGGAAGTGCTTATTTGTTTTTAGCAGAACTCTACGCTAATGTTGCTGACGAATGTGGAAAAACTGATTTTGAAAAAAAAGCCATTAAGTATTTAGCTTTACAAACCGCTAAAAAAGCTATTGTAGCCGAGCCGAAAATGAAAGCTGCCGCTGACAAAATTGTAGAAAGATTAGCTTCAAAATCTCCTTCTCAAGCCGAGATTAACAAAGAAAAAATGAATGGAAAATCGTTGACCATCGGATGTTGGATTAACGAAACCATCACTTTCCCTGCTAAATAATGAAACGCACTCTCCAAAATAGTATTCCGCTTTTAGCCCTATTGTTTTGCTTGATGGTTGCTTCATGTGAAAGTAATTTCAAAGACGTTCAAAAAATGAGTGTTTCCGAATTTACTCCAAGCGGTGATGCAGATTCCATCAATTTAAAATATACCGATTCAGGTCGGATTACGGCCAATTTAATCAGCCCGAAAATGCTCGATTATGCCACAGTGGAATTCCCTTATACCGAATTTCCTAAAGGCATGCATTTGACTTTGTTTGACAAAAACGGAAAACAAACCCTAATCGATGCCAATTATGCCGTTTCGCACAAGGCGACTAATATCATTGACCTGCAAGGCAATGTAAGAATCTCAAGCCAAAACGGAGATTTGCTGGAAACAGAACAATTGTATTACGACCAAAAAAACGAATGGTTTTTTACCGAAAAAAAGTTTAAATTTACTTCTCCAAAAGGCGTTTCTTATGGCGAAGGAATCGATTTTAGCAAAGACTTTAAAAAAGTAAACTCACAAAAAATATCTGGACAAGTCCAATCATCAGAATAACTATGAACTATTTAAGATTTACACAATACGCTTACTTACTAGCCGGATTACTATTTGCCGTTGACGCCTTTATCAGTTGGAAAGATGGAGAAAACTTTATCATCAGCGCACTATTTGCCGCTGTTTGTGTGTTTACGTTTTTCTTTAGAAGAAGGTTTGCCCGAAAATTTGCGGAGCGCAATAAAAAACCTTAATTCATGGAAATCGGAATCATCATCATATGTTTGATACTTTCCGCATTTTTTTCAGGGATGGAAATCGCTTTTGTTTCCTCCAATAAAATTTATCTTGAGATTGAAAAAAAACAAGATAATTTCATTTCCAAAATCCTTACCAAGCTAACAGAAAAACCTTCAAAATTCATTGCCAGCATGTTGGTAGGCAATAATGTTACCATGGTGATTTACGGATTCTTCATGGGCGATTTGCTAATGCGGTGGTTCAAAACTTTAGGTTATCAATTCTCCGATTTATCCAATTTGTTATTACAAACGCTTATTTCTACGCTGATTGTTTTAATGACTTCTGAGTTTTTGCCGAAAGTGTTTTTCCAAATTTACGCCAATAGTTTTCTGAAATTTTTCGCTTTGCCGGCTTATTTCTTCTACCGATTGTTTTACTATATTTCTTCTTTTATGATTTGGATTTCAGATTATATTCTGAAGAAATTTTTCAAAACTGAAGGTGACCAAATAACACTTTCTTTTAGCAAAATAGAATTGGGCAATTATATTTCGGAACAAATGAATTCCGTGCAAGACCACGAAACCGTAGATTCAGAAATACAAATTTTCCAAAATGCCTTAGAGTTTTCAGGTGTTAAAGCCCGAGATATTATGACACCGCGAACTGAATTAGTAGCCGTTAATTTGCACAGTTCTGTCGTCGATTTAAGAGAACTTTTTATAGAAACCGGTTATTCTAAGATCTTAGTTTACATTAATACTTTGGATGATATCGTTGGTTATGTCCATTCTTTTGAACTTTTTAAAAAACCCAGAACCATCAAATCGGTTATGATTCCGGTAGAATTTGTACCTGAAACTATTTTTATTAAAGATGTTCTTAATTTACTTACAAAAAAGCGAAAAAGCGTAGCCGTTGTTCTTGATGAATATGGTGGAACTTCTGGGATTATAACTACCGAAGACATCGTTGAAGAGCTCTTTGGCGAGATTGAAGACGAACACGATTCAGACGAAGCTTTAATCGAAGAACAACTTGACCAAGCTACTTATTTGTTTTCCACAAGGTTAGATGTAGAATATCTTAATGAAACTTATAAATTAAACATACCCGAAAGTGATTCTTATGGCACTTTGGGTGGATTTATAGTTGATTTTTCGAAAGAGATTCCACAAAAAGGAGATCAAATCACCATTGAAAACTTCCAATTTACCATCGAAGAAGCAACGAATAAGAAAATCGAATTGGTCAAAATGATAGTATTCGATTAGTTTCTGCAAAAAAATTAAAAAATAGTTGAAATTATAACTAAGTGAGTATTATTATTTCACAGATAATTGTATTTTCGCAAACTGAATTAAAAATTAACAAGATTAGAAATGGCAATTTTATCAAAAATTAGAAATCGCTCAGGCTTACTTTTAATACTTATTGGCTTTGCATTATTGGCTTTTGTCGTGCAAGATTTATTTAGCAACGGATTTAAAAGCATCTCAAAAGACGTGGGAAGCGTTAATGGAAAAGATATTGCTTATGAAGACTTTAGAGTAAAAGTAGCAAACGCTGAAAAAAACGGACAAAATGGTCAACAAGTGACTGCTTTGCAAGCTTCAAACCAAGTTTGGAATCAAGAAGTAAGCATTGCTTTACTTACAGCTGAGTTTGAAAAATTAGGTTTGCGCGTTGGCGAAAAACACATCGTTGAAGTATTCAAAGCAGATCCTAATATTGGACAAAACCCAGCGTTTTTAGATGCCACTGGTAAATTTGACGTAAAGAAATTCAAAGATTACTTCAAGTCTAATCCGGAAGGAATTCAAATCTTGAAAGAAAGAGAAAAAGATGCAGAATTAAATGCAAAATACCAAATTTACAATTCATTAGTAAAAGGTGGTTTATACACGACTGAAGCTGAAGGTAAATTTAAATATGAAGCAGAAATGAACAAAGTATCTTTTGACTTTGTTACTGTTCCTTTCTCAAGCATTAAAGACAGTGATGTTAAAATTACTGACGAAGAGATTTTGGCTTACATGAAAACTAAGGAGAAAAAATTCAAATCAGAGGAAACTCGCGAATTGGATTATGTTCTTATTCAAGAAAAACCATCTGCTGAAGATGAAGCAGAAGTTAAAAACAAAATTAATTCGTTATTGACTAGTCGTGTTGAATTCAAAGACGGCAAAAACGATACCATTCCAAGTTTCCAATCGGCTACTAATGTAGCGGATTATGTAAACCAAAATTCTGATATTCCTTTCGACTCAACTTATATTGCCAAACAAGATTTACCGGCTGAACACGCAGATAAATTATTTGCATTGGCTACAGGTGAAGTTTACGGACCATATATGTTTAGCAACTACTACTGTATTTCTAAAGCTTTAGGAAGAAAAGCAGGCGCTAAATCAAAAGCAAGTCATATCTTAATTAGTTGGGAAGGAACTCAAGTGCCAAACAAAAAAGAGAAAAGAACTAAAGAAGAAGCAAAAGCTAAAGCAGAAGGCTTATTGGCTCAAGCTTTGGCCAATCCATCTATGTTTATGATTTTGGCGATGTCTAATTCTGATGATTCATCAGCACAACAAGGTGGTGATTTAGGGTATTTTGCTCCAGGCGCCATGGTAAAACCGTTTAATGATTTCGTTTTCAATAATCCGGTTGGAAAAATTGGCTTAGTAGAAACAGAATTTGGTTACCACATTATCAGCGTTACCGATAAACAAGACGCAATCAGATTGGCTACTATTGCTGAAAAAATTGAGCCATCTGAATCTACAAATGACAAAATCTATACGCAAGCTACTAAATTTGAAATGGATGCTGCCAATAAAGATTTCGCTGCTTTAGCCAAAGAAGCTAAATTAACGGTTAACCCATCTGTAAGAGTAAAACCTATCGATGAGAACTTTGGCCAAATCAGCAACCAAAGACAAATCGTTAAATGGGCATTTGCCGGTGACACCAATATTGGTGATGTAAAACGTTTTGAAATTGCTAATGTTGGTCATGTAATTGCCAAATTGAAAAAAGTAACTGAAAAAGGATTAATGTCTGTTGAAGAAGCCAGACCACAAGTGGAAGGTCTTTTGAAAAACAAAAAGAAAGCTGAAATGATTAAAGCGAAAATGACCGGAAGTTCATTAGCCGCTATTGCAGCTTCAAACAAAGTAACGGTTATGAATGCCGTTGATTTAACGCTTGAAAACGCAGCAGTTCCGGGCGCCGGATTTGAACCAAAAGTGGTTGGAACCGCTTTCTCTTCAAAAGCAGGTCAGGTTTCAAAAACTATCGAGGGTAATTCAGGTGTTTATGTATTGGTAACTAAAACAGTTGCTAAAGCACCAGCGCTTCCAAAATATACAGACTATGTGAATAAATTAAAACCACAAGCTGTTGGCAACGCCGGAAGATTTATGCAAGCCTTGAAAAATGATGCAGACATCCAAGACAACAGAGCTGATTTCTATTAATCGAAAATAACAATTACAAAAAACCCTGAAGCTAAACTTCAGGGTTTTTTTATTATAATATCATTTCGTGATAAGGAATAACAATCTCAAAACCTCTTTCTTTAAAGTAATCGGTCGGATCTTCTTTGGAAATACTCAAGACAAAATCGCCGCCCCAAGCGCCTAGACTTTTGACAACGCCATTAAAGTCATGAAACAGTACTTCTTTTACAGTAGCCAATTCTAAAATGTTGCTCAATTCAATTTCGTGTTGTGCTAAAGCCAAAGCAAAAGTTTTGGGTTGATCAGCTTCAACTACAATTTTTGTTAAATCATTTATAACCGGAATCGTTTTTCTAATATCGACTTGATTGCTGTAATAAGATGCAATCGCATTTTTGCTATTCTGCTTTTTATTCAGATAAACAAAGAAGATTTTATCCGTAAAATCGGGATTGAAATCTACAATTTCCACAATCGGTTTGTCGTTGACAATTTGGTACAAAATTCCGGAGTTATTTTGAGCGCAAGCAATATCGTAACCACTACCGCCAAAACTCCTTTTCAGCAGCTCAAAGGCATCAATTTGCAACCATTGAGCAATATTATTGATTAATGTAGAAGATGTCCCTAAACCCCATAATTTGGGAAAAGTTAATTCGGTCGTAATATTGTATCCTTTTGAAGTTGTTATAAAATCAGAATTCATCAAATAAGCTTCGTGCAAAATTTCGATTAAAGTGTTTTTAACGCTTTTGTCATCATCATTACGCTCTTTTCTAACGATCGAGGCAAATGGAATATTGTCTTCAAACCAAATGCTTTTATCACTGTCGTAACTCGTCCATTGGATGATGTTGTCTTCCGCTTCTTCTATGATTAGATTTTGACCGTATTTGGTAGGCAACGCAAAAGCCTTGGCACCATCAAGCACCACATATTCCCCTGTGATGAGTAATTTTCCGTTGCTATAAAATTTTTTTATCAAGAGACTATTTTCTTAGATTTTGAATCAATTCCACTACAGCAGAATGCGTCACGGTATTGTTTTCGAAATGCTTTGCGATTGCTTTTCGTTCATCTGTAGTCGCTTCGAATTGGTTCAAAATATTATTCAAATGCATTTTCATGTGACCTTCCTGAATTCCGGTAGTTGTTAATGAGCGCAGTGCCGCAAAGTTTTGTGCCAATCCCGTAACGGCTACAACCTGCATCAATTCTTGCGCAGAAGGTTTGCCCAAGATTTCCAAAGCCATTTTAACCAATGGATGTAAAGAAGTTAATCCGCCAACCGTTCCTAAAGCCAAAGGGATTTCCATCCAAAAAGTGAAAATACCGTTTTCGATTTTGGCATGTGACAAACTCGAATATTGTCCATTTCTGGAAGCATAAGCATGAACACCGGCTTCGACTGCTCTGAAATCATTTCCGGTGGCCAAAACCACTGCATCAACACCATTCATGATGCCTTTGTTGTGCGTCACGGCACGGAAAGGTTCGATTTCGGCGATGCGAACGGCTTGCACAAATTTCTCGGCAAACTCTTGTGGGTTTTCGATTTTCTTTTCGGCTAAATCATCTACTTTACAGGAAACTTCGGCACGAACAATACAATTAGGAACAAAGTTGGACAAAATGCTCATCACGACAGTAATGCTTTTTTCGGCTTCATCAAACTCGGAATAATTTTGAGCTTCTTCTTTTAAAGTTTTGGCCAATTGTTCTAAACACGAATTGATAAAATTCGCG